>CAYHIM010000001.1:0-31265 GCA_964356665.1 uncultured Gammaproteobacteria bacterium
ATTAAAAAACGGGAAATAGAGAGAAAGTTGCGGCGCATAAAACAACAATATTAGCGTCTTCTTCTCAAATCCCATCTTATTGGGATATTTTTTAAATAACAAATTTTGGGGGTGTTAGGAATCGATGGCATGATCATTTTATCACTACGCAGGCCGAGCCGTGCCGTTTTAATCTCGTAAAACTACTAAGCGGCAAACATAAGTGTCAAAAACTTATTCAGCAAAGTTAGGTTGGCTTTCGCCAATTTAGCTTTTGCTCCTGCTCTGGCTTAAATTTAAGCAAGAGCCATCCGACCAGTAACGCCTACTAGCTGTACTCGGGTGTTATTTAGTAGGTTAGATTTGTCCCGCTTGTATTCATGGATAAATTGAAACAAAAGAATACTAGCTTAGGCAATTTTTGTTTCTGTTTTTATTGCCTAAGTGAAACTTTAGCAGAAACTACGCCTGTACACGCAGGATAACTTGCTTGCCAGACAGGGGTTCAATTCCCCTCATCTCCACCGAGATTAAAATTAAAAACAAGTTTGCCAAATAGAAAAAGATGGCAGGGATTTCCTCCCGAGGCGGACCCCGCACGCAAGCGCAAGCGCGCAGTGGCGGGGCAATTCCCCTCATCTCCACAGTTCAATAAGTTTGTGCGGACTTAATTGTTTTGCAAACCCTATAATACAAATACTCCTAGATTAATTAGTCTATCTGAGATATGCAAATACTATATTTGTATATCTTCACTAATAGATTAAGTAGTTTAATTACCAATCCGGATATGGAAATATAATTTTTGTGGTATTTGCATACTAATTTGAAGCATTCGCATTATATTAATTACTTTTTACCTCTTATCTTTCTACCATGAGACGAACATTCCGCAGGCCAAAACCAAAACCCCAACTTGAATTTTATCGCATCAACGAACAAATCAGAGTGCCTGAAGTGCGGGTGATTGATGACGCCGGAGCAACGCTGGGCGTTATGCCCGTCACTAAAGCTATTGCGCTGGCGCGCGAACAAGAGTTGGATTTAGTGGAGGTGTCCCCCAAAGCCCAGCCGCCGGTAGCTAAAATTACCGACTACGGCCGCATGCGCTACCAAAAAGAAAAGCAGCTGCAGAAACAAAAAGCAAAACAGAAAAAAATTGAGGTTAAAGACATTCGTCTTTCTTTGCGCATCAGCCCGCACGATTTGGATTTTCGCCTGCAGCAGGCAGCTAAATTTTTGGAGCGAGGCGACAAATTAAAGATAGAAATTATCTTAAGAGGCAGGGAAAAGCAATTAGCAAGCAAAGGCGTGGCAATTATGAAAAATTTTATTAATAAACTAAAAGAAAACGGCCGCCTTAATTTAGTGGAAGAACAAAGTTTGACAAGACAGATGAATGGCTTTAATATGATAGTCGTTAATAAAAATTAATAACTTATGCCAAAAATAAAAACTCATCAAGCGACCGCCAAACGCTTTAAGCGAACCAAAACCAATAAAATAATCAAACGCCATTGCGGCCAAGACCATTTTAACAGCCGCGACCGCGGTAAAGTAACGCGCGCTAAGCGGCGCGATGTTTTAATGGCTAAAACCGAAAGCAAGACGATTAACGCATTAGTGCCATACCTTTAAAATTAATTACCAATTAAATTGAATCTATGCCAAGAGTTAAACGGGGAACCAGCCACGTAAAACGAAGGCGAAATCTGCTTAAACAGACGAAGGGCTATAAATGGGGCAGAAAAAAATTAATCAAAGCGGCGCGCACCGCTGTCCTGAAAGCCGGGCAGCACGCTTTTAGCGACCGGCGCAAAAAGAAAGCCGACTTCCGCCGCCTGTGGCAGATAAAAATCAACGCTTTCGCGCGGGAACATAATTTAACCTATTCCCGCCTGATAAATTTATTGAAAAAAAATAACATCGCCTTGGACCGAAAAATTCTGGCTGATTTAGCCGTCAATAACAAAGCCGTCTTAGCTAACCTGATTGCTAAAATTAATAAATAACCCTCGCTCATGAAATTTTTAACTATTATCCAAACTATCGTGGCGGTCGCTTTAATGGTTGCCATTTTACTGCAAAACCGCGGCGCGGGCTTAGGCGGCGTTTTCGGCGGCGGTGATTCCAGCAACGTCTTTAGCACTAAACGCGGCTTAGAAAAAACGCTTTTTCGGGCGACCGTTGTGCTGGCGGTTGTCTTTATCGGCTTAGCTTTGGTTAATATCATCTGGCAATAACTCCTCTCTTAGTCTTATTTATCTTTATCTAAAAATTCGCTGCTCTAAATTTTCCTTGTGCCTGAATCTAAGCCAAACAATTTATCTTTTTGGCAAAAAATAAAAAATGCCTTGGCCGCTAACCGCAACCGCCTGTTTTTGTGGTGGAAAAAAATATTGCCGGCGGCGGGGAAAGCGGGCGAGGCGGCGGACAAAAAACTAATTTTTTCCCTGCATCGCTCGCACTGGCCCAACTGGAGCCAATGGAGATATATCGGACAATTTTTGTCTAACCAAGAAAAAAAAATAATTCAGGTGTGCGCCGCCATTATCGTTGTTAATTTTGTTTTTTTAGGTTTTATTTTTTATAAAAATAATATTGCCTTAGTTCCGGCAGTCGGCGGCAGTTACACCGAAATTATCACCGGCGCCCCTAAATTTATTAATCCGCTGTACTCTTCGATTAATAATGTCGATAGCGATTTAGTGGCGCTAATTTATTCCGGCTTGTTAACTAGAACTAAAGACGGCGGCTTAACAGCGGATTTGGCGGAAAAATTTGCAGTCAGCGAAGACGGTAAAATTTATACTTTTTATTTAAAAGAAAATATTCTCTGGCAGGATAAAACGCCCTTAACCGCTAACGATGTTATTTTTACTTTTCAGGCGATTAAAAATCCGGAGTATAAGAGCCCGCTGCGCGTCAGTTTCACCGGAGTGGAGATAAATAAAGCAGACGAACGCACGGTTAAATTTATACTGGCTGAACCCTACGCCGCTTTTTTGGAATTACTGACCTTTGGTATTTTGCCCGCGAACATCTGGGAACAAATTGCGCCCGCCGCCGCCAATTTAGCGGAATTGAACCTTAAGCCCGTTGGCAGCGGCCCTTACGGCTTTAAATCATTAACCAAAGATAAATCCGGCAACATTAGGTCGTATGAGTTAGAGGCGAATAAATATTATTTTAGGGAAAAACCTTACATCAATACTATTATTTTTAAATTTTCTCCTCTTTTTGGCGAAGGCGTCAGCACCCTTAATGAGGGCAAGGCCGAAGGCATAGATTACCTGCCCCGAGAATACGAAAATAAAATCACTAATAACAACTTAAGCCGCTATTACTTAACGCAGCCCCAACTCACCGCGCTCTTTTTTAACCAAAATAATTTAGGGGCGCTGAAAGATATCCGGACGCGGCAAGCGCTGGCTTTTGCCTTGGACAAAATTTCTTTGGCAACGCTATTCCCCCATACGCAAATTATTGATAGCCCGATTTTACCGATGTTTACTGAATTTTATAATGACGCTGTCGCTAAGTATAATTTTGACCTGGATAGAGCGCGGGCCTTGTTAAAGGAAGCGGGCTGGCAAGTATCTGAAGTGCCTGATAGCGACCTGGCCACTACTACTGGCTTGCTCGCCGGAGAACAGCGGCAAAAAAAAGGGGAGGAATGGCTGACGATTGCGATTACTACTATTGACCAGCCGGACACGATGCAAGTAGCGGAATTAATCAAACAAGCGTGGGAAGCAATAAATATTAAAGTAACAATTAACGCCGTTTCGGCTCAATTAATCCAAACCGAAGTTATCCGCCCTCGGAACTATCAAGTGCTTTTGTACGGCGTGGTTTTAGGGGGCGACCCGGACCAGTATCCTTTCTGGCATTCGTCTCAAATTGGCCCCAGCGGGTTAAATTTAGCTAACTACGCCAATAAAGAAATTGATATTTTGTTGGAAGACGGCCGCATTACCACTAACACCGGCGCGCGGCAAGAAAAATACAAAAAATTTCAGGAAATAATCGCGCGCGATCTGCCGGCGATTTTCCTTTACAGCCAAAGTTATCCTTATCTGCAAAATAATAAAATTAAGGGCTTCGATACCCAAGCGATTATTATCCCGAGCGACCGCTTCGCTAACATCACTAATTGGTATATCAATATTCGTAAAAAAATAGTCTGGTAAAAAACATTAAAACACTAGAACATTAAAACAGTCAATGAGATTGATGGATGAGTAATTTTATTTTTTGCTTTTATGTTTTCATATTTTAATGTCTGCTTTAGTTAAGCCGATGTGGTGAAATTGGCAAACACGCACGGTTCAGAGCCGTGTGCCGCAAGGCTTGTGGGTTCAAATCCCACCATCGGCACAAAATTTTCTTCTCAATTATTAATTAAATAATCGCTTCTTTCTTTCCTTTAAATAAAAAAGAAAAAGGAGGAGTTATTCTAATTTTATGTTTATTCGTAAACCGCTATACCGGCGCGCCCACGATACTGCCCGCCCGGCTATTAATGTTTCCGCAATAATAGCTAAACCAGCCAACTCCCCCAGCCAAGCAAAGCCCCAGCCGCAATTTAGGCCGGGAGGTTTTACCCGCCGCCGCCCGGGGAAACCTAAAAACACCCCTGCTAAATTTACTTCTTCGGCTGCTCGCGGCCAACTGCCGCCTGCTTACCAGCCGAAACCAGCCGAAACCAAGCAACGGCGCGCAAAAGACAGCGGCGACAGCTTAAAAATTTACTGCTTAGGCGGGCAGGAAGAAGTCGGGCGCAACTGCACGGTGTTTGAATACGGCAACGATATCATCATCTTAGACATGGGCATTCAATTCCCGGATGAGGACATGCCCGGCATTGATTATATTATTCCCAACGTCAGCTCGCTGGAAAATAAAAAGCATAATATCCGCGGCGTGATTTTCAGCCACGGGCATCTGGACCATATTGGCGCCGCTCCCATGCTGTTGGAGCGGCTCGGCAACCCGCTGATTATCGGCCGCCAATTAACGCTCGCTTTAATCAAAAACCGGCAAGAAGACTACAAGCGCGGCACTGCCGGCAAACTCAAAGCAATAACCATTCAATCTTTGGAGCAAAAAATAACTTTAGGCAAATTTAAAATTTCTTTTTTCCCGGTAGAGCATTCTATTATGGACGCGGTCGGCGTAGTTATCCAAACGCCTCAAGCGACAATTATTCATCCCGGCGATTGGGCGCTGGAGCAAAATCCCGTCAGCGGGCAAGCAGTTACTTACGAACAATTAGCCAAACTGCCTTCGCCGCGCGTGCTGATGCTGGAAAGTTTAGGCGCGACTGTCACCAAAGAACGCGTATCAACTAAGGTAACGATGGCTAATTTGCAAAAACTAATTGACGCCGCTTCGGGCAGAATCATTATCGGCACTTTTTCTTCTCAAATTGAGCGCATTAAATATATTTTGGAATATGCGGAAAGTATAGGTAAAAAAGTGGCGCTGGACGGCTACAGCATGAAAATGAATATTGAAATTGCTAAAGAGTTGGGCTATATCAAAGCGCACAAATCAACCATTATCGGCATTGAACAAATTCACCGCTATCCGGACAATAAAGTAATTATCATTTGCACGGGCGCGCAAGGGGAAAATAACGCCTCGTTTGCGCGCATTGTCAACAACAATCACCGCCACATCCAAATCCAACCAAACGACACTATTGTTTTTTCCTCCTCCGTTATCCCCGGCAACGAAGCCACTATCCAAAAACTCAAAGACCAAATTTACCGCTTAACGGAAAATGTTTTTCACGCCGAGATTATGGATGTGCACTCCAGCGGCCATAGCACCGCCGAAGACATTAAAGCGGTGCTGCAACAAATTAAGCCGGATTATTTTCTCCCCGTTTACGCCAACTACTATATGCTGGTGGAGGCAAAAAAAATCGCCCTGCGCTCGGGCTTTTTGTCTAACAAAATTTTTGTCCTCGCTAACGGCGAAATACTGGAGTTTAAAGACGGAAAACCGAAACTATTAAAAGAAAAAGCAAATACTGATTACGTGATGGTAGACGGGTTGGGAGTAGGGGACATTTCCGAAATAGTCTTGCGCGATCGGCAAGTAATGTCAGAGGACGGCATGATTGTGGTGATTGCGACTATTTACAGCAAAACCGGCAAACTGGTCGGCAATCCGGACATAATTTCGCGCGGCTTTATCCATATGAAAGAAAATAAAAAGCTGGTGGAAGATACGCGCATGAAAGCCAAAGAAATCGTGATGTCCAGTTCTAACGCGACCAAAGCCGATGAAAACTTTATTAAAAATAAGTTGCGCAATACTTTAGGCGAATTCCTGTTCCGCAAAACGCAAAGGCGGCCGATGGTTTTGCCGGTAATTATTAAAGTGTAGCTATTATTTGTCATTTCTATTTTTAAATAACTTTATGAAATTGAATATTAAAGAAATTTTGGATTTTTTTGATGATATAAAAGATTCTCAAAAAGGAGATGCAAATGCCGTGTCGACTATTTTAGGAGAAGATTTAAATGCCTCTTCTTATAAACATTTTAGAAAAAATGGCGTAAAAATACTTGATGATTCAGTTCTTCAGGGGGGTAGAAATGGTAAAAAATTAGATCGGTGGATTATTGATAAAAAAAATAAATTATACCAGTGTGAGATTAAAAACTGGGCAGCGACCGCGATTGGCGGCAAACAGTTGGGATCTGATGCAAGCGATGAAATGATAAAAGCAGTTGCGAAGTATCACTGGAACCGTGAAGAAAAAAATTCTTTTTCCAAAAAAACACCTCATCCAAATAGGGTCAGTAAAGTACTACTTCCTATGCGTCCACCAGTCGAGTATAAAAATTTAAAAATTGAACCGCTACTAATATACTGGATGCCAATATCTTCTGATAAAAGGGGGTTAAATCCTTTATCATCTATTTCTCATCTTCCATTTAAAACTCCTTTCTCAAAACTTCATATTTTTTCAGTATCTTTATATCTTCGATTTCTAATTAAAAATGGTGAAAAATATATTGATTTAGATATGCCACATTTTGAACATAGAATAAAAATATTAAGTAAATTGCAAAAAATAAAAATTAAATTCTAATTCTTTTCAGCCATATCGCAATCCGCTTTTTGCGAGATTGCGCAACGCGTTAGGTGTAAAATTGACCCTGCCCCCTAATTTTGCTACAATAAAAAAGACCGATTAAGGTCTTTTTTATTAAATAAATGTCCGATAATTTCAAAAAAATAGGGCTAAATATCTTAATTCTACTGTTTCAGGGAATATATTATGGCGTTAAATTTTTAATACTGGGATTGCGAAATTTGTTATTTCTCCCTTTATACAATGTCTCTAAAAAGCTCTTTGGCAGTGTTATTATTAGGCTGTACGGGCAATTCCTAATTTTAAAAACAAAAATCGGCAGCCAGGAGCGAGTGCGGTTTAGCCGTCTATTTTTGAGCAGCCGCGCCACTCATGCCACCATTATTGGCTTAACCGTTATTATTTTAATAATTAATCTAACCGCCGGCAGTAAAGATACCTTGGCGGCTGACGACAGCTCTCCTAAACCAATACTTTTTTACTTACTGCAGAACGAGTTTGCCGAAGATGAGGAGTTAATCGTGGAAACTTTTGACCAGTCCGCTATTGTCACGCCCGAAGAAGAAAACTATCTGCGCAATTTAGGCAGCGTGCGCGTCCAGCCGCAAGCGGAAATGAAAGCCGTTGGGGAGGCAGAAGAGGAAACGACGGAAAGTTTAGTCCACGGCGGCAGCTCTTTTGTCAAACCCAACCTGGCGCAAACCAAAAAAGTAAAGCGGCCGCGCACGACTATTGTCTTTCATGCGGTGCAATCCGGCGAAACTATCAGCACCATCGCCCAAGAATACGATATTTCGGTCAGCGCTATTTTGTGGGAAAATAACCTAACCGCCTATTCCGTTATCCGCCCGGGCAATACTTTGGCAATTTTGCCGGTAAGCGGCGTGTCTTATGCCATTCAGCGAGGCGACACCCTGCAAGGCATTGCCAAAAAATACGGCGTTACTAAAGAAGAAATAGCTAACTTTAATAAATTAGCGGATTCAGGCTACCTCCGCGCCGGACAAAAAATTATCATTCCGGGCGGCAGTAAAAAATATACCGCGCCGGCCGTTACCAGCTACTCCGGCATCGCGGCTCTAAAGGAGCTGATTACTCCGCCCTCGGCTAAACCGGTGCCGGGCAACAAGATGAATTGGCCGACTATCGGCTACCGCATCACCCAGTATTATAGTTGGCGCCACCGCGGCATTGATATTGCTAATAAATTAGGCACGCCTATTTATGCCGCCGACGCCGGCGTCGTGGAATACGCCGGCTGGGGCACGGGCTATGGCAACCAAGTGGTTATTGACCATGGCGGCGGCAAACGCACGCGCTACGGGCACGCCTCCAAGTTATTAGTGCAAAAAGGCGAAGAGGTGGCGAAAGGGCAAACGATTGCTTTGATTGGCTCTACCGGCTGGTCCACCGGGCCGCACGTGCACTTTGAAGTTATTATTAATAACATTAAGTATAACCCATTTGACTTTGTAAAATAACGCTATGCATTTTATTATCGGTCTAATCGGCATGGCGGTCGGCGCGCTGATGGTTATTTACTCGGAAAAAATCTACAACGCTTTCGGCCCCATTCCTTGGTTTGAAAAATATCTCGGCACCGAGGGCGGCTCTCGCTTGGGCTACAAACTCATCGGCATACTGGCATTTTTTATCTTTATGCTGGTTTTCTTGAATTTGCACCAAAGTTTTATTATGTGGATTTTAAGCCCGATCATTAGGCCGATACAGAAAACAATTATCAATTAGCAATTACGAATAATTGATAATTCGTAATTTTTAATTTGTAATTGATTTTGGGCTGTTAGCTTAGCTGGTAGAGCGCCGCGTTTGCAACGCGGAGGTCGGGAGTTCGAATCTCCCACAGTCCACATGGTTCTCCACGGGATAAACCCGTGGCGCCCCGAGTTAATCTCGGGGCGAATCCGGCACAGTCCACCAAATAAAAAATGACTTACTTCTATAGAGCAAGTTATTTTTTTGTTAAGTTTAAAGTTTAGTTTAAAAAATCTTATCCCACAGCGTCAGCCCGCCAAAAAATAAAAAGGTCAGGAAAATAACAATGATAATTGCCTTGCGCCAAACTCTTGCCTGAAACTCTTTTGGCAACGCTTTATGATTCATCCAGTTTACCAGCGCGATATGCGCGGCCATGGCGCAGCCGTTGATGACCGCGCCCAATACGATGAGGAACTTCGGTTCATAGATGTTAAACAAAAATAAAATAATGCCGAAAGCAATCTGCGCCCAGACAAAACAAAAATAAATTTTAGACAGGTTAATTCTGCCGCTCGGCTGGCCGCCCAATTTCCAAAGAGCTAAATTTTCCGCCATAATGCGCGAGGTGGAATCCATAATTCCCAATTGCGTTTGGAATAACATTACGGACACGACCAACAAAAACAATATTCCAACCCCAGGCGCAAGCAGACCGCCGATGGCGAGCCCCTCATTGATTACAAATAAAATCCCCTGCGCGTTAGCCGGGTTGCCAAAAGCCGCGGCATAAGCTAACAGCATTAATAAAAGCATGGCCAGCGCGCCTAAAAACCAAAATACGAGCAAATGCTCAAGACTAACTTTGCGCCACCAAGCGTGGAAGCGGCTGATGCTTACAGCGTCAACTTTAAAATTTTCACCGGTTAATTTTACTTCCTGATGTTCGCGGATGTCGCGGAACAGGCCGGCGATTTTTTGCGCATGCCTTCCCATGCCGTATCCCTTTTCCCGAACATAAATTGACTGCGTCAGATTTAAATTGCCGCCCGCGCCCGCGTAAGCGAACGCGCCTAAAAATACCGCCAAACTCATGCCGGCCGGCCAAAACCAAAAACCGTCCCCCATCCCAATAATTCCTTGCCCCAGTGCGAGCCAATCAAGGTCGCGCGCGATGATAAAAGTCAAAACTAAAATAAACGGAATGCCTAAAATAATGACTATTTTAGTGATATGTTCCATCATCGCGTACACCGTTTTGCCAATGCTTAAAATCAAGCCGATTAAAATTAAAAAAACAATCGCCGTCCATTTAAAATCAGTAATGCCAAACATAAAGCTAAATACCTGCGCGCTCGCGGCAATAATTCCGGGCAGACCAAAACCAATAAAAGTAGAGGCGATAAACCAACCCGCAGCCCAGCGCCACAATTTATGCATGCCGACAAAAACCGATTCGCCTTTAACCAAAGCATAGCGCTCAATTTCCATGTTGATAAAATACTGGCAAGTAATGCCTAAAAGCGCGCCCCAAGCAATGCCTAAGCCAAAGTTAGAGGTTAAGTATGGCCACAAAATAACTTCTCCCGAGCCCAAGCCCAAAGCTAAAATAATAAAACTCGGGCCAAGCATCTGCCGAAAAAAAATAACTTTAGGAAATTCTTTTAAGTCACGCGCCATATTTATCCCCACACCATTAGACGCCATAATATTATTTCTAAGACGTAAGGCGGATAATTTAGTGGCAAAAATACCCCAACCGTTAACAAAATATGGTGTGGGGATTTATTCTAACAATAGAAGCAAAGCCATAATGCCAACCCCCGCGGCAATGCCCAAAAACTGCTTTAATGACTGGCTTAATTCATTTTCTTTTTTCAACTCGGGAATTAAATCAGCGGTGGCGATATAAATAAACCCGCCGATAGTCAAAGGGATGATGATATTGGTAAAATCCGCGAACTGGCTGGCAAAAATAATGCCCACGCCGGCGCCTAAAAAAGCGACCAGCGCCGATAAAAAATTAAACAATATCGCCTTGCCCCGCGTTAAACCGGCGTACAGTAAAACGCTAAAATCACCAACTTCCTGCGGAACTTCGTGCGCAATGACGGCGGCTGTTGTTACCAGCCCCAGCGGCAAGCTAACGGCAAAACTGCCGGCAATAACCAACCCGTCAATAAAATTATGCAGGCCGTCGCCGACTAAATTAACCGCGGCCAAGGTATGCACGTGCTGCCGGGAAGTGGGAATGTGGCAGTGCCGCCAGCAAATAAATTTTTCCAGTGCAAAAAAAATGATGATGCCGGCTAAAATTAAAAGTGAAGAGCGAATGGTAAGCGCAGCCCCCCCTGCCAAATTCGGCACTAAATGCAAAAAAACGTCGCCCAAGAGCGCGCCGGCGGAAAAGCTGACTAAATAAAACAAAACTTTCTGCAATTTTTCCACGCTTACGGCCAGCGCAATCACCCCCATCAGGGAAATGAGGGAAACAACAAACACGCTGGCAAAAATGTATAGGTTCATAAAATATCTAAAAAAATAAATGCTTTAGTTATTGTAGCAGATTTTTATTAATCTTACTAAAAAAGAAAAACGCCGAGCCAAATGAATGACCCGGCGGGGAATTTAAATAATAGATTTACTCCCTAATCTATGCTGCAAAAAAATGAAACAGGCTCAACGGAACAGTCGTCAACAGCACTGCACCATAAATAGGCATTTTGGAACATACGTCGCCAGGGAGAACTCTGAATATCCGCCCACTCGCGCGGCCAATATGGCCATTGGTATGGCAATACTGTCCGCTCCGGATGTTCCATAAAAGCCAAATGCCGACCGGTTGAATCACACAAAGCAGTAATGCCGAGCGCGGAGCCGTTGGGATTAAACGGATACTTCTCGGTGGGAGTACCATAATCGTCAACGAACAGTATCGGGGCCAAATGCTCATTAAAAATCTTCTGCTGCACTTCCGGATCGGGGATAACCAATCTTCCTTCTCCGTGCGCGCAATGGACTCCTAGTACTGCCCTCTCCATTCCAGCTAGCATGATTGCCGGCGACGGACAAATCCGTACTGTTGGGAAACGAGCCTCAAAACATTCGCTGGTGTTAGCAATCAAAGCAGGTTGAATTATTTCCGGCATCATCCAAGGAACGATTCCAAGCAATACCATCAGCTGACATCCATTACAAACGCCTAAACTGAAAGTATCTGGCCGGTCATAAAATTTAGCAAACTCGCGTGCAGTTTGTTGGTTGAATTTGATAACTCCAGCCCAACCCTTAGCGGCTCCTAAAACGTCCTTGTAAGAAAAGCCGCCCACAAAGGCGATGCCCCTAAACCAGCTAAGGGAAACGCGACCCGCAATGATATCGGTCATGGTCACGTCCCACACCTCAAAACCAGCGAGGTGGAAGGCGAATTTCATTTCCTCATCACCATTACTCCCTTCCTCGCGAATGATTGCTACCCGCGGCAAATTGGAAGAAGCGGAACGAAAAGAGATTGGCCGGCAGTCAGGATCAAAGTTTAGATAGTAACAGGGGCCAGGTCGGTCAAAGGTGTTAGCGCGTTCGTTAGCTACGCACGACCTTACCGCGTGAAAATTCTTGAGTTGAAATGAGGTATCGCGCCAGATTTCGCGCAGTACCTGCATATCTTCCTCAAGAACTAATTGGTTGTTATGCGTAACTGTGATGCGCTTTTCCCGTGAAGTTGCACCAACTAGCTGGAGAGAATCCGCTAATCCTGCTTTACAGAAGCACTCTTGTAAGGCCGCCTCGTTTTTGGGTAAAACTTCCAGAACAAAGCCAAGCTCTTCATTGAAGAGTAGCTCAATTTTTGAAGCAGAGGGATGATTTAACTGAACATTAATCCCGCAGTTGCCAGCAAACGCCATTTTAGATAGCGCCGCCATTAACCCGCCCCTAGTTCTAGCGCAAACGGACAGAGCCAACTTTTCGCGCAATATTTTTTGCATGAGATAAAAGGCTCGGTTGAGCGTTTGCGGGCTTTCAACATCTGGAGCTCGAGTGCCGATTTGGCATAAAGTTTGGGCCAGCGCACTTCCGCCCAGCCGAATATTGCCTTTGGCCAAATCAACAAAATAAAGTCTGCTTTCTCCCGGCCGCTTGATGTCAGGAGTAGTTCGTAAACGGAAATCCGGACAGCCAACATAGGTTGAAATAACTAAAGTACTAGGGGACTGTACTGTAGTATCATCCACTTTAGCTGCCAGTGAAAGCGAGTCCTTACCACCATCAATGCCCATGCCGATCTTAGGCATAAAACGATTCAACGCCGAAGCTGCATCATACAACCAGGCAATGCCACCCGGTAATTTGGCTGCCAGCATCCAGTTCCCTGAAACTTTAATATCTTGCCGCCGAGTTACGGGAACACCAATAAGCTTCAACAGGGCTTCAGCCGCGGTCATGCATGCCATAGCCTGCGGGGAGATAAAGCCGATTGCTGGCCTAACTCCAATTGAATCTGCCTGTCCGACATGTTTAAAGTGGCTAAGAGCTATTACCGAGTAATCATTGACTGGTAGACCTAACTGTCCAACAGACTCTGACTGTACTACTTTGCCGGTAACGCTATTGTCCACGATAGTTGTCATCCACTCTTTTGAGCAAACACCCAAAAGCCGAAAGACTCTTTCAATTGCTTGGCGTACGGTAAGATCCGATGGTATGTCAATCGGTTGAATGGGAGGGCGACGGCGTTTGTCCTGATACATCTTTTGCGGATAATCGCCAAAAACATGTTTGAGATCAAGGTCGGCGACTACTGTGCTATCTTCGTCAACAACCACAAACTTGCTGTCATGGGAAACAACGCCAATCGCAGCACAATGAACTTTTTCACGTTCGCATATTGCCGCAAACTCCTCCCACCTGTCTGGCTCAATCAACAGCGCTAAATTCTCCTGATACTCGGCAACCATAATTTCATCATCAGTGAGAGTTGGGTCGCCAAGCGGAATAGAACGCAGTCTGATTACCGCGCCTTGGGGGTTAACAATCTCCTTTAGAACATTGCCGTTGCCGCCGGCTCCCTGGTCATGAATGACCTTGATGGGGTTTCTCTCACCCATCAAAATACAAGCGCGCAAAACGCGGTCGGCTTTATTAGCCATTTCGCCATTTGCCCGCTGGACTGAATTAAAGTCCAAATCTTCAGTGCTTTCACCTTGCATCATGCTGGAGGCAGAGCCGCCGCCAACGCCGACGCGGTAGGCGAGTCCGCCAATCTTAACTACCAGCCAACCTTCTTTTGGTTTGGCTTTCTCCACGTGCCGGGCATCAATTATACTGAAGCCGCCGGAAAACATTACCGGCTTAACAAATTCCCAGCGCTTGTCGCCAATAATCATGCCAAAACTTTCCGCAAAAGTAAGAATAACCGGCTCGCCGAACTGATTGCCGTCATCAAACGCGCCTTTAGTGGCCCGGATGAAAAAGTTTAATGGCGATTCAGTGCGCGGATCATAACTGAAGGTTTTGTCCTCCCAAGGGAGTTCGTATCCGGCAATATTAAGATTGCCGCCCATAAACCCGGCTGAACCGGCAACAACAATTCCGCCCCGACCCGGCGCTTCGCTGTCACGCCGCCGCCCCCCGCCGCCAGTACCCGCGCCTTGATAGGCGCACCAAAGGCAAGGGTGGTTATGGGTTTCACATGTTAAAACCAGATGGAATAATAATTCTGCCATTCGCATAGGGGAAGGCATGCCCGGACGCTCTGGGATTAAATAAGAAACAGAAAATCCGTAAATCGCCGATGCGTTATCATGATAGGCAATCATACTGTTCTTGCGATTCTTCAGCGTGCCCTGAACAAGCTCCATGAGAGTAAAAGGCACTTCTTTGCCGTCAATGATAAGTTTGGCGCGGAAGACATGGTGCCTGGAGTGCTCGGAATTGGTATTTCCTAGATCACGAAATTCCGCCACAGTCGGGTTGCGCTTCATTACCTCAACAAAGAGGTAACGGTAATATTCCAAATCTACATCGTCCATGCCGGCGCCATACTGCTCATTCGCCTTTTTCAAGGCTTCAATACCATTTTCCATAACTGGAATTGGCTTTGACCGCTTTAATTTTTTGCTAAATTTGAATGCTTGCAAAGGCTTCAGATAGAGACATTCGGTCATCTTGTCGTGCAGTAAGGGCGCAATCAAATCTTGTTCATGTTTAGTAAGAGGACGATCTAAAATAATCCAATATCGTCGCGCCTGCTCTACTCTTTCAATGCTTTTAATGCCGCAAGATTGGCAAATAGCAACCGCATTGGTTGAATCCGCGGTTTCAAAATTCAGGCGGGGTCCAAACTCCAAAATATTCCTGCCATTTCTGCTAAAAAAAGTGGTTCGTTTCAGATTTTTCGGCTGATGTTTGTCGCGCAATAGCCAACGCAATGTGCGATGATTTGTTGTTGATAGCGGAGAATCCGTTTCAACATAGATTACCTGCTCGGTTTCAATCCGAGTAATTTCCGGGATAACCTTCCGGAGCTTTTCAGTAAGTTCGGCACTTTTAGCGTCGCTCAATAGTGGCGTACGATGAAATCTAAGAACTTTTGTTGTTGCCATTTTTTTCATCTCCATTTCGGTATTTTTTGGTGATATCTGTAAAGACGAAAAATGAGTCCTTGTTTTATTTATTCTATTATAAAAAGAACCAAAAATTGGTCCTCCTTTCTGTCTTTATCTAACCACTTTAACGGCAAAAAAGCAAACGGAGGATAAATAGACTAATGATTGTTTAATTTTATTTACTTACCCTAATTGCCTGCCTCACAACGGATATTGATAATAACCCGGTCAGCGCCAGTTGCAATAAAGGACTTAAGCCTAAACCAAAAATCGTCGGCATCATTGGGCTATAAATCCACTGGTGAAAAATATAAACGGCTTTGTATTCAATAATAGCGGCAACGATGATGCCAGCAAAAATTACGTAGAGACGCCCTGACAGGGCGTCTCTACGAAACCACCAAAAATTTCTCCAAATTAAAACTCCGCTAAAAAATATTCCGAGCAACAACAGCGTATCCACGCTCGCGGCGTACGCCATTAGCGGCCAAAAACTTAAATTAAAAGTGTGTGAGGCGTAAAGATACGACGCGTGCCAGGACTCCCAGATAAAATTGCTCACGAACGCCATGAACGCGAACAGAGCAATAATTTTTACTTTATCTCTCATACTCTTGCGTTTAATTTTTCATTAAGAACTTTTTTTAAACGGTACCAACTGAAATGTTCATAGACGCTCGACCAATATAAACCAAAGCTGAATGCCCACAGCAATTCTTCTAACGGGACGCCGGAAATGAGTACGCCGGAAATAGCCGCGAAATTCCAAACCGCCTGGACATAACCGGGGAAAGTAAAATTCAATAGTAAAAAGGTGACGAAATAAACGCCCGTAAACAGCGCGCCGCTGACGAGCATTTTACTGACTAAATCCGGCCGGCAGTACCAAGTGGCAAAAAATCCGGCCACTAGAGCAATCATTGCCGCGTAAATTGGATTAAAACTGGTTGCCGCCAATAAAAGCAAAAAAGCTATCGGTGCCGATACAACTGCCCAGAAATGGAAGCGGTGCCGCCCGCGGCGATGCTCGCCGGCCGGCATTTTAACGTGGCGCGCCGGCAGCAGCGCTTCGTACATAACAACCACGATGCCGCCAACGGCAAAACAGAAAATGAAACTTTCTAAATCAAAGCCGGCGCGGCGCGCTAAATCAAACAACGTGGGCGGGTTCCAATAAGCCGGCACAAAGAACGGTTCGGTCAGCGCTAACCACATCGTCCAAAAACTAACGCGCCTAATTTCAGGGCGAGAGCCGGAACGAGCAGAAAAAAACACTATCAGCCAAACACCCAACAAAAACAAACTAAAAATTAAATACGCGTAGGTATCCATAACAACTGCTGTTATTAGATAAAAACTTTATCTTATAGTTAGCGTCGGCTTAACTGGGCATGGAACCAAATTAACAGCCACGCGCCAACATAAACATACAGCGCTATCTCAATCAAACCCACAGCTAAACTTAAAGGCGTGATAACGACATCGCCGGCAAATTTTTCCACATTGGCGATGTGCGTTACCCAAGCTAAAAGTCGCAGGGCAGCTGCCGGCCAGAGCGCGACAATTGCCGCGCAGGCAAGGTAAAATACTGCCGCTACCCCGGCCGCGGCGAGCGCCCAAGCATGAGCATTCGCTCTGTTTTCTTGGTTCATATTTTTTAACTTAATAAATTAGTCTTTAAGCGCATGTTTAGTAATAGCCAAATTACAGCTGTGGTGTTTGCGGCACCAAGCCTCGCATTGCTTTGCCCAGCTTAATTCGGCATAGCGCAACCCGCACTCCGGGCAAGTGTAAAATTTGGTGGTTGCAGTTTGCCCACTTTCAGTATGGTGCGCCGTTTGTCCGCTATGCCCATGCCCGCGCATCATAAAAATATGTACTAAGGGACAAAGCAAAACGAGCAGCCAAATTACATAATCATTTGCGTCTTTAGACCAAAATAACCAAGCCGCGATTACGACCAGCGGCAAAGCGCAGCCGACAACCATCAGCCAAAAATGTTTATTGAATATGTTGTCTTTTAGTAAGGACATATAATAAATAAGCGATGCTTAAAAGATTAATCGCTAAACTAATAACGAGCAGGGGGCGCTGATACTGCCCTAAAAACAGGACGGCGCCGGACAGGCCCCACAGCGGCAATAAATCAACTAAATGATGGGCGCAACAAGCTAACATTGAAACAGAGGAAGTAGCTCCACTCATTCCCGGGACAGCGCTACTGGTTTGATAATGGACAATTCTTAAATATGACCAAAGGCCAAATTGAACGCCAAAACTAACAATAATAGCTATCAATAAATACCAAACTGCCGCTGTCGTTGCCCACGCTTCCTGCCAATTAGGCATCGTCCATGATATCAGTATACCATAGAGCAAACTTAAGCCGAAGCTGGCAACCGCTCCGCGTTTAATTGAGCGGGTAATTTCTTTTGACCACATATTATTCAATAATTAGTTGCTATTCCGTAAAACATTCGGCATAGAGGTCGGGGTGATGCGACATATGTTCTTGCCATTCCGCTTCGGTATAGCCGGGCGGAGTTTGGCATTTGTCCGGCAACTCGGCTTGTAGGGCTTTGGTAAAATTATTTTGATTATTAATCAATGACGAAACAGCCGGCTGCCTGCCAAATATTCCCCAAGCCGACCAAATTAAACCGCCTAAGGCTAAAATTACTAAGACAGTAATAATTAATTTTTCCCATTGCATAAAATTATTGTTAACAGCCGCCGACTTGGGAAGGCAGACCAAGATTAGCGGAAGCGGCCGGCGCGGCTGCGGGCGCGGCGGCGCCGCGGGCGGAATTAGCCGCCTGCACATAACCGCGCAGGCGGCCAATTTCTATTGACTGGAAAAAAGTCATTAAGAGTAAAATAATCACTACTCCGATAATAATGCCGTCTTTAAGCAGCCGAACGCGCTGACGGCGCTGGTCAAAAAGACTGTCTATTTCTTGCGCCGCTGTTGCTTTTAAGGTTGCGTTGTCCATAAATTTAATTTTAATTAATAAATGAATTAACAGCCGCCGACTTGGGAAGGTAAAGACGCGTTAGTAGCGCCCCGACCCTGACTAGCTAAATATTTCTGCACGGTTGGCCCGGGAAAAAATACCGCCTTCCATTTATTGGCCTCCTCTAATATCTGCTGGTCGCTCATCGTGTTGCCTTGAGTGGTTAACAAATAAGCAATCACGCCGCGCATCGCCGCCGAATGGGCGCAGGCGCACGCTTTGCTTCCGTCCGGAAATACCAAAGTCGTGGCGCCGCAACAAAATTCGCAAGCCGTCTGCTGGCCAATGGCAATATAACGTTGCAGTAACGTACCAGTTAGTTTATCCTGGCGCGTGTCCTGCTCGAACGGTGATAAAATATTGATGGCCGTAGCCGGATTGTCAAAACTAATCCCCAGTTTAGCGCCGTAAACCGGCGGCGCGCCGCGCGTTAACATTTTATCTGCCACAGCGGCGATGTCGGCGGGCAAAACGCCGCTAGTGGCAGTTGCTCCGGATGCTGAATTGGCTGGCGCGGCGGCATTAGCTTGTGAAGACGCCGCCGCTAACATTTTATTCATCATGCCTAATTGCCACTGATTAATAATCAGCATAAACAAAAGAACAAATATCAGGGCAATGCCGTATTTTTTTTGCATACAACTTATGATTAGTAAATAATATTTAGGATTTATGGCAACTGCCCGGTTTTGTTCCTTGTTTTAGTTGGTTGATTACTTCCGGGGAAACGCGGCACATCGGGCAATCGCGATTTTGTTTTTCTTTCTTTTGCTTTTGCCGGGGAGAAAATATTTTTTTTGTTTTTAGTTGAGCCAATAACTTAAACATAAATAAGTATATTTAGTAAATAAAACCGATTCGCTTTTACACGAACCACATTAAAATAATAATGCCGACTGCTACGGCGGCAACGCCTAACCAAAGCTTCCAAGTTTTGGCGGCGTCTGCTTGCCAAGCGGCTATCCGGCTAAGCGCGTAGTGGTTGCCGACAAAGGCTAATAATACTATCAGCGGCAACACAAACATTACATTATAGAGCAAAAGATAACCGAAGCCCTGCCAAAAATTATTCCGAGAAGCAAGCAAGCCGATAATCGCGACATAAATTCCGCCGGAACAGGGGAAAGTGCAAAGCCCGACTAAAAACGCGCCAACAATAACTGCCGACAACGTCCCTTTGGTCAGCCAGCGCTGCAACGCTCCTTGAGAAAAATGCGGTATTTGTAATTTTATAGGAAACCGCGGCAGGTAATAACCGATAATATTTATTCCGCCCAAAACAATAATCAGCCAAGCGCCGATTTTAGCCATTAGATGCGGCTCATTAGATAAGACGATCGCTTTAAATAATCCTAAGCCAATGCCTAAATACGTCAGATAGATAATACCGATGTAGAGACTGCCGTAAAGCGCGATTAACTTTAAACTGCCTTTGAACGTAAACAGAAAAGCGATAAAAAACAACAGTACCGCAAAGGCGCAAGGATTAATGCCGTCAAGCAGTCCGGTGGAAAGTACCAGCGGCAATAAGGAGCGTTGTTTGTTTTGGCTCGGAAATAATTCCTGCTTCTGCCAAGAATTAAGATAGGTTGTTAATGGTTCGTCTAAACCATACATTTGCGCGGCCATACCGGGCTGCCAGACCGCATATTTAACATCTTTAATTTGAATGCCCGACATTCCTAACATCTGGTCTTGGAAAATCAGCATCGGCTGCGGCAGCTGCTTAGTTGCTATCGCCTCGCGCACTCGCGCCAAAGGCACATGCCCGCCAATAATAACTCTGCCGTCATCAAGAAAGGTCATAATATGACTCTGTAATTCATAGGGGATGTTAAATTTATCCTGCAAAGAATTCAGGTCTCTTCTCACCTGCCGGTCGTTTAAATAATCAAATAACTTAACCGTCATTCCTTGCCCTTGTAAGTAAGGCACGAGCTCTTGGGTCAAATACTGATTGCAATCGCCGCACGCTTCGTTGTAATAGATATCTGCCGTTTGATAACGTTCCTCCGGCTCCGCCGCCCAAACAAAATGCCAGCTAACTAACAGCAAACCGGCTATCAAGCCGTTTCTTAGATATTTTTTTAGCTTAAATTTTTTCATACATTCTTTCTTAATTTACTTTATTCGGGTCAATGGTGATGCTAAAAGTTAAAGTATATTCGTCGCGCGGATTTTCTGTTTTAAGATAAATAGCGCGCTGAAATGAGCCCTTGGCGTTTTCTAATCCATGGGCCAGCGGATTGTAGGCGGCAATTACCTCCATCTCTTCGCCCGCGCCTAAGGTAAAATTTGTCCGCGGCAGATTGCCGTGGTCCATGCCTATCGGCGCAGTTATTCTATTGCCTTGGCGCAACTGCGCCGTGGTACAGCCGCAGGAGGTAGCTACTTTAACAATGGTGATGTCGCCCGCGCCTATATTTTTAAGGCGGAAAATATGGCTCACGGAAGCGAGTCCGACCACGCCAAAGTCATAATCACTTTCGCTGATTTCTAACCTGCCCTCGGCTAACGCCACTGATTTAGTATTTTGATTCACGAAGTACCAGCCCACCGCCACTAAGACGACTGCTGTTACCCCGATAAGATATTTTAATTGTTTGGTCTTCATAGCGATGCTTTAAAAATAACTAAAATAAAAAACACTTTGCTTAACTAAGCAAACCTTGCTCTCCCTAATGTCCAAATTAAGGAAAGCGATTAATTGCTTAGCCGAGCAAAGTGTCGGCGGTATATTTTAGGCAAACTTTCAAGCAAAACATCGTGCGGATGCAGGCGGCGGTAATAGCTATTAACCCCTTGTTCGCCTAAACGGATGGTGGTAAATAAAAACAGATTAATAGTGTCGTCTGCAACTTGCCGCCATCTGAACCAAATCAGCGCTAATAAAATTGCCACTATACCGCTTACTAAAAAGTTGGCTACTACCTTAGTCATCGTAGTAATATGCGTCAAAGCAGATAAAGCTTCGTTACCGCACTCCAAACCGACAGAACACCCTAAATGAATGCTCTGCTGGCTGCAGCTGCTCCAAGCCAAAGGAATCGCCACTAAAGCGAGGATGATACTAATCGCTATCACTATTTGTAACCGGTGCGGCAACATAAATAATACTCTTAACTTTTAAGCGTTTTTTTAATTTCTGCTAATTCTTTTTTGCTAATTTCGCCTCGGGCATACCGTTCGTGAGCAATATCCAGCGCCGAATCCTTATTGGTGCGGCCACTGACTAAACGCGCTAACCAAACAATAATTAATATAACCAAAACCCAGCTAATAATCATCGTCAGCCACCCGAAACCCATCCCGCCCGGGTAGCCGTAAAAATATCCCATCATAAAGCCTCCTATGATTTTATAAATTAATAAATTCAATCTACTTTGATATTACTCCGGCGCTAAAACGCGCGAATTCAAAGAAAAGAAAAGAAAACAATGCCACCATAATAATGGGCGCGATTAGCGAAAGGTAATTGGTCCGGCTTGGTTTAAACAACCGTAAAGTCAAAGAATTGCTGACCACCGAAATGGAACTCAAGGCCATCGCTAAACCGGCAAGCTCCGGTTTTAAGATAATGCCGGCGAATGCCAAAACGCGCGCGGCAATCGGGATGCCGACCACGTTATAAAACAAAGCGAAAAACATATTCTGCTTAATTTTACTGACCGTTTCGCGGCTCAAATCAATCGCCGCCAAAACATCGCGCAAATCATTTTTAATGATAACAATGCCGCCCGTCTCCATCGCCACGTCGGTGCCGCTGCCCATCGCTATGCCTAAATCGGCTTGCGCCAGCGCCGGCGCGTCATTGATGCCGTCGCCGACCATCGCGATTTTCTGGCCGCTTGCTTGCAATTTTTTTATTTCGTTCGCTTTATCTTCCGGCAATACTTCCGCAAGCACTTTGGTGATGCCGGCTTGTTTAGCAATCGCCGCCGCCGTGCGCTCGTTATCGCCGGTTATCATAAACACTTCCACGCCGCGCTCTTGCAGCTCGCGCACGGTTTCTACGGCGCTGTCTTTGATGGTGTCCGCTACCGCCACTAAACCTAATATGGTTTGCTCGTTCGCTAACATCATTGCTGTTTTGCCTTCGCCTTCTAAAACATGCAGTTTCATTTCTGTCGCCTCCAACGTTAAGCCAGCCACATCCGTAATCAGCCGGCGGTTGCCTAAGAAATATTTTTTTTCATTTATTATTCCTTCCACGCCATGCCCGGGAATTGCCCGGAAATCAACTGTGTCAATCAAAGCAATTCTTTCTTTATCCGCGTATTTTACAATCGCCTCCGCCAACGGATGTTCGGATTTACTTTCCAGTGAAGCCGCTATCTGTATTATCTCTTTTGTTAATAATTCATTCGTCATTCGTAATTCGTCATTCTTAATTGTTATAACGTCCGTTACTGCCGGCTGTCCTTTGGTTAAAGTGCCGGTTTTATCAAAAACAATCGCTTTAATCTTACAAGCCGCTTCCAGCGGTTCGCCGCCTTTAATGAGAATGCCGTATTCCGCGCCTTTGCCGGTCCCGACCATAATCGCGGTCGGCGTAGCGAGTCCCAAAGCGCAAGGGCAAGCAATAACAATGACGGCGGTAAAAGCCATCAAACTAAAGGTTAAATTCGCGCCTAAAACAAAAAACCAGATGACAAAAGTAAGCGCGGCGATAATTAACACTAACGGCACAAACACGGCGGAAATTTTATCCGCCAGCGCCTGAATGGGCGCTTTGGAGCTTTGCGCTTCCTCTACCACGCGGATGATTTGCCCGAGCGCGGTTTCTGTTCCTACCCGCTCGGCGCGGAACTGGAAACTGCCGTTCTTATTAACGGTTGCGCCATAAACTTTGTCGCCCGCATTTTTTTCTATCGGAATGCTTTCTCCCGTCAGCATTGACTCGTCTACGGCGGAAACGCCTTTAGTAATAACTCCGTCCACGGGAATTTTTTCTCCCGGCCGCACCAAGATAATATCGCCAATGACTACCTGCTCAATAGGAATATCGCGAGTACTACTATCGCGTACCACGCGCGCGGTTTTTGGCTGCAGCCCAATCAAGCGCTTAATTGATTCGGAGGTTCTGCCTTTGGCCTTTGCTTCCAGCCACTTGCCTAAAATGACAAAGGTGATTAAAAAGGCGGCGGTTTCAAAATAAAGCTCGGGGATTTTTTCACCGCCAATGCCAATCAAACTGCGGTTAGTAATCGCGTAATTAAGATATTGCCATAAACTATAAAAAAATGCGGTGCTCGTGCCAATGGCGATTAAACTATCCATGTTAAATGTCCGCAGGCGCAAGCCGCTGTATAACCCGTGATAAAAACCGGCGCCGATAACAAACTGCACCGGGATAGTGAGGAGAAGGGAGACTAAACCGATGTAAGACAAAATAACGCGGCCGGGCAAAGCGGGCGCAAAATCAAAAAGCATAAAGTACAGCATGGGCAAACTAAGAATCAAGCTAATTAAAAATCTCTGCCGATACTTTTTCATTTCCCGCTCCCGTTTCTGCCGCTCGGCTTCCGGGTTGCTTTTATCGGCTAAAACGGCGCGATAACCGGCTTTTTCCACGGCCTTGATAAGCTCGGACAAGGAAGCCGCGTTTTCGTCAAATTTTACAATTGCTTTTTCGGTAGCAAAGTTGACGTTTGCTTGTTCTACGCCGGCTGTTTTTTTAAGCGCATGCTCAATAATTTGCGCGCAGGAGGCGCAATGCATGCCTTCAATATCTAAGGTAGTTAGTTTTTTTATTTCCATATTTTTGTCATTTATATTCACCGCAAAATAGTTACGATTGAACGGTATAACCAGTACCGGCTAGCGCCTGTTCAACTTCTTGTTTAGCGATTGCACGGTCAGCTAAAATTTCAACCGCGCCGGTTTCCGCAACGCGCGCTTCGCTGACGCCCGAAATTTCTTCTAATTTCATCTTAGTTAACTTTGCACAGGAAGGACAATGAAATCCTTGGATTGTTATTTTTGTTGTTATCATATAATTATTGTACCTTAATTAAACCGCGCGGTACACCCATTGCGCAAGTGATGGGATATTCGCCGGTGTCTTGGGGAGTAAAATTCATCACAATTTTTTTGCCGGCTTGCAACAACTCGGGCTGATTATACAGCCCCGGCACCATAATCGTACTCATGCAGCCGTAGCCGTTTTCTTTAGCGTCAATTTCTAACCGTACCGGCTTGCCGGCTTGCACGATAAATGAATTGGGCTGAATGTCGGCATCATAAGTATAGGATGTTTTCAGTACTTGCGCGCCTTGGCTGTCAGAAGGCGCAACGGAGTTGGTGTTATTGTTTATCTGTCCGTTGTTTGGCGCAAACGGCTTACGCGCCCCGCCACAACCACAGCCGCCCGCGCCGCAAGCGCTGCCGGTATTGCCGCTGATACTACTATCAAAGGCGGAACGTAAAGCAACGTTATTTATTATCGGCGCCTGGGCGGAGGAATCAATAACGTTAAAGCTGCCCGTATACATCCCCATACTGCAGGAAAATTTAATTTGGCCCGCCTGCGTGGGCGTGAACTCCACGATATTTTGGCCCGGCTTTAAGTTAAAGCGCAGATTCAGCGCCGGCACTACCATGCTGGAAGCGCACGAATACGGCGCCTGGGCGTCAATCAGCCACCGCACCGGCATTCCTGCCCGAATAGTAAATTGCCGCGGCGAATAGCCGTAATTGCCTTCGGTCATTTTTACTATTTGCGCGCCATCAACAACAGAAACATTAGGGTCGGCAACAACGGCATTTGTTTGCGCCGCCCGCGCCGAAAAATCTAGGTTCCAGCCGAGCAAACGCAAACCGTTAGTAAAATTAAAGAGAGCTAACATCATTACCACTAACCCGGCGAACTTAAAGAACCGCTTGGCAAAAATGCCTTTAACGACCGAGGTAATACCGCCGACGCTTAATAGCCCGGGGGCGGTGCCTAAAGCAAACACTCCCATAATCAAAGCGCCCGCTAGAAAAGTGCCGCTGCTGACGGCGTACAATTGCATCGCCTGCGTAAAGCCGCAAGGCAGAAAAAAAGTCAAGGCGCCGGCTACGGCCGCTTGCTTATGATTATATTCTTTGATGTGCTGATTCGCGCCTAAGAGGCGGCTGATGCTTTTAGGCAAAGTAAATTTCCAATTCGTCAGCCAAGGAAAAATATCAATTAATTGCAATCCAACTAAAAGCATCACTAATGCCACCCCAATGGTCAATAAGCCGACTAAATTACCGGACAACTGCAACACGCTCCCCGCTAGGCCGAGCAATCCGCCGCCCAAAGCATAGCCGGCAACGCGCCCCATATTAAAGAAAAGATGCGGCCGGAATTTCTGCCACGGACTTGCCTCGGGGTGCGCTTCGGCGTGGCGCGTAGCAATGCCCAATACTATGCCGCCCACGAGCGCCATGCAGGTAGAAAACCCAGCCGTGAGCCCGACGAGCAAAACGAGCGGCAAACTAAACGATTGCGCCGCTAAATTAGCGCCGAAATTCAAGATGCCGAAATTTTTTAACGCTAACCATGCTACCGCTAACACAAAGAAGGCGATGCCTAAATCCTGATAATCGCTCCAGTTGCGGTTAAGCCAAGCTTTGGGCTGGTTAATTCCTACTTCATAGCCCGCCGCCCGAATAGCTGCGGCGATTTCATTATCATTGGGTTTCTGCCCGTGGTAATAAATGTCAACGCCCGCCCGCGCGACGCTCGCTTGCGCGTTCGCTACTTCCGGAATTTGAGATAATTTTCCCTCTACCAGCATCTCGCAGGAGCGGCAGTGCATGCCTTTGATAGGCACACATATTTTTTCATGTTTTTTATGTGAAGACATAATTGAATACTTAATATTTTAATGCCAAATACAAAACGCCCAAACACCATTGCTAAATAGTAAAATTTGCCTCTGAAGAAAGAGGAGTCTATTTAGCGATAATATTTAGGCGTAAATTTTCGGGTGCAAAATGCCCTTGGCAAAAAGAGTATTAAAATAATTATGTATCTTTTCTAACCTGCTTTTTCTTTTGTAATAGTAATACCAAACAATCAGCCGCGCCGCTATTGTCTTTATCAGCGCTTTAAAACTAAAACTTACTGCTAAAGCGGCGATTACTATCAGCGCCAATAATTGCCCGGGCAGAGCGGAAAAAATTTGTTTCCAAAAACTAATGTGATTAACCACTCCCATGGGGCAAAGAGTAGCCATCCCGCTATTAAATTGGCAAGGCGAGGGGGCGCCGGAACTAAAACTATTCATCCCTAACTGCACGCCGAAACTGGCCATCATAATAAAGATGGCTAAAAGAATAATGATGTTTTGGCGCAGTATAAATTTCATAAGCTTATTAGCGGTTTATTCTTCCTGTGAATATATACTAACATAAAAAAATAAAAAAAGCAATTATCATCTCTTCTCCAACTCTATTAGTAAAGCATCAATGGCTGATTTTAATTGATTGTAGGAAACCGCGCCGGAAATCGGAATCTTTTCGCCTTTAACTAAAATCACCGAATAAGGGGTGCCGCCGGCGCCGCCCGCGAGCAATGCTTGGGATAATTCACTAGCAACTTTATTAGCGTATTTGCCCGAGTCCAAGCAGGCAAGAAAATCTTGTTGGTTAAGGCCGATTTGCGCGGCAATACGGGGCAATTGCTGCGGATCAAGCCCATCATTGGAAGGCGTTATAAAAAATATCGCATCAAGGTACTGCCAAAATTTATCATTTCCTCCCAGTTCCGCCGCGCACTCGCTAGCTTCCGCTTCTTTGCGTGCTTTGGTATGCAAAGAGTCAATTGGGAAATGGCGGTATACCCAGCTAACTTTACCCGGATAAGCAGTAACTATTTGCTGTAACACCGAATGGAACTCTTTACAAAAAGGGCATTCCAAATCAGCAAACTCAATAATAGTAATCGGGGCGGTACGCACGCCGCGCACATGGTCGTAGCGCGCCAGCGGAGCAATTGTAGTGCCCTGATTATTGTTTGCCCTTGCGGCTAAATTTTGGTCGCGGGAGGTTTGGCCCTGCAATGCGGGCAAAGTAGTATTGCCTGTTCCGGTTTCCCGCGCCGGATTAGGGATTTTGGCTATTACTAAAAATAAAAACCCTATTGCTGCCAATAAAACAATGATGATAACCGAGGCAATTAAGATAGTTGTATTTTTCTTTAGCATAGATAATAATTTTCTAAAAAGTTAAGCTATTCCGGAATGTTATTAAGCACGCTGTCGCTGACGGGAATAAATCTCCCGCCTAAGGCATTATATTCAACACTATCAATCCAACGTTTATAAAGCGCATTGCCTAAATCTTCAATAACGTAAATCCTGTCCCCAGAGCCTTTGAGCGGCTGATTAAGCATAAAATCAAACAAAGCGTTATTGCCGATATCAACCCCGAGCATCATTTGCCTGACTTTACCTTCCGCGCTCTGCTGCCAATTTCTAATAATAATGTCTTGGCCGGCCAAAAAGTAAGCCTCGTAAACGCAGGCGCTGCCGGTTTTTATATAACCGCCGGCTTGTGTTTGTTCATCAAAATTTAAAGCTCCGCCGCTCTGATACGGGCTAGCCATCTTTAAATTAGCGGCCGGGCAGCGGTTTGAATCCTCCGGCACGTCTTCATAAAAAACAACGCGGATAACATTATAATTATCAGCGGCAGTGTTGTCTAAAGCCGTAAGTAAATTAGCAGAAGGGCAAAGCGGGGTTCTAGTATTAATGCCAGCTGTCCCCCAAAAATCAGTGGAGCGGCTACAGCTTCTGCCTGCCGTACCGATATAGTCGCCGCCCACGCTCCGCAAATAATTATAGTAACTATTAATATAATTTAAATAATCCTGGCCGCTCCAAGCAACTGCTTCTACAAAACCGGAGTTTCGGCTTTGATAGTGCCCGCCGAGGTTATAGGGTCGCCCCTGCCATTCTAAGTAAGGGCGGTTGCCGTGGCGCCAACTGCTTGAATTTTGTTCGTCAATTTGAAAATATTGCTCGCGAGTTGGAAAATACATATCGGCGTAAGGCGCGCCGCTTTCGTATTGATAATATCCGTTAGCCGCAAAATTAATCGGGCTAGTTGGATTATTAAATTCAATTAGATGTTTAAAATATCTTTGCCAAATTTCCGGACTATATGCTTGCTGCCCGCCGCCTAATTCGCCGTAAGTATTATCCGCTATCCCCATCAGCCAAAGGGGGTGAGTACCGACGCTGACGTAACTCGTGAGCACTATTACTTTTTCACTCTCACTGTCCCCTCGGTTATAATAGCGAAAGTGCCCAAACCCCATCAACGCACTGGGTGCCGAATGATAATTGCCTTGTCTGGTAATAGTGCCAAGCTCCCCGCTGAAAACCAAATCTTGTTTATTAACAATCGCACCGCCATCGTTAAAAATAGCGTAACTAGCGTCAGCCAAATTTAAATAATTATCCAAATTAATCCTAATGCTGCCTTGAGGTTGCGCCATCACTTCTATCGGCTGAAATCCGGACAGCCGCTCGGTGCTGTAATTGCTCTTCGCCATATTAACAATTTCTGCGGCAGTGAGATTATAGCCGCGCTCGGCTAACCATCGTTCGTCTTCGGGGCTTAAGCCGCTGATTTTTATTCTATCTAAATCATCCCAGTCGTAGCCGCTAGTTGCCAGTTGAGCAATGTCTTGCCGACCATAACCGTAAGCCGCAAACCAGCCAGCGTCATAAGGGGTATATTTACTTTTAACAATAATATGCAATCCGTAAGCATACCGGCCGGGAGCAGGCGGCTCGTCTATTGCCTGGCGCTCGCTCGCCGCAATTGCTTTATATTGCGGCACTAACTGCCAAACGCCGCCTTCGGCTTTGCGCCAAAGTTCAAGGTGGCTCGCGCGGCTTTGCGCCCAGGGATCCATGTCCCAAGAGACTACAACTTGGCTGCCGTCTGTTGTGGTTTGGACAGAAAATCCCGAGAGCAACGGCAAGAGCGGATTGTAAATACAAATCCCTTGCCCGTTATTAATGTAAGCGCAACGAGCGATGCCAGCCGCGCAATCATTATCGTTACGGCAACTGGCCGCGCATTGCTGGCAAGTTCCATTAGGCAGACACCCGTTAACTGAAGGGTACGGGCCGCAGTCAAGCGCGCAGCCGCTCTGGCAGGATAAGGCAGGAGATGGACAGGCCTGTGTGTTGCAGTTGACAATCATCCGCGCCGGACCAAGGCAATATTTGCCGCCGCCGCTGGGCAGAGGATTATCGCACTGCCGCGTTTTGATGGCAATCCCGCCGCCGCAGGTTTGCGAACAGGCGCCGGCAATCTGCCAGCCGCTCCAGCCGCCGTCAACGGGCGAGGGAAAATCAAATAATGACAGCGGCTGTGACACCGCCGCCGCTGCCGCTTTCCAAACATTCACTATTCTAGCAATAATTGATGATGATTGTGCGACTGCCACTGAAACGGGCGCTGCCGCGGCAGCGTCTAATTCGGTTCCGTCGCCGCTAATGTCTTCTTCTGCCGCCGGCGCGATAGTTTCCACCGCCACCTGGTCAAATTTAATTAAACCCATAAAAAAAGATTTGACCACGTAACGCGCCCCGATAAAAACAGCGGCAATAATAACGGCGCCAATTGCTCCGGTAATAAAAAAATTTCTCACTAAAGAAAACTTTAATAATTTCATTAAAACAAACCCGGCAGCGAGCAAAATAACAATTAATAAAATCGCGGATAAAATATTAGCTAACCAGCTTAAGGCTGTCTGAAAAATGCCGGCGGTAAATTCACTCGTACCGAAAAAAATAAAAATTGCGCCGGTGGTGATTTTTTTTATCCAATCCGTAATTAGGCCAAGCGGGTCATGCCAATTAAAACCGGCTGTTTTACCGCCGATAACTATTATCCCAGACCATAATTTAGCCGGCGCCTGACTAAAATAGTCGCCGGCTTGCTTAAAAAATACTAAAACCGCGTTAATTGCTTGAGCGGTTTGAATGTCATTGCCCGTAAAATCCAAACCATATTGTTTTTGTCCGGCCGCGGGCGCCGGCTGTTCTTCGCGAGTCACCTCTTCCGCCAGCGGCAAATCAAGCGCTTGCGCGAACAGCGGCGCGCCTAGCGCTAAACTAACAATGGTTACCGACAATATAATAATGTTGCGCATATTGTCAGTATAACATTTGCTTAATAAAAAATAAATCTGATAAATAACAACTATCTAATCGGTTTTTGCGCCGGAATTTTCGCCGCCGCTCGCCGCGCGCGATAGTAGCGAATGAGTTGGATTAGAGATTCTTTAATAATATGCGCGCTGCGTAATAAGGGATTAATGTAGCCGCCGCGGTAACGACGGAAAGAAGTAAATACTAATAGCTCGCGGTCAAATATTAGCGGGCCTTGTTTAGCCAGCCGCTGGCAGATTTCAATGTCTTCTCCCCAAAGTACCGCCGGATTAAATCCGTTGACTTTTTGAAAAGCTTCTTTGGTAATTGATAAATTTACGCTGGGCAACGCCGGCCAATGGCTAAATAAAAATTTATGATAAATAAAAATAACCGGATATTTAACCAAAAAATTAATTAACCGGCTGGCGTCATAAAAAATATAGCCGCCGCCGACCGCGACTGCCTGGGGGTGAATATTAAAATTATTATTGATGTTAGTCAGCCAATCGGCCGGCAAAATTGCGTCGGCATCAGTAAAAACTAAAATTTCTTTTTGCGCCGCCTCTGCCCCCAAATTGGACGCGTACGCCACCCCCGGCTTTGGTTCAAATAATATCCGCACGGAATACTTACTAGCGATAACTTTGGTATTGTCGGTACTGGCATTATCAACCACAATAATTTCAAACTG
>CAYHIM010000002.1:0-31153 GCA_964356665.1 uncultured Gammaproteobacteria bacterium
TTTACTTCGGAAAAAATAAGCATCACCGTTTCTTTTGGTCCCCGAGGGAAAAAATATCCTATAATCCAGAATAGCAAAACATACAAAATAATCAAGAAACCTATCCAACCCAATACCACCGCGTAGCCGAAGCTATGCGCGAACGGCCGAAAGACAAGAGCGACCATTATTACCGGCGCATTCATAGCGACAATAAAACGAATGGTCGGCATAATTCGGCTCCAGCCGAATCGCAGGATATCGCGTGCGTTCCAAACCGCAAACAGTGACATGCACAATTGGATAATTAAAAAGGCGTAGGCGGCGCCAGTCGTTCCCCAGCGGTAAACACTAAAAGCAAACAAGGGTGCGGACAGCATTAATTGGAAAAGGGTCATCTTAAAATTCAAGTCCGGCCGCCCGACGCTGAAAAACAGAGGATTAACCAAACCGACCAAAGATTTGAAAAGTACGGCGACTGCTAAAATTTTTAGCGGAACCACGAGCCCCAGCCACTGCGATCCCAGTACGAAAGATATGATCGTCCCACCCTCGATGAGAAACAAGAAACTGACCGGCAATGTTGCCAGTAATATCAAATCAAGACTTTTTACAAAACCGTCCTGTAGCTTGCGCCTATCATCGTGAACGGCATTATAGGCGTAAAAACCGACCTTGCTGATGATGGAAAGCAGCGACGAAGATGTCATGAGAGAAAGATCGCGCGCTTTGGCATAGAAGCCGAGCCGCTCCGGACCGAGCAGCCGACCGATAAAAAGCTGGTCCAGCAAACTGACGATGTACTTGAGGACGCTCTGCCCCGCTACCCATTTGCTGTAATGTACGAACTGCCATAACTGCTTGAAGCGAAAGCTAAACCGCGGCAGATGCGGATACAGCCAGTATGTCATGAGCGAAGCTGTCAGGATACGCATAATATGACCGACTAATAGCGCCCAAAATGACGCGTTGATGAACAGCGCGTAGCCGATGGCAAAAACGGTATAGGCTAGCTGCCCGCTGACTTCGCGCCAAAAAACCTTTTGAAAATTGAGCTCGGTAAAAAAATAAATCTGGCGAATATTTCCGACACTGGGCAACACCACGAGGAGCGCCCCCCATCTAATCATATTAACGGCGTCGGGAATATTAAAAAATGAGCTGATAAACGGCGCGAGGGCTACAACGAGTAACGCCAGCAGCAGCGACTTGCCTACGTTGATAGTCCACACGGCGTCCAAATGTCTTTCAATATCATTACCGCGTTGCGCCAGCGCCGTTTCCAAGCCATGCGCTAACAGATTTTCAACCGCCGCGGTTATCATCAGCAGTACGGCGATAGTGCCATAGTCCACTGGCGTCAACAGCCGCGCCAATATAAAAAACGTTCCCAAACTCAGGATTTTTTGAATCACGGCGCTCAAGACCATCCACTTGCCGCTATGGATTGAACGGGAGAGCGTCCCTGGTTGTGATGACGGTAAAGACATGTGTTTTTATGAAGTGAGAGCCGACGAAAAATCATCCATATAGTGGGTGGCGATAATGGCGTTATCCGCCAGGAGGCAGGGCACCTGATCAATGACAGGATAAACAAGCAGCCCTTCTGGAGAAAAATAAGAATTTCTCACCAGTTGCAGTGGTTCTTTGGTAATGGGACAAATAAAGGGATGTTTAATTTCCTGATCGCTTACTTCATCCTTTTGTATAATCATCAAACCGGTTGGATTAAGAGGGTTTGAACATACCTCAAATAGTTTGTGTTCTATAATATTCAAACCCAACAAAACGGCTATTTTATATAAATTTTTAATATAACCATGTTCAGCCATTCTTTTTTTACCGGCCGCATCGGCAAATTCATACGCAGGTTCAAGCAACACCAAATATTTCTTAGTAATCCTCATAAGCTCCAACAAGGCCTCTTGCTCTCGTCCGCCGTTGGGTTCAAGGGAATGGGAAGTGTAAACGACGTCAATCGCATTATCCGCTAACGGAATGTTAAACAAATCCGCCATGAATAAATGAGCGGAAATATTTCTACTTGCCGCGTAAGCCAGCGCGTGCCTTACGCGCGACCACGATATGTCAAAACCGTATATCCGTTCCGGCCGATGCTCTAAATGGGGAATCAAATTCGCCAATGTGGTCGCCTCGCCGACGCCGGCTTCAATGATGGAACGGCAATCCGCATTCAGTCCGTTGATAACAGCGGCGACAGCCCGCGCCCGCTTTTGGTTTTGAGCGGCATGCTCTTTGGCATGTTTGATATAGCTGCCGCTCTGCAGGTCATAGCTCAACATAATCATCTCCGGAGTGTTGCGCTGGGCAACTTCTGTTTTTTTAAGGTAACCGATGATATTTTCTCCGGACTCGTAAGTTTTTTTTATTTCATTTAAATATTTTTTGTGCATATGAACGATGAGCTCCTTCTCACTATGTAGCTTTATAAATTTTTAAAATATATTTATTATGTTTATATCTAAAAAACGCCGGATATCTTTCATTATCAACCACACGCAATAAATTAAATTGCTGTTTAATATTTTTATTAACGTCCAGTTCGCTAGCGGCAGGACGACGACGAGGGTAAACACTAGAACGCCCTTTCTGCTTAATCGGCTTTAAACTTTTTATATTTTGCAAAAAATTCATTATCATTTTGTCAATACACACACCTAACTTATCTTGCCATTCGTCAATTAATTCAGTTCCGTCCAATTTAAAGCGGTCTTTTAAATAATAACTGCCGGCATCAATTTTATCAGCCATTTCAAATAAAGTTACCGGAATTTCATCTTTACCTTCTAAAATCTGCCAAGTGGCTGGTGACATCCCTTTGCCCTGCGGCAGGTTACTGGCATGTACCACAATATTATATTTGCTCTTTTGCCTGTTCTGTTTAGTAACATAGCCTTCGTGGCCAAAATAAAACGTCACGTCAGAATTTTTTGGCATCTGTTTTTGGCTATGTAATAATTGACAACTATGGCCCAGCTTCTTTATCTTTGTTTTAAGTGCCGGCACTCGTTCATAATACCAGTTATTTTTGTTGTCCATGACGATATTAATTTTCATAATATTTTTTTATCAACTTCTGCGTTAAAGGCGTGCCCACTTCAATATTTTTAGCGGCTAGTTTTCCGATAATTGCTTCATAATATTTAGGCGCTAGGCCATAGCCCGGGCGAATAATTCTAATATTTTCTGTCGTAAATTTTTCGCCTTTCTTGACGTCTTGTACCACAAAAATTGACCGTTTAAACACAACGTTTTCCGCTTCCTTTTTGCCGATTTTATAGGTAGGGACTCCGATAGCTTGTTCCGCTTCTCTTACCGAGCGAACCATTTCTTTCAATTCATCCGGTTCAAGCGAAAAGGCTGCGTCTGGACCGCCGTCCGCCCGATTAAACGTAAAGTGTTTTTCAATTATATGTGCGCCCAATGATACGGCCGCGATCGGAGCAACAATGCCGATAGTATGGTCGGATAATCCAGCTACTACTTTAAATCTTTTAGCAATATCAGGAATGGTGGCTAAATTCATCTGGCTAGCTTCCGCCGGATAAGAGCTGACGCAATGCAAAACTGCCACCTGCGGCGAGCCGTTAGCTTTTAAAATTTTAATCGCCAAGGCTATTTCGGCAATTGATGCCAGCCCGCGTGAGATAATAACGGGTTTTTTGGTTGAGCCAATTTTTTTTAGTAAGGGGATATCGCCGATTTCAAATGAGGCAACTTTGTATAACCGGACATTCATTTTTTCCAACCAGTCGACTGCGGTATTATCAAAGGGAGTAGAAAAAACCAGCACTCCCCTTTTTTCAGCATATTGTTTTAACTTCGGCTGCCAATCCCATGGTGTATATGCCTTTTTATACAAGCTGTACAGAGTTTGACCAGACCAATTCTTATTTACTTTGACTTGAAAATATTTTTTATCAGAATCGATCGTTAAGGTATCGGCGGTGTAAGTTTGCAACTTAATTGCGTCTACTCCGGCTTTGATTGCCTCATCCACTATTTTTTTTGCCCGCGCAAAAGATTGATTATGGTTGCCCGACATCTCGGCGACGATAAATACCGGCTGATTAGCACCAATAGATCTTTTGCCCCGCGGCGTTTTAATAATTATATTTTGCATAAAAAATTATTTTAAATTATAAGCGCCTGTTTTAATTTGCCTAATCCCCTTTTGCTCTAAAGCGATTCTTGCTCGTAAAGCTTCACTCTGATAAGCAACTTGAATTATTTCCTTCCATTCTGCCGAAGCATGCTTTAATAACAACTCTTCAGCAGAAATTAAGGCTATTTTTCCTTCTCGGAAGAGGTTATTCAACTCCTCATCTGCCCCCAGCATAGCTTGCACGCGGGGTAAATGCCATTGATTAGACATAATAAACAATTTATCCAGACCTTTCGCCGCTATAATTTTTTTGGCCATTTGCAGTTGCTGCCAAGTGTTCCCGCTCTCTTCTTCCTTCTCAATGATTGACGCGGCCACCCCCAGAGCTATCAATTCCTGCTTCATAACTTCGGCGATAGTGGGTGCATCCGGTATGTCTCGGTATTGACCTTTTCCGGCAGAAACGATGATTAATTTGTCAGGATTATCGCCATGCCAATATTTGCCGGCTACCACCCTTAGCCTGTCACCGGACGCGCCAAAATTATCGCCTTCATTAAAATTAGTGGTGCACCACCGGCCACCTTCTTTTACCAATCCTCCCCCTAATATATAAAGCATTTTCTTTTCTTTCATATGTATTTTATATTTTTTTATCGGCCGTTTTTTTTAGGTCCACCGGTTCATCTATATCAATATTTTCCCCTTCTTTCATAATGATAAATTCAACCTTCTCGTCGTCCACCAGCTTATTCATATCCATGAGCACCTGATAGCGGTTAAAGTACACGGCCCCGTCCTCCCGATAAAGCGGCTGGTAATACTGCCGGTTTACTCTTTTTTTGGGGTGCAGCGGCTGATACCGGCCGGCATCTTCGTTAAGCCGCCAAAAACGTCCCCAGTCTTTAACCACGCTGATAACGCTATTGCAGCCGGTATTTTCAAATAAATCCAGCCCCTCCTCTACTCTCTCCTTCTTTAAGAAAGGCGCGGTGGGGTATAACAGCAGAACGATATCAGGCTGATACTCTTCCTTTTCTTTTAAATACGCCAAACAGTGCTGCAATACCGGCAACGTTCCTGCTTCATCGGTCGCTAATGCCGCCGGGCGTTTAAAGGGCGTTTCCGCGCCGTATTTTTTAGCAATCTCCATAATTTCATCATCATCGGTAGATACGATAATACGGTCAATACGAGCAACCGACTTCGCCAGTTCAATCGGCCAGGCCACCAGCGGCTTGCCATGCAGTGGCAGAACATTCTTGCGGGGGATTGATTTTGAACCGCCGCGGGCGATAATAATGGCTACGACTTTTTCCCCATTTTTTAACATATATGCTGGCTGTTAAATATTAGGTTAACCTTACGGGCACTCCCGCTTCATGTAACGCCGCCTTAACATTATCAGGGGTTGTTTGCGTATAGTGAAATAAACTTGCCAATGATACCGCGGCTGCCTCACCCGACTTCACCGCTTCAACAACCTGCGAAGAACTGCCAGCGCCGCCGCAGGCAATAACCGGAATAGAAACTGTTTTACCGACTTTACTTATCAAATCCAAATCATACCCCTGCATAGTCCCGTCCCGGTCAATAGAATTTAAAAATATTTCCCCAGCTCCCAGCTTGGCAACCTTTTTAGCCCATTCTTCTGCAACCATACCAGTATTCTCCTCCCCTCTTTCAGTACATACCCAGTGTGCCTTGCCCTGCTTTTTGGCATCAATGGAAACGACAACGCTTTGGCTGCCGTATTTTTTGGCCACTTGAGTAACAAAATCGGGGTTACGAATAGCTTCACTGTTGATAATTATTTTATCAGCGCCAATTTTCATCAACCTATCAACTGTTGTAATGGCATGGATGCCGCCGCCTACTGATAGCGGCATAAAACATTCTTTAAAAATATCGCGTATCACATCAAACATCGGCGGCCGCTGGTCCTGGCTGGCGGTTATATCGATAAATATTAATTCATCAACGTTCCGTTTGTTGTAAATTCGCGCCGTCTGAACGGGGTTGCCAATGGTTCGCATCTGTCCGAAAGCAACCGTTTTAACCAAATGAAAACCGTTAAAAAGCATGCAGGGTATAACACGAACTTTAAGCATAATCGCGGGAGCTTAAAAAATTTTGCAAGAGACGCAGACCGCTACCCTGGCTTTTTTCCGGATGAAACTGGGTAGCAAAAATATTATCCTGTCTTATTGCCGCCGCAAAACGTTGCCCATACTCACAGGTAGCCGATACGATTGAGGCATTAACGCAATTTAAAAAATAACTATGGACAAAATAAAAATTTTTATCAGTAATATCTTTAAACAAAATATCATCTTTTACTACCGTAACATCATTCCAGCCGACATGAGGCAAATGCAATTTTTTGGACTCTAATTTGGCGACTTCTCCCGCTACCCAGCCCAATCCTTTATGCGCACCGAATTCGTAGCCAACCTCCGCGATAAGCTGCATACCCAGACAAATTCCCAAAAACGGCACTCCATCCTCTACAACCTTTTTATGTAAAATATCCACTAAGTCCAGCGCCTGCAAATTTTTGATGCCGTCTCCGAAAGCGCCCACGCCGGGCAGTACTAAATACTGCGCCTCTTCAATGTCGCTTTTATTATGTGAAACCACGGCCGCAACATCAAGAGCTTTGAATGCTTTTTCAACTGAAGCGACATTGCCCATGTTATAATCAATAATAACTACCATCATCTCTCTTTAATAATGAACTCTTTTTTCATAATTAAGTTATCGTCAATATCTCTTTTGAAGCTACCGTCTTCGTTTCTTTCAAAAATAATCGGGTTGGCAAATTTATCTGCCGTAGACAGAAATTCCTGCTGGCTCATTCCTGTATACTGCAAAAATTTATGCAGAGCTTTGACGGGCAATTTGCCGTCATACTTTTGTACCAAACGTACGCCCTGGTCCCTGGAGATATACCCGTTTCTGATATCAAGACACGCGTGGTCGGTGGCCCGGCCAAAACCATACTTTACCCATTTCAGATAATCATGAATAGACATTGAATAGCAGTCCAGGTTTTCAAAATTAGTATATGTTGTTTCCACCGGCCCGTCTTCTTTAACGCTGAACCCTAATTTTTTAACCTCTGCCAATTGTTTACGCACATTCCACTTGAAGAAATAACCTAAAAACAAACCGGTGACACCCACGCGCTCTATCTCTTCATCCAAGGGATAGAAATAAGGCGATAGATTTTGTCTGGTGATGCCATCAACGCCAACCATATCTTCTACGCGATTGCCAAGCAAGCCGCCGAATTCTTCCAGCCATCTGCGATTCATAACTTTAGCATCTCTGGAATGAGCCGGGCCCCCGTATTCCAGTTGTGAATTTTCCGCCCAGATGATAAGCGGGATATTAAATTTCACGGCAAAGTGTACCGGCACGGTAAAAATGCCAACGTGATTTGGCCATTCATTATCGCCTATTCTTTTAAACCCTTCGGTAACAAGCTTTTTATATACCTGGTAATTCTTTTTAAAATAAATTACATCCGCGCCTAGCCTACTGATATTATCTAAATTTTTTTTGCCTAGCGCCGTTGGTATGGTAGGTTCAAAACAAACACACAGCGGATTAAATCCGTAGATATTTTTCATAATGTGAACCTGATACGTTGAGTCTTTGCCACCGCTTACCGGAACCAAGCAATCGTAACCAGAGACGCTCTTTCCTTTGTATTCCTTTATAATGCTTTCAAACTCCTTTTTCCGCGCCTCCCAGTCTATTTCTTTGTCTTTTCTTTCGGCCGAACGGCAGGCATCACAAATGCCTTCATCATCAAAGTATAAATCCGGCTTGGTATTGGGCATGACGCATTTCGCGCAATAATTGAAGTTCATATTCTTTCTTTATGTTTTTTTAAAAAAATCTTTTATTACGTTAGCTATGTATTTGACATCGCTCTGCGTGAGCCCCGGGTAACAGGGAATGGTAATACAGCTTTTTTGATATTGGTCAACATTTTTTAAGGTAATGCGGCCATACCCTTCATCTTGGTAAAAAGGATGGGAATACACTGCCGGATAATGAAAACTTACTCCAATGTTATTCTTTAATAAATACCTTTTTAACTCATCTCTTGCCTGAACGTCAGCGACCCTGATAACATACAAATGCCAACTGGAGTAATTGCCGCTGATTTCTTCAGGGATAACGATTTCTTTTACATTTTTCAACTCATCTCTATAGTAATCCGCCACCTGATGTCTCCTTTTAATAAATGAGGCCAGCTTTTTTAACTGTGATACGCCCAAAGCGCTTTGTATATCGGTAATACGATAGTTATAACCAAGCGCAATCATTACATTCTTGCCGTCTTTACCTTTATGCATGCCATGGCTGCGCAATAATAAAAGTTTCTCGTAGTACGTTTTGCTGTTGGTTGCGATTGCCCCCCCCTCTCCAGTGGTAATGGATTTAACCGGGTGGAAACTGAAAACAGCCAGGTCTGAATGTTTACAGCTGCCAATGGCGGTATTGCGGTACCTCGCGCCCAAAGCATGGCAAGCATCTTCAATAACGCGCAAGTTATGTTTTTTTGCTATATTTTTAATATAAATCATCGCGCAGGGCTGGCCAGCGAAGTGCACGGGTATGATAGCTTTGGTTTTTTTAGTTATTAATTTTTCAATTTTACTTTCATCAAGGTTATAGGTGTCCGCCCGAATGTCACCGAATACCGGCCGCACACCCACTGCCAAGAGCATGTTGGCCGTGGCCGCAAAAGTATTGGGCGTAGTAATCGCCTCATCACCGGCTCGCAAGCCGACCGCCAAATACGCTAAGTGCAAAGCGGCCGTGCCGCTGCTAACCGCCACCGCATATTTAACGCCGCAGAATTTGGCCAGCGCTTGTTCAAACCTCCTCACCTGCGGTCCTTGCGTCAGCCAGTCCGAGCGCAGCACCGCCGTCACTGTCTTAATGTCACTATCATCAATAAATTGGTGGCCGTAAGGAATCATAATTATTTGGGGAGCTGCACTAAATTAAGCAGCATTTCTTCAGTCAGCCACCCTTTATTAGCGTCGCTTCGGAAAGAAAAATCGGCTGGCAATCGGCTGCCGAGTTGTAAATATTTTTCAAAAACCTCCTCACTCAAGATATTATACTCCGGCAATATTACAAAATACTTATCTAAAGATACGGCATGTCTAGCCTCTTCAGCTGTCAATAATATTTCATGTAATTTTTCTCCCGGTCTGATGCCGATTATTTTCTGCTCCGCATGAGGCGCTAAGGCCGACAATAAATCCACCAGCTTCATACTGGGAACTTTGGGAATAAAAATTTCGCCGCCGACCATATTAGCTAGGGCAAATAATACCAACTCGCAACTTTGTTCCAGCGTCAGCCAAAACCTAGTCATCCGTTCATCAGTCAAATCAACCGCCGGTAAATTTCTATTTTTTAACAGTATTTCCACAATACTGCCGCGGCTGCCTAACACGTTGCCATAGCGCACACAGCTGAATTTAGTGCGGCCGCCGGTATAGGAATTGCCGCTGACGAATAATTTTTCCGCACAGAGCTTAGATGAGCCATATAAATTAATCGGCTGAACGGCTTTATCCGTGGAAATTAACACTACTTTTTCCACTCCTTGGTCAATCGCGGCTTCAATCACGTTCTGACTGCCTAAAATGTTGGTTTTCACCGCTTCAAACGGATTGTACTCCAACGTCGGCACCTGTTTGAGCGCGGCGGCATGTATTACGATATCCACCCCGTTAAACGCCCGACGCAATCGCGCTGCATCCCGCACGTCGCCAAGAAAAAACCGCAGGCGCTTATCCTGGAGACGCGCGTTCATCTGTGATTGCTTAAATTCATCACGGCTGAATATAATTATCTTTTTTGCTTCCGAGCACTGTAACAGGTACTCCACAAAGCTTTGCCCGAAAGAGCCAGTTCCTCCTGTGATAAGTATTGTTTTTTCTTTTAAAATATTAATCATAATAGCATTATTTTTTAAATACTCCTATAAATTTTGAACTCCATATCAAACTAATCGGTAGATGCTCGAAAGGCAATAATGCATCAGAAAGACTATTGAATACCTTTGGAGGGAGCAATCTATTGAGTTTGGGTACGAGCAGGTGGGGGTGTACGCCATAGTAACCTGTAATAGTCAGTCCACACGCTTCCGCTAATTTTCGTACCTCATCAGGTGTTTGTTGCGTAGCGGTAACCGTGCCTACGTGTTCAGGCTCAAGTTGCTGAGTAGTGCCAATAGAGCTGTCGCTACCGTCAACATCTGCCGCAATATCAGCACTGATCCGAGTGGTAGTTTTGATAAATTCGTGAGCAACTTCTGTTGGAATAGCGCTGTAGAGCGTGTTGATCTCTGTAATGAGTTTAGCCGCCGTATTATTAGTAATTTCTTGTTCGGTATATGCACTGATACTTGCCATGTTAAACAGCCTATTCCGAAAATCAATAATGGCTATGCCGCCAGGGGCAAGCAGAGATTTGACTTTACGTAAAAAAGCATTACCATCATCAAGATACTCGTACAAACCGAGGGCACTGATAACATCAAACCTCTCTCCCTGTAATTGTGTACTTTCGATATCGCCATGTATGAAATGGATATTTTGTGTACGACCGGTGGCTTGTACATTTTCCCGAGCGATCTGTAACATCTTTGCAGACAAATCAATAGCAGTGATGTGATCGCCACGCAACAGTAATGGCACGCAAAAAGCACCGCCGCCACAGCCAATATCTAACACACGCAACCCACTGCGTCCATAGTGTTTATCTATAGCATGTAAGGCAATTCGTATGCGATTGGGACCTACTGGATAGCAATAATCTTGATCTGTATATTGCTCTGCGACCCAGCTTGCCGCATTTCGTGAAAAATAATCTTTGACTTGTTGTTTATTATCTTCCATAGAATACTATCGTGAAACTAATGGGTAATTAAATTCTGATAATATATTGTTAAGTGATGTTTGGTCACACAGCGTTGATAGTGACTGGCGCTTAATTGAACCTGACTGTTTGTGTACTGCCGCCTGCAACTCCGTAGTACGTCCTGTTGTGGCAACGTTCATAAAACGCGCTACTTGAGCTACCACGTGTTTTGGGTTGGTAACTAAATCTTCATACCGTACAGACAAAAAACGCTTGGAATATTTCTTTTGTGTTTTTCTCCGGACATCGTCGTTAATTGTTAAAATCTGTTGCCAATAATATAGTCCCTGCGCATATGGTGATGCCGCCAAAAAACGCGCTTCATTGCCAGCGGCAACCCACCAAGGGATGAAAAAATCTTTTTTACGCCTGGTGTCATAAAACATACGATACGGCACATTGCCCGCGGGATTTTGCAGTGTTGCGGTAGCGTACCATTGTTTATGCGCCACTTCAGTAGCGACATCAAACCCATTTCGCACCATGTGAATAACCTTGCATGCAGGAAAGGCTTCATAAAAAAAATCAATAAATGGTGGCGTGTCTGCCAACACTAACAGCAATGTGGAGTCGTGAGCTGCAATGTAGGCTACAACATCATCTCGCGACTGTAACTGAACCAAACGGTGTAAAATTTCATGGGGGTGCTTAGTGTTCCATACGGTGCTCAAATCTGTCGGTCTGAAATTTCCTTGCCGATATAATATACTGTCGTTCATCAATTCTTGTGTACTTGCTACCATAGTGTGGCGTGCTGCTACCCTGTCCATATATCCAATGTGGGGCATGAGCGGCAGTGTCTCCTGTAACCATGGTTCGTCAAGGTATTCAACATTGCTCATAGAGCCGACGAGTCGCGCTAATAACGTCTTGCCCGAGCGGCATACACCAGTTATAATCACGACGTTAAATGTGGTCGTCCGGGGAGCAAAGCACATTTTTTCATTAATACTGACCATAATGGTTACTAAGCTATCTTAGTTTTTATTTTTTTCTACCATTTATTTATTTTATCCACAACCTTTTGCTTCAAAGTTAAATACGATTGCGTTGCTTTTGCCTCCATATCAGGAGAAACCACATACAGTATTTCTTTGCCTAAAATACGGTACTGGCCGCCGACTTTATTAGCTTTTATTAAACCCCTTTTTAAAAGACGCTTAATAGTGCTATTGCTTATTTTTAATAGCTTTTGAGCTTCGACAGTAGTATAGACAGCATGCGGCTTAATTTCTTCACTCATGTATGTATTATATCTGATAGTATCAAAAGGTGTCAATAAGTACTAATAGGGTTGACTTATTGTAGTATTATACTATTATTAACTGTATAATATTAATTTTATGAAAATTTGTTTTCTTTTACAAAGAAGGTTTGCTTATGTCGGCCATAAAATAGCTAAAATTTTACAAGCTAAATACGCGGTTCACGAATTCTGCGGCTATGTTTATACCGCAGCCAGTTTCAACTTTTTAAAACAGCAGACCGACATTGCCTATACTTCGCTTATTTTGGATGAGGCCATCCACGAGCAGTACCGTCACGAACCGCTTGACCTCGCGTATCTCGCTTGGTTGGAAAAAGAATATGGTATTCCTAATCTTTGGCCATATCTTACTTTAGATAGAGTAGTGATGTACAATCAATTGGTCCGCGAGTACCCTTATAACACCCCTCCTTACACGCATGAAGAAATGATGCGCATCTTACAGGTGAAAGCGAAAGCGATTATTGATTTTTTAGAAACAGAAAAGCCCGACGCTTTGGTGATAACAGTTGTCGGCGGCATCGGCAGTATGCTTCTATATCAGATTGCCAAAAAGAAAGGAATCCCCATTCTGTTTATTACTTTAACGCGCCTCGGCGACGGCTATACCATCACGAATGATTATAAAAAATTCAGCTACGCGGAGCAAATTTTTGACGACCTTACGGCCCGGGGCGCTGACAGCTGTCAACGCAACCAAGCGCGCGCTTACCTTAGCGCCACCAGGGGAAACCATACCAATTACCTGCATTATTCGCTGGATGACGCCAATAAAAATTATCGCCTGCGTCCCCTGAAATGGCTGGCACCTCCGGCATTGTGGCGTTCACTGTCTTGGTTTGTTAAACTAAATTATCAGTACCTGGCCGGCCGTCAGCGCAGTTATTGCGACCACAAACCGCTGGGCTATTTGATTGATAGGCTGAAGCGCAAAACCAGGACTGCTATCGGCTTTAACCGCTGGCACGAACCGGCTGATTTTACCGAGAAATTCGCTTTCTTCCCGCTGCACTATGAGCCGGAAATCGCCACTTTGCTATTTGCGCCTTTTTGGTCAGACCAGCTAAATCTTATCAGACAAGTTGCCAAATCACTGCCTTTATCTTATAAATTATATATCAAAGAACACCCGGCGATGGTCGGCTATCGCCCGCATGCTTACTATCGTGAACTAAAAAAAATTCCCAATGTGAAGCTTATTTCGCATATTATTAATTCATTTGAGGTTATTAAATACGCAAAATTGGTTACGGTTATCAGCGGCACCGTCGGCTGGGAGGCGGTAGTCATGAAAAAGCCGGTTATTACTTTCGGCGATGTTTTTTATAATAAACTCTCCACTGTTATCAAATGTGAAATGATTGAACAGCTGCCTTTTATCGTTAAACGACAACTAAAGCAATTCAATTACAACGAAGCTGAATTGGAAAACTTCATCGGCGCTATTATGGAAGAGTCGGTTGCTGCCGGCATGATGGAAATCTGGGAAAAGGGGCTTGACTCACAAGCTGAAGAAACCAGGCGACTCACTCTGCTGGCTGATTTGCTGGCTAAAAAAGTTGACCTGCAACCAATACCAAAATCATATGCAGACAAAGAATAATCCATCGTTGTGTATTATCGGCGGCGCCGGCCACATCGGCCTGCCGCTGGGCGTTGCCTTTGCCAACCAGGGTTTCTTGACCACGCTGTTTGATATCAACGAAGAAAATTTAGACAAAATTCAGCACGGCGTATTCCCCTTTAAAGAAGACGACGGGGATACGCTCCTGCGCGCCGCGCTGGAACGAAAAACTCTGCGTGTCAGCATCACCCCCGACGCTGTTGCCGCCAGTGATTTTATCATCATGGTTATCGGCACGCCGATTGACGAGTACCTCAACCCCGACTTCCGAGGCATTCTTAAAACCATTGACAAATATTTTGATTACTTCAAAGACGGTCAAATCCTTATCTTGCGCAGCACGGTCTTCCCCGGCACTTCGGAAAAAGTGCAACGTTACTTTACTGACCGCGGCAAAAAAATAAAGGTGGCGTTCTGCCCGGAGCGCATCGTGCAGGGCAAGGCGTTCGTGGAGTTTCGCGCCACGCCGCAAATCGTCTCGGCTTTTGATGACCAGACATTGGCCGCTGTCGCGGAACTTTTCGCCAACATAACCGATAAAAAAATAATCAAAACCCAGCCGGCGGAGGCCGAGCTGGCAAAACTTTTCTCCAACACCTGGCGCTATGTTCAGTTCGCGGTCGCCAACCAGTTTTTCATGATTGCCGAAACAAACGATATCAACTACCGCGCCGTCGCCGCGGCTATGTCCGACGACTACCCGCGCATGCAGAGCCTGCCCTCGCCCGGATTCGCCGCCGGACCGTGTTTGCACAAAGACACCATGCAGCTCTCGGCATTCGCGCACAATAACTTTTTCCTGGGGCATGCGGCCATGCTCGTGAATGAGGGCCTGCCGAACTTCATTATTAAAAAGCTGAAAGAAAAAAACGACCTGCGCGACAAAACCGTCGGCATCTTGGGCATGGCCTTCAAAGCCAACAACGATGACAAGCGCGACAGCCTCTCCTTCAAACTCCGCAAGCTGCTGCGCATTGAATGCCGGCAAGTGCTCTGCCACGACGCGCACATCAAAGACGCGTCTTTTTCTCCGCTCCAGGCTACTCTGGAAAAGGCTGATGTCATTATACTGGCAGCGCCGCACGACGAATATAAAACTATCAGTCCCGCCAATTACCCCGAAAAGCTCTTCGTTGACGTCTGGGGATTTTGGCAGTAAGCAATCACTACCTATGAAAAAAATTCTCATTACCGGCGGCGCCGGCTTTATCGGCTGCCACCTTATCAAACATATATTAAATAACGAGGAAAACGAAGTAACCGCCGTTGATAATTTGCAGCGCGGACAAATGGACAAAGATTTTAAAGCTGTTTTGAATGAACCTAGAGTCAAATTTATTCAGGCGGATGTAACTGATTTTGAATTTTATCAGACGCTGGACGCTGACTTTGACCATATTTATCACTTGGCGGCGGTCAACGGCACCAAACTGTTTTACGAAATGCCGACGGAAGTTTTGCGCATTAACACGCTCTCGCTGATTTACATTCTGGAATGGATAAAAAATTTAGAAAAAAAACCAAAACTTTGCTTTACCTCGTCAAATGAAGCGTATGCCTCCGCATTAGCCGCCTTTGGCCAACTGCCTATTCCCACGCCGGAAAACGTTCCGCTGGTGATTGAAGACTCTTACAATCCCCGCTGGTCATACGCGGGGTCCAAGCTAATTGGCGAGCTGCTGGTCATTCATTACGCTCAAACCTATAATTTCCCGGCTGTTATTGTCCGGCCGCATAATTTCTATGGCCCCCGGGCCGGGTTTGGCCATGTTATTCCTGGTCTATGCGAAAAAATTATTAAACGCGTTGACCCCCTGCCCCTACCCGGCGCTGGTGAAACCAGAGCGTTTTGCTACATCACTGACGCGGTTAAAGCCATGCAAATGCTCATGGATTCAGCCGCTACTGACCGCCAGCCGGCAGCCACGGTGCACATTGGCGGCACTAACGAAATCACTATGCGCGAGTTAGCTAAAAAAATGTTTGCCGTTGCCGGCTGGCAGCCGCAACACTTTTTAATCCAGCCCTCGCCCCGCGGCAGCGTGCAGCGCCGGCTCGCGGATATTTCCAAAATAAAAAATCTGGTCGGCTGGCAACCAGAAATTTCACTTGAGGAGGGTTTAAAGAATACGTTTGCGTGGTACCAAGACAATCTGCGGCAGCAATAGCGTAGATAAATAAAGAGCAGGCGCGACTGTACTGCAAGTCACGCCCGTTTTTTTGGGTTGCTCTCACATTTCAATTTCAAAGAACTCCGGATGGCGGGTAAAAAACATTATCAGTGGGCCTAAACTTTCGCCCATCTGGTAGACGACGCCATCCGGCGTCCGTCCGACTTTGATTCGGACGAGCATTTCACTGGCAGGGATAAGTTCCACGCCCTGAATCCGCTCACCGTCTCCGTGGCCGCCCTGCGGTTCACATGTTGCCGCATTAAGATTGATTTGGGCAAAAGCGACGTAGGTGCCATTCCGCAGAAAAGTCGGCTCTGCCCAAAGGGTCGACAGACTGGGGATTTCAACTTTGATAATCTCATCCTCCCCAACTCCTACCTCTTCTTGCAATTCCCGGCGCACCGCGCTTTCGATTCCTTCCTGCAGAGGAAGTTTTCGATCAGCGCGGGAAAAAAATCCCATGGGAATTTGGCCGAAGACAAATTCTTTTTCGGGGTCTTGCGGGTCATACGCGAACGGCCGCAGTTGTTTTAAACAAAACAGCTTAACCGTTCCGCCCGCAAGGCCCCAGGCGACGATGGCCACGCCTGGCTTTTGCTCATATAAAAACTTATCATACCGTGGCTGTCCATTGCCATCAAGGGCAACCACGACTTGCCCTGACCCAGCGAATCCATCAAAAGAAATGTCAGACCCTGGTGGAATGACTATCTCTTCTCCATCTGGACCCGTAACCTTCAGGGTCCAAGCATCGCGATCAGTGGCGATTTCGTGAGTTTTCTGCGGGTCAATTACCCGCGCTTCGGCGAATGTTACGAATTGTTTGTTCAAAGGACTATCCTCCTTTTTTGGTTTGGAATAAAAAAATCAATACGACAAAATAGGATACCATATTGATATGTACTTGTCAAACAAAAAAGAGCTATCTATAAGCTCTTTTTAATAATTATGCGAAATACTAAGAAACTACACTTTTTCCGCAAATCCTCTTCATCCCCTCGCACATGCGCGTAATCTGCGTCTTATAGTTCATCTGCTCCGAGGACAGCCGGACATAGCACTGGCGCGAAAGTTCCGCGCGCAGTTCGTAATCATTTCCTAATTGCTCAATTTTTCTGGCCAAATCATCGCAGTCTTCATCTTTAAAATACAGCGCAGCCCCCTGCGCGTCCCACTCCAATCCGCCGCCGCCCGGCAAAACACAAGGGAGGCCAAAGCTCATTGCTTCCAGCAACGTAATGGAGGTCATCTCGATGCGCCAGCGGGCCTGCACAAATATGTCGGCCTGTTTATAGAACTCAAACACCTGCTTTTTTTCCACCCAGCCGGGAAAGCGCACGTACTGCGCGATGTCGAGCTCTTTAACTTTATGTTGCAATAACTCGCGCTCCGGGCCGTCGCCGCCCAGAATGAGCTGAAATTTCCCTTTATTTTTTATCTTTGCAAATGCCGTTACCAGCAGATCAAAACCTTTACCCGGCGCCATGCGACTGGAATAAAATATGTTCAGCCTCCCCTGCACTTTGTTGCGTTGACGGTAGCTGCTTTCCGTTATGCCGTTCTTATTCATCAATGTGCGGTAATCAAACGGATCGCCGGTGACAATAGCTTTGCCGGCTGTGCGCAGACCGAAATCCTCATACATTTTTTGCAGCACCGGATTAGTAAACGACATGAAATCAATCCGGCTCGCCAGCGGCATTCCGATATGATGTTCTATACGCCAGCGCGATCTTTTCTTTGCCCTGATAAAAAAATTTTCTTTTTTCTGTCTCAAGAGTTTGGAAACGTTTTCCGGCCAGCAGACGAGTTCACGATTAAAAAATGCCGCTACCGGCACGGGACCGCCCAGCAGGCGGTACAGACCGGCGCCGTAGAGCGAGGAATGACCGTCAACGTGAAAGACGTCAGCTTCTTTTTCATATTTTTTCAAAATGTTAAAAACACCCTTCTGAATGCCCACTAGATGCCGTGACATAACATTCTCTTCAATAACACGATAGGGCAATGGCTCGGGTATCCGATTGGCATAGGAAAATATAGTTACCACCGTGACGCTATGACCATGCTTTTGTAGCGTGCGGTACATCAGGTCAAATTCCAAAATAGACCCTCCGGCGGTCAAAAAATTCAATTTAGACGTAATAAAAACAATTCTCATAATGAGATGAAATTGACATTAAACAGCTAAAATAATAAGATGACTTAAGAATATACTAACATTAAAAAAATGTCTAATTCTAACTACGGATTTATCAAAAATTGCCAAATATGCGAATATGGGGAATTAGAGACTATACTTGCCTACGGCCATCAGCCGATTGTGCAAAACTACCTTGCCGCCGCCCAGCTCCATGAGCCGGAAATGACCTACCCGCTCAATTTTTGCCGCTGCCCAAGTTGCGGCCTGCTGCAACTTGATTATATTATAGATCCAAAACTGGTATTTCCCGTTACCTATCCTTACCGCACCGGCCTGACAAATATGCTGATTAAAAATTTCCACTCGCTGGCTGACGAATTGGAACACAATTATGGCCTCAAAAAAAATGACCTCATTGTTGACATCGGCTCAAATGACGGCTCGCTCCTGCGGGTATTTAAAGAAAAAGGCCTGCGCGTTCTGGGTATTGAGCCGACCGCCGCGGCTGAAGATGCGAATCGAAATAATGTTGAAACCGTGCAGGAATACTTCAGCGAAGCAGTCGCCGAAAAAGTGGTGAAAAAATACGGCCGGGCGAAAGTAGTTACGTTGACCAACGCGTTTGCGCATATACCGGATGTAGTTGGCATAATGAAAGGAATTGAAGCGCTTTTGGATGAGGACGGCATTTTTGTAAGCGAATCGCAATATTTACTGGATATGATGACCGGATTAGAGCTGGATACTATTTATCATGAGCACCTTCGCTTCTATTCACTAAAGCCGTTACAAGCATTATTTGCTGCTGTTGGATTCAGTCTGGTTGATGCCGAGCGCATCACGGCCGCTGGCGGCTCAATCCGCGTCTACGCCAAAAAAGGCAGGCACCAAACCAGCAAGCGCGTTAATGAGCTGATTAGCATTGAAGAAGATGCCGGCCTTTATGACAGTAACAAATTAAAACAATTCGCTCAAAAAATGATTGAAGCCAAACACGAGCTAATGGCTTTGTTAATTAAATGCAAAAAAGAAAACGCGCGCATCGCCGCCATTGGCAGTCCGGCGCGCTCCAATACCCTGCTGGGCTTTGTCCATATTGACAACCAGTTAATAGACTACGCCTGTGAAAAAACCGGCTCGCCTAAAATCGGCCTCTTTACGCCCGGCGCTCATATTCCGGTAGTTGATGAAAAAAAATTATTAGCAGACCATCCCGAGTACGCTTTGATTTTATCCTGGCACATCGGGGAGGAACTCATGGCGATTATGAAAAAATCAGGCTACCGGGGAAAATTCATTCTGCCCCTGCCCAAACCGCGCATTATTGGGAATTAAAAAAATTATTTATCTCTTCGCAAACCATTGTTATATCCTCTTCGGTTAACGTAAACGCCGACGGCAGCCACAGAGAGCGCGGCGACATCCGTATGCTGTTGGCAAAATCATCATCCGGCAGTTTGTACGGCTCTTGCCGGTGCACCGGCAGCCAAAATTTGCGGTAATCAATATTACAAGCGTCTAAATGCCGGCACAATTCATCTCTCTTGTCTGTCCAGCCGTCTATCCACAGCGGCAGTTCCCCGGAGTCAATATCAAATGTAAACAAATGCACCGTGTCCGGATGCAAATTTTCCGCATAACGCCGGTATGTTTCTTTTATCTTCTGCATTCTAAACGCCAGCTGGCGCAACTGGCCTAAGCCAACGGCGGCCTGCAGGTTGGTCAATTTGAAATTGTAGCCGATTACCCGATGGATATCGTTCCCGCCCGTTCCCTTCACCGCCCTGCCCTGGTCTTTTAATTCGCGTAAATATACTTCTAATTTATCATTATTCGTTACTACCATGCCCCCCTGGCCAGTGCCGATTATTTTAAACGGGGAAAAAGAAAAACAGCCGGTGTTTCCCCAAGTGCCTAAGTACCTGCCTCGGTGTTTGGACATAAACGCTTCGGCCGCGTCTTCAACGACAGCTAAATCGTGTTCTTTGGCAATGGCCGTTATCGCCTCCATGTCCGCGCCCCGGCCGGTTACGTGCACCGGAATAATCGCTTTGGTTTTGGGAGTTATTGCTTTAACGATAGCCAGCACATCAATGAGTAAATTGCGGGCATTACTATCCACCAATACCGGCTTGGCGCCGCATAAATCAACCGCGTTAGCGGTAGCGATGAAAGAAACATCCGGCACAATTACTTCGTCTCCCGCGCCGATGCCCAAGGCCTTGAGGGATAAAAATAGTGCCGCGGTGCCGCTTGTGGTGGCAATGGCGTGTTTGACGCCGAGCAACGCGGCGATTTGCTGTTCAAATTGGGAAGTGTAGCTGCCTTCATTGAGATAATTATCATCCAGCACTTGCTTAATTAGTTCATATTCCCGCGCGCCGATTTGCGGCCGGCACCAGGGTATTTTTTTGCTACTCATAATAAATATTATATGTATAAATATTCATGTCTTGACCGTATAAATTAAAAGTGGAGCTAAAATTAAACCCTAAAGATTCGTAGAATTTATTGGCGCCTGTATTATTTTTACCCACCATAACTTTAAACTTTGATATATTATTTGCTTTAAAAAATAAAACTAATTCATTAAATAATTTTTTTCCTATACCCTTCCCCCTTTGATTGCTCATGACTACTATTGATACTAACTCTGCTTTTGTGTTATCAGCGCCGCTTTTTTTAGAATAAAACAGAGTTTCAAAAACTTTTTTAATTAAATGCGGCTTGATAAGAATTTTTAAACCAACATAAGGGGCAAAAAATAAAAAATTCTTGAGAATCATATTTCTCATAAACTTGCCCGTATTCTTACTTCCGGTTATAAAGCCAACGATTTCTGAGTTATCCAAATAGATATATCCGGCGCAATCTGCTGATTTTACTATGCCCGCATATATTTTTTTAATAAAAAAAAAGCCGATGTCGCATAAAAATGAATTCTTAATAGAACTATAATGCAGCCTAGCGCACTCTGCTAAATTTTGTTTCTCCATTTTCTTAATCATTGTGTTTAAAAGAATAGATAAATACGCCATTAATTTCATTGATTAAATTTGTTCCGGGTAACTGCTTTATAACTTGCTCCTTAAGCGGCTCAAGCGACAAAATATAATCTAAACGATACTTATTTAATACTTCACTGAAATCCTGCTTCATGAATCGTTGATAATCCTGAGGCACTTTTTTTATTTTTTCTTCTAATTTCTGGTCGGAAACGTCAGGAAATTGCTGTATACCAAATAAACTTTTCCAGTTGGAAAAAAGATACGTTGATGCTTCATGCCGGCGCTGCCGCAAATATTCATCAATATCATCCTCCATCACTCCCTTAAAACGCAACAACGTCAAATAACTATAATAAGCTCTATCAGGCCGCGCTACCCAATTTGCAGAGTATATGTTACAGCGGGTAAAAGCAGGAATCAAACCATTAAGATCATATGCCCCATTAGATTCATCTAATGCTAAAACAACACAGTCTTTTGGTTGATTGTTCAGCCAGGCAAAAGCTCCCCCGTAGGCTTGCAGGCTGGCATAATAGTCAAATGTGCCTTGATATCCTTTTACTTGGGTAAAAATACCAAAGGTTAAAGACGAGCAGATTGCCACTATTATCATTAACGCCCAGAGACTCTTCCACCTCGCTTTGATAAGGTTGTAGAATAATACCCAAACCGTTATCATGGCTATAGGAATGGTATATTGGACAAAATGGAACGGCCAAACTGTCACACCAGTAACCACCTGCTGGTTTAGAGACCAGAAGCCGCCTAAGAGCAAAGCTAAACAGAATAAATGCCAGTCTTGCAGTTTTGTATTATGAGTGGTATTAATTACCCGCTCTTTCCATAAAGGCCAGGTTTTTCTTTGCCAATATAAAATAATTAACGTAACAGCATAAAACATTAGAGTTGCCAGCAGTAATTTATTTAATAATGGGTAATGAGTATAAAATAAGCCATTGCGCATGATCGCCTCTTCATACCAAGGATTTGTACTTAACTGCCAGGAAAAATACCAGTGAGGAGATGTTAGGGTGATGGCGATAGCTAAAATGGCCAGTAAACTTTTGCTGACAGTATATTTTTTTTCGATCAAATACATAATGAACAACGTCCCCAAAACAGATAAAGCTATTCCCCAACTAAAGAAATAATTGCCGATCATCAGCGCTAAAAGCACGCTGGCGGCCGCCACTAATGTTTTTTTGTATTTTTTTTGTTGAATAATAGACCAAAGAGATAATAAAAAGGCAAATAACAACACTGCTCCAATTACTGGATTAACCGGCCGCGACCAAATTAAAAAATATCCGCTGCTAATTTTTTCGGTTAAAAATAGCCCGAGAGTGCGATAATCCACTAAATCATACCCCAGGGTTACTAACAAAGCACCGGCAATGGCATTTATTTTATTTGATATTAACCGGCTATTGAAAGTTAGCTTATTAATTAAAAAATAAACTAATATAAATATAATAAATGGAAAAACAAATCTGCTGGCAATTAATATTTCTATTAAGGGTATATTAAATGCCATGCTCGGCAAAGCATAAAACATTTCTCCAATGGGAGGCGTCAGCGGCCATTGATCTTTGCCTTCATAAAAAACCGGGGAACCAAGCAATGGATGTCCGTCTATAATCTCCTGCATTCTGGCTATATAAAAATCTTCATTGGCTGTATTCATTATAGGAATGCCTTGATAATCATCTCCTAAAGACAAAATAAAAAAAATGTGGGGAGCAATATAAATTATTCCTACAATCAATGCGCCGGCTAAGGCTAATTTATGATTATTGATAGCGGCTTTAAAATAATTAAAAAATATTTGTATTTTTTTCATGTAAAAATTATCGTTATTAAATATTATTTTTTACAATCCTTATAATTCTGTCTGCTGTTCCTAAATTTAAATCTGGATAAAGCGGCAGGCATAATATGGTATCCGCCACTAAAATAGCGTTTTTTAATTCATCCCTCCTGGAAAAATGCCTGACATAATTAAAGTCGCTTATTAAAGGATAAAAATATTTTCTTGCCCTGATGCCATGCCGAAGCAAGGCATTGTATACTTTATCCCGTTTGCGCTTGTTGGCGAAACAAACGGGCAGGTAGCTATAATTATAGCGACTGGCGGTAATTCTTTGGAATTTTACTTTACTATCAGCCAACCCCTCTGCATAATGCTCGTAAATACTTTTGCGCTTTTTAATCATTTGGTCAATATTGTCTAAATTGCACAAGCCCATAATAGCTTGAAATTCATTCATCTTGCCGTTTAGGCCGGCTAAGACGTTCTTTTCTTCTGAAACAATGCCGAAATCTCTTAATAATTTAATTTTTTTCGACAAGGCGGCGTTTTTAACAACGAGCGCGCCCCCTTCAATGGTATTAAAAACTTTAGTAGCATGGAAGCTTAAAGTAGCCACATCGCCGAAGTTAAGAACTGACTGTGACTGATATTGTACACCGAAAGCATGCGCCGCATCATAAATTAATTTTAGGTGATATTTATCGGCTATCCTCCGCAATCCGATAACATCGCAAGGATTACCGTAGACATGGGTAGCCAAAATAGCCCCGGTGTTCGGAGAAATTTTTTTTTCCACTTGGCGCGGGTCAATATTGAAAGTTTCTCCATCAATATCGGCGAAAACCGGCCGCAACTTTTCGTTCAAAATGGCGTTAGTGGTGGCGATAAAACTGAAAGGAGTAGTGATAATTTCCAAACCAGGTTTAAAGTCATACAACTTTAAGGCGATTTGCAAGGCGATAGTGCCGTTAGTCACGCACAGCAAATCAGCTGCTGCTAAGTAGTGTTTGAGTTTTTTTTCCAATAAATTAACAAACTCCCCGTGATTAGTCAGCCATCTATTCCGCCAGATCTTCTTAGTATAGCTAATAAACTCATTGATATCGGGCATGGTCGGCCGCGTAACATAAATCATAACTTTTGGATAATTAATCAAGTTAAAATAAAAACCTGAAAGTCGCAGACGCCGGTACGCACCGGATATTCTTTTTTGACAACGAAATATTTTTCCCACAGGCGACGATAATCCATAGGCGGACGTATATTGTCGCCCAAATCCAAAGGAGCTAGAATTTTAGAAAAAATTGTTTTGGAAGGCACATCTTCCATTACCACTGCCTTACCGCCAACTTTTAATAAACGCCTCATTTCACTAAGAGTCGCCGAGGCAGAAGCATCATCAAGATGATGAAAGACGCCATTGACCCAAATAATATCAAAAGACTGGTTGGGAAAATTTATTTTTTGAGCATCCATCACATAAAAACTTTTGGCATAGTGCCGCTTGGCATAATCTATGTAAATTTTGGAAATATCAATTCCGACATAATCCGGTCCAAACAAGGGCGAATAAGTGCCAGTACCGCAACCTAAATCAAACACTCGTTGCGACAATCTATCAGGCAACTCACACTTAATAACCTCTTTTTCGCCACGATGATTATTTTCTAATACCGCTCTTAGAAAATTCAAAATAACCGGCCGTTGCGCCAAATAATCAATCAAACGGGTTATCATATAAATACTTAGAAATAATGAATTATGGTTTAGTTAAGCTGACGTAAAATAACCAAGCGCCACCATAGCTGTGACAGTGTCACGAGCATAACCATCACTCTCTTAATCGTAAAAAACTGTGAGTGTCCATAGATGCGGGCGTAGTGATGTACCGGAACTTCACGCGTAACCGCTTTGACCATCTGCAGCTTTTTCACTAATTCCACGCATACACTGCCGCTGTCATTCGTGAGAGTCAGGCCATTCATTTTGGCGCGTCGAATTAAGCGAAAATTGCACTCGACATCTTTAATTTTAATAAAAAAAATGGCCTTCGTCACCCATTTATAAATTTTCCCCATAATAATTCGCTTGAGTGTGTCTTGACGTTTTATTTTATAACCATTGACCCAATCAACTCCTGCGGCCGCGGCCGCGGCTAGCGACGTTAATTCTTTGATATCATACTGTGCATCGCCGTCGGTATAAAAAACCCATTCTTTGCTGGCGATGGCGAACCCGCTCTTGAGTACCCGGCCGTAGCCGTAGTTTTTATCATGGAAAATAACTTTGAGCCGAGGAACATGCCCTGAAAGCGAACGCAACAATTCACGAGCGCCGTCGGTACTGACGTCATCAATAACAATAATCTCGTAGTCATCAATGCCCAGTTGACTGACTGTCGCTATTGAATCGTCAATGAGTTTTTTGACAGTGCCTTTGTCGTTATAGCAGGGGAAAAAAATTGAAAGCGAACGTATCATGGGGATATTTTAAATTTAATACTGCACGCTGTATATACTAAAACGCGCGTCTTGATACTCTCTCGTCGCGGTAACGCCGGGGATGGCGACAGCGTCCCGAAAATTCGGATACATTCTGCCGTCAACCAAGAGGTAGGCTACGTGGTATTTTTGCAGTTGTTCACTGATATGAGGCCGAACATCTTCGGCGTACTGGCGGTATAACTCCTGAAAAAATGCCTCACCCTGAAACGAAATTGAATCTGTGAACTCTCCACAATTGTACCCTATTTTATCCAAAAAAAGCAAGCGGCAGACGCGCACTTTGCGATTATACGCTTTATACTGATGCACAGCGTGAGCTACGCCGGCGTAAGACCAAAAATCATCTTCAATGTCTGCTAACGTTAAGTCGTCAAAATAATGATACACTAAATAACGTTGCGCCTGTTCCGCGTCAGAGAGCAAGTATGTTAGCCCGGAAGGGGCAAGTACGTAATGTTTGGTTAGGATTGGAATATAATTATTAACATCTTCAGCCCCAACCGTCCAAATTACCACCGGTCTGCTCTCTTGTGCTTCCAGCCAGCGCAGGGGCGCGGCGTAAGATTGACGTTCTACCGTCGTTTGCCTGTTTTCTCGCACCATAGCCGCTAAACTAAAATCTTTGCGAACATAGCCTGACACTCCCAGCAATAGCGCTAATGATAATAAACTTAAAATTATTTTTTGCCGGCGGGAATTTGTTTTTATTGGCTGCCGATATTTCCCAATATACGCCGCCAAAATAACCAGTGACATTACCAGCCAAACTATCATAAATCTTTCTATATGCTGGGAGTTTTCGGATTCTTTGCCGCTGAAGATATTACTGCCGGCGGTAATAATCATCGCCATGCCGGCTAAAACATAAAATGGTAATATTTTTTTGTAGGTTTCATTGGCCTTCAGAGCCGCGACCCAGCGCCACAATAAAAGCCACAAACCCAATGTCACCATCACCCAGAAACTAGCAATCAAAAAATTGCCGGACGGCAAGTGGGTGTAAACCAGACCAACGCGCCGCATTGATTCCCAAAAATAAGGCGAGTGTATTTGCCGCCAAGTATATACCAAAAAGGGAACAGAGGCGATGAACGCTAACCCACAGGCCATCGCCAAATACTTTGCTTCCTGGCGGCGATGTTTAAAGTATAAATATATTATCATCAGCGGCAGCAAAACCGCGATAATTTGCGTCAAGTAGGTATAGACATAAATTGACATAGTTATCGCCGCCGCCAACAGCCAGACTGATTTTTTATCGTCCGGCCGTTTTTGCCAGCCCAACATTTCCCAGATAAACCAGAGCCAAACCGGCAAAACCGTCTGCAGGGAAACAGCCCGAACTATGATTGAAAAAGAAGCGGCATATCCTAATAGCGCACCGATGGAACTTAGCTTGGCCGCTACGCCGCAGCGGCGCAGCACGCCATAAAACAAAGCGGCGAATGATAATGACCAAAAGAATAAATTAAATATGGTGGTCGCGCTGATGGAAAGTCCTAAAAACAGAGGCCAAGCCGCTAGCCAGTCGGCGACGAAAAAAGCCGGCGCCAGCTCGCTGTTATGTTCAAGATAAAACGGATTGCCAATAAACGGATGTCCGTCGGCAATTTCTTTCATTCTTGCATAATAAAAATAGCTGTCACCGGTAAATTGCAATGGCACGCCCTGCCAATTTCCCCTTGCCGGCGCCGCCGCCAGCCAGACCGCGCTGGCTATGACAATGATAATTGTCAATATCAAGGCTGCTAAATATTTATGCTGTTTTAACCGGAATAACAATATCATACTTAAATTAAGTTGATTTATGTTTATGCCTAATTTGCCAAGGGGCGATAATGCCCTCCCGAATAATGTGACCTGACATTTTTGATTTCCCGGCTGAACGATTTTTAAAAATAATCGGCACTTCGGTCAAGCTGGCGCCGGCTTGCCATAGCAGCCATTTTAGTTCCATTAAAAAGGCGTAACCCTGTAAGTCAATGTCTGACAAGTTGATGCGGCGCAAAGCTTTCAGGCTGATTAAATTAAACCCGCCGGTGCAATCATGCAGCGGTAAGCCGGTAATCAAACGGGCGTAAATGTTACCGCAACGGCTTAACACCCGCCGCCATAATTCCCAGCCGCTTGTTCCTCCGCCCTGAACATAACGGGAGCCAACAACCACTTCAAAATTAGACCCCGCTGCCAACAAAGTCGGCAGATATTCCGGCTGGTGGGAAAAATCCGCGTCCATGGTAATAATTCTGTCCACATCCGGCTTGGTCAGCGCGGCCGCGAACCCGGCCAGATAAGCTTTGGCCAAGCCTTCCTTGCATTCCCGCAGAAGCAGGGAGATATTGGGGTATTGTCCGCTTAACTCTCGCACTACCGCCTGCGTTCCATCCGGAGAATTATCATCCACCACTAAAATATTGATAGCCGGCACTATTGCCAAAATCTCCTTGACCAAGGGAGCGATATTTGCTCTCTCATTATAAGTAGGGATAATAATTAAATTTTTCATAAGCGAAACTGGCTGCTAATCTTTTAAAAAACTAATTGTTGGTTATAAACTTAGCAATAATTTCAGCGCGATGGAGCCAACTATATTGCCGCGCGTCCTGCCGCGCCTGCCGGGCTAGTCGTTCGGCCCAGGCCGGCTCGGACAAGACCTGCTTGACTCCGCCGGCTATGGCAGCAGAACTATCCGGCGCGACCAGCGCCGCGTTGCGCTCATTTAAAATTTCCCGCAGGGCCGGCAGGTCGCTCGCGACAATCGGCCGGTCGCTCGCCATGTATTCAAACAACTTCAAAGGCGAAGTGTATTGTTCCGAATGCGCCGCACCGGATTTGTTAGGCAAAACCAGCACGTCGGCCGCCCGCAGATAGAGCGGTATGGAATTATGGGGCTGGCGACCGATTAACATCACGTTGTCAGTTTTGATATTTTGTTTTAATGTTTTTATTTCAGTCTCGCTACCGCCCACTAAAATTATCACTGTGTCTGATGACAAAAATTCAGCGGCCGCCAGTAGCACATCCACTCCTTTCCAGTCGTATAAATAAATACTGCCGGTGTACATCACGATGTGTTGATCAAGCGGTAAATTGAGCTGCCGGCGCGCTTCCTCTTGACTCATGGATAAACTGAATTGTTCTAAATCAACCCCGTCCGGCGCCACTATGATTTTGCGGCGCACGCCGTTCGCCCGCAAAACCTGCTTCATAATAGCGGTCAGAGCCACGATTTTCCCTGGCCGGCGCCATAGCCAGCGCTGCCAATTTCTAACTTGGCCGGGAATGACGTGCAACTCTAACACGTGTCGACGGAACAGCCAGCTGGATAACGCCTCCCGCGTGTATAGTATGTCATACTGTTTAAACCATAAGTACGCCCTGGCTGACAAAAAAAAGCTGAATTTTTCCAACAAAAATGTCAATTTTAACGCTCCCAACGGCATTAAATCAAGGCACGGCAATTTGACGATTTTAAACTTCGGGGCAAGGCCGTAGTATTGCCACGGGTCTTGTTTGATTTTATTAAAACGACGGGGCACGACCAACTCCACTTTAAACTGATGAGTGGAAAATGCCTCACACATTTTCATAATTTGAATGCCATGCGCCCAATCAGTTGGTAAGCGCATATCCGCCAGATATATTAATTTTCGGGGTGATAAATTAGTTGTGCTCATCGATTTATTTCTCTAATTCCATAATTAAACTCAAACCCCTGACAAAAAAAAGATTTTGCAGCGCGCTAATTAATTCTGGGCGCAAATTAAAAAGCCGCATCAGCTTGCCTAAGCCGGGAAAACATCGAAAATCGGTATAAATCTTTATCTTGTTAAAGCCAGCGTCTAAGGCAATGCGTTTTAAACTCTCTTTAGTAAAAGGGCGTTCATGCGTGTAGTCATCCCAAAAAAATCGCGTTAAAGCATAAGGGCAATTGGGAGTTAAAATTACTGCTTTTCCGCCCGGCTGCAGCATCCGTTGCAGATGTTTAAAAAAATATAATGGGTTATGCAAATGTTCAATGACCTGTTTAACATAAACCCCCGTATAATAATCATCGGGCAATGATTCAAGTTCATTTTCAACATTGATTTTTTTTACTTTAAAACCGCGCTCGCGGCATACCCGTAACGAATCATCGTCTACTTCAATGCCTTCAATAAAGTCCGGATGGGTAGCGATAAAATTTCCCGTAGCGCAACCCACGTCTAAAATTGGCCCAGAATTGCCTTTAAAAAATCTGGCAAAATAAAATTTCTCAAACCAGATATTTTCTTTGGCCTTATACTGGGTATCTGAATAATAGCTCATAAAGATTGATATATCGTCAAATAATTATTGATAGTATGCTCCCAAGACATTTTTTTGGCAAACAATATTGAATTAGCGCTTAATTTTTGCCTCAAGTCTTGGTTGCTTAATATCTCCCGCGCTCGGGTAGCAGCGGCGGTAATATCAGCCGGATTCACTAAAAAGCCGTTTCGCCCGTTCCAGATTGCGTCTTCGGCTCCGCTGTCGGCAGCGCCAATTACCGGCAAGCCGAATGCGGCCGCCTCCAAAAAAACCAGTCCGAATCCTTCCACGTCGTACTTTATATTTTGCGGCAACAACATAAACAATTCTGCTTGCTGGTACCAGCAAACTAGTTCTTCATCACTAATGTTTTCTTTAAACAATACTTTATCAACAATGCCTAACTCGGCAATAATTTTTTGCAACTCACTATAGTAATCGCCGCGGCCGCGGGCGATAATAACATAATGTAAATTTGGGTGCTCTTTTGTTAAAGATGCAAATACTCTTAAACTAATGTGGTAGCCCTTGCGCGGCTTTAACTTCCCTACTGATAGAATGTATGGCTTTAATCTTTTAATATTTTCTAGGCATTGCTCCTCCCTGCCTCTGCCAGAAAAGTAACCATAGTTTACGCCGAGGGGAATAACTTCGATAGTGATATTTTTTACTTTATTTTTTATTTCGTTGGCAGGATATGAACTGATAGCTATTAACTTGTCTGCCTGGCGATAGGCCCACTTTATTAAAAAAGCATACTTGCTGTAAAGCGGCTGTAGCGAGCCACTACCAACTGCAGTTACTATTAATTTATTTCTTAAACCAACTAAGGCAAGACTTGCGATAACGCCATACGGCATTCCATCAAAGGCGTGAATGATATTATAATGTTTTAAAATTTTTCGAACCTTTAGTAAAGAAAAAAATAATTTTATTTTATTTGGATATAAAATTGCCTCTTCATATTCATAGCCGCTAAAAATAGTAGTTAAAACCTTAATCTTAACATCCGGGGATGTTTTTTGCAGACCGGATATCAATTCATAGCTTAATCTGCCGCCGCCATTTTTTATATCCAAATTATGCGTTAAAAAACAAATATCCATAAAAACAATTACTCTTGAGATAACATATTTACATTGCCGCTTCGGCAATCAAAAATATAGCCGTTAACTTTTTTGTCCGTAACCTGCGCGACCGTACTACAACTTCGTAAATAACGCCAAAATACGGAACTTTTATTAATTTCCGGAAAATCAATAACTATGTAA
>CAYHIM010000003.1:0-21656 GCA_964356665.1 uncultured Gammaproteobacteria bacterium
GAATACATTAGAGACGCTTACAACTTACAACTTACAACTTACAACTTGCCCATCCCCAGTTTTAACATTTTCAACGGCGGCAAACATGCCGATACTAATTTGGATTTTCAAGAATTTATGATTATGCCGACTGCCAAAAAGTCGTTTGCCGAGATGGTTAGGATGGGGGCGGAGATTTTTCACGAATTAGGGAAAGTATTGAAAGAGGCCGGCTTTGATACTGACGTGGGGAGCGAGGGCGGTTATGCGCCGGATATTTATTCGTCGGTGCAAGCAATGGAATTTATCTTAGCCGCTACCGTGCGCGCCGGCTATCAAGTCGGTACCGATATTGGCTTAGGCATTGATGTCGGTTCTTCCGAATTATATGATATCCGCAGCCGCAAATATATTTTTAAACTGGATCAAGCCAGTTTTATCAATTCAACTTTAGTTGATTTATATCACGACTGGCTGAAAAAATTTAATGTCATTTCCTTGGAAGACGGCTTAGCTCAAGACGATTGGCAAGGATGGGAAGAGCTGACGCGCGAGCTGGGCAGGGAAGTACTGCTCGTGGGCGATGATTTATTTGTGACGAACGTGACTAGACTGGAGGAAGGAATAAAGCGCAAAGTGGCTAACGCTGTTTTAATCAAGCCCAACCAAGTCGGCACCTTAAGCGAAACAATCGCCTGCGTTAAATTAGCCAAAGCCAATAACTATAAAATTTTTGTTTCTCATCGCAGCGGGGAAACAACCGATGATTTTATCGCTGATTTGGCGGTCGGCGTCGGCGCCGACTACGTGAAATTCGGTTCGCTCTCGCGCGGGGAAAGAGTAGTGAAATATAATCGGTTGATGGAGATAGAAAAGATAATTAACTCTTAAATTATTCCAAAATCCCAATTGTTCCAAATTATTCCAAACCAATATCAAACGCTTAAATATCAAAATTTGAAATTTAGATTTTAGATTTGATTTGGAATAATTTGGATTTTGATATTTAGATTTAAGAACGTAAACAATGAAGAGAGTATGAAATATAAGGATAATAATTTAAAAAATATCAAACCCCTCATTCTTATCATTTTAGACGGTTGGGGCATAGCGCCGCCGAGCAAAGGCAACGCGATTATGTTAGCCAAAACGCCGACGATGGACCGTTTGCAGAGGGGATATCCTTATACTGAATTATGCGCCTCCGGTCGTTGCGTCGGCTTACCCGATAAACAGGAAGGAAACAGCGAAGCCGGGCATATGAATATCGGCGCCGGCCGCATAGTTGACCAGGATGTGGTGCGGGTTACCAAAGCCATCAAAGACGGCACTTTTTTTAAAAACGCGGCTTTTTTGCAGGCGGTCAAACATGTTAAAAAAAATAAATCGCATCTGCATCTGCTGGGGCTGCTTTCTAACGGGATGAGCGCCCATAGCGAGCCGGAGCATTTACAGGCGTTGTTGGAATTTACGCGCAAACAGAATTTAGCGCCGGTATATTTACATCTTTTTACTGACGGGCGCGATTCGCCCCAGCACGCGGCTTTAAAATTAATTAAGCAGTTAGAGCCGCAATTAAAGCCGAATGCGCAAATCGCTACCATTATGGGCCGTTACTACGGCATGGACCGAAAAAAAAATTGGAACAATACGGAAGCGGCTTATGACGTATTAACCTGCGAGAAATGCTCTTGGCATACGGCTGAATCGGTAACGGACGCCATTACCGAAAGCTATAATCGCAACCAGACCGATGAATTTATGGAGCCGTATGTTATCGTTAAACACGGCCGGCGCCTGCCGCCGGTAGGCGATAACGACGCTTTGATTTTTTTTAACTTACGCTCCGACCGCGCCCGTCAGATTACCAAAGCTTTTGTCCAGAAAAAATTTGAACAGATGAACCCGGGATCGTTTAAGCGCAAAAATATTCTGCGCAATCTTTTGTTCGTAGCCATGACTGATTTTGGCCCGGATTTAGACAGCGTCATCTCGGCTTATCCCAGCGTTGACTTAAAAGCAACTTTGCCGATGCAATTGCGCCATCTGCGCCAATGGTATATTGCCGAAACCGAAAAATACGCCCATGTCACTTATTTTTTTAACGGCGGCTACGCGGACACCGTGGCGGGAGAGCGGCGGGTTATCGTCCGCTCGCCGGATGTTAAATCGTACGCGGAAACGCCGGGGATGAGTTCTAAAAAAATCACCGAAATTATATTAGCGCATTTGCGCGAGCGGGATTTTGATTTTTTGGCCGTTAACTATGCCTGTCCGGATATGATTGCCCATACCGGCAATTTAGCCGCCGGCATTAAAGCGGCGGAGATAACAGATGCTTACCTTAGCCAGGTTATTAAAGAGGCGGCTAAATACGCGGCACGAGTAATTATCACTGCCGACCACGGCAATTTAGAAGGGATGATAAATCTGCAAACCGGGGAAGTAGATACGGAACATTCCACCTCGTTTGTGCCTTTTATTCTGGTTGACCGAGAGCTGAAAGGCAAAAAAAATTTATTGCGCCCGAACGGGATTTTGGGCGATATCGCCCCGACTATTTTAGAGTTGTTTGGCTTGCCGAAACGAAAGGAGATGACGGGGAAAAGTTTAATTATACATAAACTTTAATTACGTTAATAAATCCAAAGTTCAAAGATTTGGAATAATTTGGATTTTGATATTTGGGTTTAAAAAAATTTAAAAAAGACTATGAACCGAAATATAGATAAAAATCAAATCAGACCAAAGCCCGTTGTTTTAGTTGTTTTAGACGGCTGGGGCATCGCGCCGCCTTATGCCGGCAACGCCATTTCCTTGGCCAAATTGCCAAACTTTAACCAACTCGTTTCCCACTATCCGGTAATGGCTTTAAGCGCGGCGGGAGAAGCGGTAGGATTGCCTTGGGGAGAGATAGGCAACAGCGAAGTGGGGCATTTAAATTTAGGCGCGGGGCGGATAGTATACCAAGATTTGCCGCGCATTAATAAAGCGATTAGCGATAATATTTTTTTTAAAAATATCGCTTTATTAGGCGCTGTTAAGCACGTCCAAAGCCACCAATCAAAACTGCACCTGATGGGCTTAATTTCCCAAGGAGGAGTGCATGCCGCAATTGAGCACTTAATCGCTTTGCTTGTTTTTGCTAAACAACAAAAGATGGAGCAGGTTTATCTCCATCTTTTTTTAGATGGGCGCGATATGCCGTTTAATTCCGCCCGGCAATTAATAATTGATGTTTTAAAAAGTATCGCCGAGCATAAAATTGGCGTCGTCGCCTCGTTAGCCGGGAGATTTTACGCGATGGATCGCGATAATAATTGGGAGAGAATAGCGCTGGCGTACGCGGCTATTGCCCAGGGGGAGTCTAAGAAATTTTTTCCCGATGCTTTGGCGGCAATTGATTATTATTATGCCAAAAAAATTTATGACGAAGAGTTTGTGCCGGCAGTGATTGCTAAAGATGGCAAACCAATTGCCGCCGTTGCCGATGGCGATGCGGTAATTTTTTTTAATTTTCGGGCGGATCGGGCGCGGCAATTAACCAAAGCCTTTGTTTTGCCCGGTTTTAATAAATTTGCCCCAGTGATAAATTATCAGGATTTGTATTTTGTTACTCTGACCGAGTACGAAAAAAATTTGCCGGCAGCCATTGCCTTTCCGCCGGTAGCAGTAAAAAATACCTTAGGCGAGGTAATGGCGGAAGCGGGCTTAAAGCAACTGCGTCTGGCGGAAACGGAGAAGTACGCTCATGTCACCTATTTTTTTAACGGCGGCAAAGAAGCGGCTTACCCGGGTGAAGAGAGAGTGGTTATTCCTTCCGCCCATGTCGCTTCCTATGCGGCGGAGCCAAAAATGTCAGCGCCGGCAATCACAGCGCGGCTGATTAAGGAGGTAAATAAAGACGCCTATGATTTTATTTTAATTAATTACGCTAACGCCGATATGGTCGGGCATACCGGCAATATGGATGCTACTATCGCTGCCTTAGAATATTTAGATAAAGTTTTAGGCGAAATTACTAATGTTATTTTAGCGCGCCAAGGGGTAATGATTATCACCGCTGACCATGGCAACGTGGAAGAGCTGTTTAATATGCAAACCGGCTCAATCAACAAAGAGCACTCTACTAATCCCGTGCCTTTAGTTATTATCGGCCAAGAATACGAAGGTAAAAGTTTAAGCCAAGGAGATATCGCCGGCGCCGACCTAAGTTTATTAGAGGTTCAGGGCATTTTAGCGGATGTGGCGCCGACCATTTTAAAAATTATTAATTTGCCCCCGCCCCAAGAAATGACAGGCAGAGCTTTGATATAACTCGCTTGATTTAGAAAAAAATATAGCCAATGATACTGACGGCGATGCCAATAATTCCGCCAGCCAGCGCCTGCAGGGGCGTATGCCCGATTTTTTCAATAAGTTGCGGATAACGTTCATCTAACAAGCGGTCCTCTTTTAAGTCTTTGACTAAAGTATTAAGAATTTTTCCGTGGCGGCCTAAATATTGCCGCAGGCCGATGGCGTCTCTAATAATGAGAAAGGCAAAAATAAAGGCAAAACCAAACAGGGGGGAGTCCCAGCCTTCCTGCAGGCCGACGATAGTTCCTAGCGACATTACCATCGCCACATGGCTGGAAGGCATGCCCGCATAGGCGACAAAGTTTTTAAAGTTAAACTGCATTTTATTGGTTTGAATAAAAAATTTCATTAATTGCGCTAATAAAGCGGCAATTAGCGGCAGGATAATAATATTAAGCATAAACTATGTTAATTAATTATTTAGTCATTATAATTTTGAGCTTGGCGCAAGGCTTAAGCGAATTTCTGCCTGTCTCTTCCTCCGGGCATTTGATACTGCTGCATGAGATTTTACCGGCAGTGCCGATTAATAGCTTGGCTTTTGACGTGGTACTGCATCTCGCTTCCGCTTTAGCCGTAATCATATTTTTCCGCCAGGATTTTAAGGAGATTTTAGTCGGCTGCTGCCAGAGTTTGGCTCGGGGGAAAAAGAGCGAACCAGCCCGTTTGGCTTGGTTAATCATTATCGCTACTATTCCGGCGGCGCTATTTGGATATTGGCTGGAAAGTATTATTGAGGAAATATTGCGCTCCGGTTTGATTGGGGCGTTAGCGTTGGTCGCGGGCGTAATTTTATTTTTAATTACCGAACGATTAGCTAAACAGCACCATGACCTCACTAACTTAAATTGGCGGCAGTCATTAGTTATTGGCTGCGCCCAAGCGGTAGCTTTAATTCCCGGCGTCTCTCGCTCCGGCATTACTATTATAGCAGGTATGTTGTTTAAATTAAACCGGGAGGCGGCGACGCGTTTTTCTTTCTTACTGTCAGTGCCGATTATTTTAGGCGCCAATATAAAAGAAGCCCCGGTTTTAGCCGCGGCTTCTACTAACGAACTATTTAGTTTGGGCTTAGGTTTTTTTATGTCATTTGTTTTTTCTTATTTTACGATTAAATATTTTATTGCTTTTGTCCGTAAATACTCTTTGGACATTTTTGCTTATTATCGTTTTCTGCTCGCTGCCGTTATCTTATGGCTGTGGCTTAGCTAACAACTTTAGTTTTCTGTAAAGTTTACTAAAGTATAAAGCATAGCCGTACGCGAGCACGATTAATAGCGCAAGCGACATGTATAAAATAATCACTTGCGCGGTCAACCATAAATAAGTAATGGCCGCCGTTTTATTTTTCATTATCGTGACTGGCAGTTCAATTTTTGCCTCGGCCGTTAGCGGCAGGGAATTCGTGCCAAGCGCAATATTATTTAAATATTGTTCCGCTAAATTAGGAGTAATCAGTTGAGCGGGGTTAAGGGAAGTATTAGCCTCGTTTTGTGGTTTTAAAGTGCCGGGAACTATTTGTTCCGAGAGCACCGCCGGCGCGCCAAATAATTCTACTACTAAGGTTGCTTGCTCTCCCCGCCAATCAGCCGTCTTGACGGCGACGCCAATTTCCCGATAGTCTTGGTGTAAAATATTTTTTTTATGGGTAGGCGAGGCGAGCCAGGCGTTCAATAGCGGTTCACTGGCGGTAAAATTAATGGCTAAATTCTCACCCACGATTGCGTATTGGTAACCTTGCTCTTTTATCCATTGGGAAAATTTTTTAGCGCCGAAATTATGGGAAAATTGTTGAGAGGCAAAAATCGCTTCCGCTTTTTGTTGCGCCGCTTGAGTTAAAGCAGGATTGGCGCTTAATTCCAGCAGGTTATATTTCATTCGCTCTTGATTAGTTAAATCAATTATTTTGCCAGCGGTAACTTCAGAAGCATAGGCAATATTAAACTCCTCAATAATAAATCCGCCGGCGTCAAACTGCGGCGAAACAGGCAATAAAAAAATCCCTATTATCAGCAGGATAAGTAGAGATTTGCCAATATAATAAAAAATGGATTGTTTGCCTCCTTTGGTAGTATGCATTGTTTTAGTTTTTGTTTTGCGCCCTTATTTTGAGAGCTTTTGATTTTTATGAACCTAACTGGCTGTTAAATTCACTTATAATATCATTATATCACAGTAATCGTTAAAAATCAAGGGGAAAAGTTAATTATTTATTGACAAGAATTATCCGCCAGCTTACTATGGCAGTACCTATCGGTCTTTATTGGCATCTTAAAACAATAAACAGGAGGAGCCGAACATGAAACAACCATGGTGGGAAGTTAAAAGGCATGATAATTTCTCGGGCAAAGAGTATCATATATTTTGGTGCTCAAGGGAAGAAGAAGCTTTCCGAATAGGCCGTCAGACATTACAGAAGATAAAAGCAGCCCAGCCGGATAGTGATGCTGGCGGGCCAGACGATCCGCACAGTATCCAAGATACAGTATTTGTTATTTCTCCTGACGGGGAAAAGTTCCCAGTGCTCGCAGAACGTCTTAATTAATAATTTAAACAAAGTATTTTTTGGGTTAGCTGGCTATTTATGGTCAGCTATTTTTTTATAGTAGCGGGAACGAATGTGCCGGCCCTCAAGATAAATAAAATAAAATTATTTTTAGCTTGGTATAACTAAGACCAAGCGGTGCTTGCCATAAATAAAGCGGGGTGCTAAACTAAAAGGATAAAAAATGTTTTCATGATTATGAAATTAGTAATTTTAGCCGGCGGTTCGGGCACTCGGCTTTGGCCGCTGTCGCGCTACCGCCACCCCAAACAAATTCATCCTATTATCGGAGAGCAAACTTTACTGCAAAAAACTTACCAACGGCTGCGCCGTGGTTTTAGCGCAGAAGATATTTATGTGGTAACGGGAAAAGATTACTGGGGAACTGTTTGCCAGCAATTGCCCGAATTGCCGGTGAGCCATATTATTGGCGAACCATGCAAACGTGACACCGCGGCGGCGATTGGCTTAGCCGCCGCCAAATTTTATTTTCATAACCCGCAAGAAATTATCGCCACCGTTCATGCCGACCACTTTATTGATGACGAAGATAAATATTTGCGTTTATTGCGTTTAGCCGAATCAGTAGTTAAGCAGCATCCGGAAAAAGGCGTCTTAATCGGCGTCAAGCCGACTTACCCGGAAACCGGCTATGGCTATATTAAAATGAACAGCCAGTTTTTTTCTTTAGGCGAGCAGAAAGTTTTTTCGGTAGAAAGTTTTGTAGAAAAACCTGACTTAACAACGGCGCGGCAATATGTCAGCCAATGGCAATACCTTTGGAACCCCGGTTACTTTATTTGGCGGGTAGATACTTTACTGCGGCAATACCGGCAGTTGTTGCCGGAACAATATCAGGCGTTTGTTAAGATTAACCGCGCTTTCGGCACGCCCCAAGAATCGGCGGTATTAACGCGCGAATTTACCAACATAAAACCAATCGCTTTTGACTACGGCATTTTAGAGCGAGCGAAAAATTTAGTGGTTTTGCCGGCTGATTTTGTTTTTATTGATATCGGTAATTGGCGCACCGTTAAAGATATTTTAACGAGCAGTGGCGCAACGACTAGCAAAGGGCAGGTTATCTCATTAGACAGCGCCAATAATTTAATTTATAATTTTAGCAAACGCCCCATCGCCTGCGCCGGCATCCGCGATACGATAATTATTGCTACCGATGACATTACTTTGATCTGCCATCAGGACAGCGCGCAGGAAGTAAAAAAAATAGTGCAGCAGTTTAAAGAGATGGGGCAAGAAGAATATCTATAAGAAATTCCAAATATCAAAATTCAAATTATTCCAAATCAAATCTAAAATCTAAATTTCAAATTTTGTCATTTAAGCATTTGGCATTGGTTTGCCTGCCCGCCTGCCGCTGCCATAAAAATAGCTTTATAACTTGAAAAAATGGCGGCAGCGGGCGGGCGGGCAGGGAATAATTTAAAATAATTTGGGCTTTGGATTTTAAAACCATGTTTCAGAAATTAACAATGTATTTAGGAATAATCTTGTCGTTAGCGGTATTAATAATCGCCACTCTTTATCTCACTATTTGGCGCGGCATCAATGAGCCAGTGCAGGAGGAAAGCACCGAAGTTAATTTTATCATTGAACCCGGCCAAGGAGTTAAGACGATTGGCGCTAATTTAGCTGATATTGGTCTTATCCGCCGGTCAGTATATTTTTATTGGTACGTGGCTTTTAAAAGAATTGATAAAAAATTGCAGGCGGGCGGATATCTGCTCAATAAAAATATGAACTTGCGCGCTATCGCTAAAAAATTAGCGGGCGGCGAGGTAACAGAAAAAGAAAAGACAATTAAAATAATTGAGGGCTGGAACATTAAGCAAATAGCCGATTATTTAGAAAAAAATAATATTGTTGCTGCGCCGGATTTTATTAAACTAACTAAACCTGCTCCCGGCACCTGCTTTGCTTTAGCATCCTGCCAGGTGTCTTTTTTAGCGGAAATCCCGGCAGGGGCGACTCTGGAAGGTTATCTTTTCCCGGATACCTACCGCGTTTTTAAAGATACCACGGCGGAAGATATCATTGCTAAAATGTTAAAGAATTTTGACGCTAAATTGACGCCGGCCATGCGCGCCGATATCAAAGCGCAAGGCAAAAATTTACAAGACATTATCATTATGGCTTCTATCCTTGAAAAAGAAGCGCGGACACAGGAAGATATGAAAATAGTGGCTGATATATTTTGGAAACGGCTTAAGAGCGGAGTGGCGTTAGAATCGGATGCGACTTTAAGCTATATTCTAAATGACAACGTCGCGGCACACAGCGCCGAGGATTTAGCGGTTGACTCTGCGTATAACACTTATAAATATCGCGGTTTGCCGCCGGGTCCGATTGATAATCCCGGGTTAAATGCTATTTTAGCCGCAATTTACCCTACCCCGACTGATTATTTTTATTTTTTGCATAATGTAAAGACAGGCAAAATTTATTTTGCCAAAACTTTTACTGAACACAAGAGAAATAAAGAATTATACTTAAACAATTAATCTATGCTTTATGTGATTTCTGTCGGCGGTTCTTTGCTAGTGCCGCCCAGCGGCATTGATTGGCGATACCTAAAAGAATTAAGGCGCTTGATTTTAGCTAAAACGCGCGCCGGGCATAGATTTATTTTGGTGGCTGGCGGCGGCACCACCTGCCGGCATTATCAGCAGGCGGCGGCTAAAGTAGTAAAGTTACAGCCGGTAGATATTGACTGGCTGGGAATTCACGCCAGCCGCCTGAACGCCCATTTATTGCGCACCATATTTTTTAACATTGCCTACCCGAAAGTTATTAAAGACCCGACGCGCCTAATAAAAACCGGAGAGAAAGTAATTATTGCCGGCGGCTGGAAGCCCGGCTGGTCTACTGATTATGATGCGGTAATGCTCGCTAAAACTTACGGCGCGAAAGAAGTGATAAATTTGTCTAATATCGATTATGTTTACGACCGCGACCCAAAAAAATATAGTGGCGCAAAAAAAATTACTGGCATCAGTTGGCAGAATTTTCGCAAAATTGTCGGCAGTAAATGGACGCCCGGCTTAAGCAAGCCCTTTGACCCGATTGCCTCAAAGCTCGCGGCTGAAGTTGGGATTAAAGTAATTATTATGAACGGAAAGAAATTAATTAATTTAGAAAAGTGTTTGGCGGGGAAAAAGTTTCAGGGGACAGTTATAGAATAAAAATAGGTATTTGACATATTTTTTTAATATGTTAGTATGTAAATAAGTTTTCCATAGACAGCGGGCATTTCTTAAAGAATGTGAGTCCTGCCGAGGAAATAGCTAATTTTAGCATATTTGTCTGTGGAAAAGCCACAGCTTTTTTATTTACTCGCAAATAATATGGCGATAACAAAAGAGAGAAAACAACAAATCGTTAAAGACTTAGCGGATAAATTAGCGCGCGCCAAGTCCATTTTCTTTACCAAATATTTCGGCGTTAAAGCTAACGATATCAACGATTTGCGCCGCCGCTTCAAACAAGCAGGCAGCGAATACGCGGTGGCTAAAAAAACGTTAATGAACTTAGCTCTAACTGAAAGTAAAGTTGAAGGAGCTGACACGAGCCAGATGGAAGGGGAAGTAGCTACCATCTTCAGCTATGAAGACGAAATAGAGCCGGCTAAAATTCTGGACGAATTCAGTAAAATGCACCAAAGCATGCAAGTAATAGGCGGAATTTTAAACAATAAATTTTTAGACGCGGCGCAGGCGAAGGCGCTGGCGAAATTGCCGTCTAAAGTTGAATTATACGCTCAACTTGTCGGTTCACTGCAAGCGCCTATTTCCGGCTTTGTTAACGCGCTGGCGGGAAACTTGCGCAACTTGGTTTATGTGCTGAAGGCGATAGAAAATAAACAAAAATAATCAAGCAGAAATTTAACAATAATTTAATAATAATTAAAAAAATTTATGTCCGAAGAACAAAAAATAGCCGAGGAAACAACGGCGGTTGAAGTACCGGCAAAGTTTAAATCTTTAGTGGAGGAAGTGGAAAAGATGTCAGTGTTGGATTTAGCCGAACTCGTCAAAATTTTGGAAAAAAAATTCGGCGTATCCGCGGCGGCGCCCGCGGTTGCTGTGGCCGCTATGCCGGGCGCAGGAGCGGCGGAAGCGGTGGAAGAAAAAACCGAATTTAACGTTGAGCTAACCGCGAGCGGCGCCAATAAGATAGCGGTTATTAAAGTCGTTAAGGAAATTACCGGTCTGGGGCTGAAAGAAGCTAAAGATTTAGTTGACGGCGCGCCGAAAGTGATTAAAGAAGCAGTGCCCAAAGCGGACGCGGAAACAATGAAGAAAAAAATTGAAGATGCCGGCGGGCAGGTAACGTTGAAGTAAAATAAGCATTTAGAAATAAAAAAAGCTCGGCTGAATCGCCGAGCTTTTTTTATTTTTAATGTTTATTGCAGCTCTTCCATCGCTATTTCATAAATAGAAGCATCGTTTAAAAGCAGTATTTTTTTCTCTGGCTCCCGCACCGCGAAGTCTTTAAGATTGGTGAGAGTCGGCAGTTTATACTGTAGCAGAAATTGGCCGCTCTTAGCAAAAACTACCAAGCGCGTCTGTGCCGGCTCCAAGATATAAACTAAACCTTTTTCACTATCGCCCGTCAATTTAATCTTTTGCGGATTAGCCAAAGGCGGATTAACCGCCGCTAACTTAAATTCATTGACATAACCGGACAAAAGCCGGATTACTTCGCCGTTATTTTTTAGCACATAAATATAGCCGTCAATATCCAGGCCGACCGCAGCAGTGATATTTAAATTTTCCTTTATCCACGGCTCGCGCGCAGAAAAATCGCGGGCGTAGCGGAAAATATTATTTTGGGGAGCGGACAGGAGATAAAGACGGCTGTTATAGCCGACCGCGTCGGTAATTTCCGGTAGGGGCGAAAAATTATTAATATCGGTAACGTTATTTTTTTCATCAATAATAATGCCGCCGTTAGCGGCGGCCAATAATATTTTATCTTCTTGCCAGAGCGTGCCAAAAGCGATATTAGTAACGGCTTCTTTAAGCACGCTGACGGTTTTGTCGGTTAACTCAAATTGATACAGGGATTTATTTCGGCTGTCCGCGATAATTAAACGTTGTCCGGCCGCTACCAGTTTAGTTGGTTCGGCGTTAACGTTTAGTTGTTTTAAGTTAACCAGTTCGGCAGGCGTCGCGATAGCAATCACGTGGCTGATGGTAGCTATTTGGCTAAGGTTAACATTCACCAATTTTTCAATCAAGCGCTGGTCAACATTTTTAAACTGCCGCAATTTTTCAATCAAGATGTTAGTTTCATTAATCAACTCTTGCGCTTTGGCTTCATTGCGGTAAAGCAGGCTGGCTTCGATTTGGTTTTGTTTCTGCGTTAATGATTGAATCAGCTCCTGATAGCTTTGCTGGCTGATTTGCTCATTTTTATTTTGGCTTAACTGGTAAATGCTGACTGTTAATAATAAGCCGCAAGCTAAAAAAATAATTAACAAAACTTTGCGCGCCGGAGATAAAGAAAAAAACCAACGAATAATGGTAGCTAAAAAAGATTTGGTTGCGGCTAAAGCGCGTTGGCTCGCTTTAGTTATTTGCCTAATCAGCTCTAGCGGGTGAGCCAATAGTTTAAACAGAAAAATGACAATATTTAAAGCATAGACCAAAAAATTTTTTAGATGGTAATTAAATTTAGTCAGCCAATTAAGGCGGTGTTTTTTTACTAAAAAGACGCGGTCTCTAATAATAGTAGCCAGCTTTTGTTCTCGGCCGCGGCCGATTTTAGATAAAATATTTCTTCCCCAGCTAATGAGGCGGTTAGCGCGGATAATGCCGATGGGAGAAAGGTATTTTTCCGTAGCGCTTTCGGTTTCGTTCATTCGTTCCAGCGAATCGCTGGCGGTAATATTGACTTGCATTTTGGGCAAAGAACGTTTTATCGGCGGAGTGGTAGAACTTTTAATTATCAGGGCGAGAAAAGTAACGTAACTATTTATTTTATGCAGTTGATTTTTAAGGTATTCAATAGCGCTCACCGGCGGCAAAGTGGTAATAATTTTAGTTAGATGCCGGCTGTTGATGTATTCCGGCAGAGTTTCGTTGCTGAAAATAAGATAGCCTTCAGCCGGGATGCGCCCTTCGGTAAGATGAGAAAATATTTTATTAAGATGGACTTTTTTGTCGCCCGCTTCAGTTCCGCTAACATTAGCTATTTTATAAATTTTTTTACTATTATCAAGCAAGTCGTCTGCGGCAGGCGCCGTCTCCGGATAAATAAGCAGGGTTTTAATTTTGCCGGTCGCGGTAAAAATTAAATCGTTTTTATAAATCACGCCGGCGACAATATTAATCGCTTTGGGCTCTATCTTCACTTTTTCTTTTTTCAGCCAACTTTCAAATTCGCCGTTGATTTTCCCGAGCGCCGCCTCAAAAATTTCATTCACTTTAATCGTTCCCATTCTTTCGCGCAAACTGATTTTTTCATTTTGATAGTAATAGGCGGGCAGGGCGGAGATAAACCAATTAAGGATTTTAAGGGCGGCGGGTTTAGTTGATTCAATTTCGCTTAATAAAAAAAGTTTGCCTAAGACTGCTTCTTGGTCAATCTGCGGGTTGGCGATAAAAATATCGGCCGTCGTGGACGGCTTATCCGAGGCAGGCGTTAGTAGCAGGCGAGAAATTTTGTAATACATGGTTATTTGCCAAGTGAGTAACAAGTATATTATAATATAAAAAGATAAAGAGCACAAAGCATGCTTCGTTCCCTGTGCATAAGTTAGCTTCAAGATACGAGGAACAAGGAGTGCCAAGCATGTTGCCTAGTCAATTAGTAATTAGAAATTTTTTATATTATGTTAACAAAACTTTTCTCTTCTCCGGTTCGCGTAAAAATTTTGAAATTTTTAATTATGCACAGTCCGGCTGATTTTAGCGCGTCCGATATTGCCGTTAAAACCAATTCGGTCGTCCGCAGCGTCAATAAAGAAATGGGAAAATTGGCGGGGGCCGGAGCGGTCATTGAGGAACTAAAGCCGCTGGAGGTAAATAAAAAAATTGTCAAAGTAAAACATTACCGCGCGCATGTTGATTTTGCGCTTTTTACCGAAATAAAAAATTTATTTATTAAACTGCAAATATTGGAACTGGATGATTTGCGGCATAAATTACCGCATGTCGGTAAGCTTAATTATGGTGTTTTGGCTGGTAAATTCGTCGGGGACACAAGCGGCAGCGTTGATCTGCTCGTCGTGGGAAAAGTTGATTATAAAAAATTAGAAAAATTAATCGCTCGGTTTCAAACGGCCATCGGCTGGGAAATTAACTGGACAGCGATGGATTTAGCCGAATATGATTACCGCCAAAAAATCGGCGATATGTTTTTATATAACCTGTTAAGCGGAAAAAAAATAGAATTATTAAATAAGTTTGTCTGAACTTTATGCCGGGCAATGCTAGAGAAAAATTTTATCCGCAGGACCAAGCCGAAGGTTTACGGCAACAGGCGCAGAAATTCCCGCGCGCAGAGAAAGTTGCTAAGGAAAAAAAACCTTTGCCGCCGTCGCCGGAGGAAGAGGCGATACGGAAACGTTTGGCAAACCAAGAGCAAGCGCTAAATAAATCATTACCTAAAAATTAACCATAACTATATGGCACAAGCAGAAGCGGTACAAACTATCGCGGCCAAAATTATGGCGGCGGTGGGCAGCGAACATTTATCTCCCGAAGCCAAAGACTTAATCCGGGAAAATTTGGAGGCCCAAATTTTACGGCGGCTGGGCTTGATTATTATGGAGCATTTGGACGAGGAGGGCTTAAAAGCGTATGAGCAGTTAACCGCCGGCGGCGCTATGCCGAACGCCAGCGAAATGCAAAGTTTTTTGGAAGCATATCTGCCGGATTACGAGGAAAAAGTTAAATCGGGGATGGATGAATTTATGGCAGAGGTGGCGGGAATTATTCAGCAGTCACCCGCTAACCGTAATGTTTAATTTTTAATTATGCCAACCGAAAAATTTTCCCAAAAAAAGCAATTTGATAACGAGGGCGAGAATGGCGAGAATAAGGAAATCCCATTCACGCTTAGTCTTAAGGAAAGAACAGCAAGGAGAAGGAGAGAGAAAGAAGAAAGAAAAAGAGAGCTAGAAGGGCGCGGTGAGGTTAATGTTGCCGATGCGCCTGAAAGTATTTCGCCCCAAGAAATTATCGGCAAGGCGGAAAAAATAAGCACCAGTTGGCAGGAAATTAAAAATTTATTAGACAAAGAGCCGGAAGTATTAACCGCCGCTGATAAAGATTTAGCTAAAATTTTTTTAGAGCGGGTAAAAAATAAAACATTTACAGATGAGTTTTATAAGGATATGGATATGGCAGGATGGGACGAGACGGAATTGCAAGACGCTTTAGAAGGGTTGGTTGAGTTTGATTTAACAAAGAAGGTTGGCCAATCAGGAGAACAGGCGGAAAAATTAGTAGAAACAAAGGAGCAAGAACAAAATTCAAGCCCGGAGCAAGTTGCCATTAAAACAGAAGCAAAAGAAGAAGAAAAGGATGTGTCGGGAAAAAAGCAAAAAAGAGCGGGGTTTATCTCTGAAACAGGAGAAATTAAATTTTATGCAGAAGCTAAAAAATACGTTTTGGATAATTTAGCCTGGCTGCAATCCCAGCGGAATGGGGAAAGAGAGTTAACGGCTGAAGCAGTAATCGCTAATAGATTTTCTGATGAAAAAGGGCAGATGCCCTTATCTTGGGGTAGGCAAATTTTGCGGCAGATGGAAAAAGAAGGGCTGATTAGAAAAGAGGGTGAAAAATATATAATAGCGGCAGAAGCAGGGGGTGAGCCATTAGCGCCGCCGTTAAAAAAGCCGAAATCAGCTGAACATCCGCCTGTCTTAACTGACGCGGAAATAGAACAGTTGTTGGGAGATTTTAAATCAAGGCGAAGGAAAGAAGCTAACCTGCCGCCAGATTTTTATTTTTCGGTCGGACAGGCCGCGTTGCAGCGGATGAAACAGCCGGGGTTTTTTTCTTTTGATACCTTTGAAGATTATTTTCGCCAGGAATTATTAACTAAGCAAAGAGATAAAGAGGCGTCGCGAAAAATTATCAAAGGCGTACTGGATAAATTAATAGCCGGGCAGTTTGTGGGTGAAGCGGGCAATGGTAGCGGGCGTTTTTTTATAATTTCCAAACGGGAGAAAAAAGAGGAAGAAAAAACTCTACCCAGAGAAAAAACTATGCCGCCAGCCGCAACCGAACCTACTCCAGCAGAACCAAAAGAAACCGAACCGCCAGCGGAGGAAAAAGCCGTTAATGAGCCGGAGGAAGAGGATACAGGATGGAAGCCAGATCCTGATCAAATAATACCAATACATAAAGAGGAAGAACAATCTCCCCAACCAACGCCCGAACCGGAGCAGCCGCCATCCACGGAGCAGTTACCGCCAGCTGGAGAAAAAGAGAAAGAAATAAAAAAATATAATCCAAAAAAATTAACCCGGGAAGAAATAGAGGAAGGACGGCGGTCAAAGAATGATATTAATAAACTGACGGAACAAGAAAAATCAAACCTTAATACTTTAGATGTCGAAATTTTATCAAAGAAACGGGAAAGAAGCATTGACGGTATCAGGCAAGATTTTGCAGAATTAAAATTAACACTTGGTAAAATAAAAACCAGAGAAGAGGCAAAAAATTTTTTAAAGAAGATAAACGCAATATATTCTGAATGTGACCATGATTCTTACGCCAAGAGCGACGCAGACCCAGAAAAGAAAGAATTAGAAGATTTAAAGAAGTTGATAGAGAATTTTCGGAAGCAAAAATTTTGGCCCATATATAGAAACTTATTAATAACAAGAGCAAAAGATTTAATGGGGAGGCGAGAGAGTAAAGAAGCGCCCGCCGAAGAAACTGAAAATCAAGAAGTCGTTGATGAGGTTAATGAAAACGAATCTCTACCCGAGGTAGAAATGGAAGAGCCGCCAGAAAAGCATCCGCCGGAAGAATCAAAAACAGATGAATTAGATAGCAACCGCCAGGAAGTATTAGGGCAAACTTCCCGAGGGTGGTTAAATTTTGTTAAATTACAAAAACGCTATCAAGAAGAAGGAATTAACGTACCAAAGGAAGTTATTGAGCTCCGGGCAATTTATACTAATTCAATTAATATTCTTGCAGAATTAAATCCGTTAATTAGCGGCTTAGAAGAACAAATTCTTAAAATTAAAGACCCGGCCAGCGAGGAAGAAAAAGCGGCTCAAAAACAAGTTATTAAAGATATTGCCGAAAAAACCGGATTGAAAGAAGAGCAAATTAACGAATTATTCGTTAATCAGCAAGAGTCGCTCTATCGGGTGGCGGAGCGGGCAGTATTGAGCAGAAAAGATTGGAAACAGCAGATCGGACGCTCGTTAATGAAAATGGGCACATATCTGGGTATTGGCACAGCGCTTGCTATTACTACCGTCGGCACCGGCGGCTGGGCGTTAGGCGCGGGCTTTAGCGCCTTGCGGGTTTTAGATAGATTGTGGGCAGGGAAAAAGCAGGAAGCCGAGATTCAAGCCGCCCTCAAGGAACTAAAAGAAACAACCAGTGGAAATCAAGGGCAAAAAGAACTGATACAAAAAAATATTGCCGCGGAACTCGCGACGCGCGTGCAGGCAATGATAAATGAAAAAGAAACAGCCGGCCAAGGGGGGGAAGAGAGAATAGAGACTTATTTAGATAATATCTACTCATTTTTACGCGATATTAATATACCTAGAGAAGAGACAAACGAAATAGTGGAAGCAGCCCGCGTTTTAGCGCTTATTGACCAAAACAATAATGAAAGAGAACAGAGTCTTAAGCAAAAAAGTCCGGGCATTATCAATAAGATGCAAACAAGCATCCAGAAGCGTTTCGGTAAAAGCGCCGGCTATCAGCAGGCAGGCACGGCCGCGGTTTTTGTCGGCGCCGGCTGGCTGGCGCGGGAAATTCCGGGCTTAAGAAATATTTTAACTGGTTACGGCGGAATGAGATTTGGAGAATTAATAGGGAAAAAAATAGTTCAAGCCAAGAAAGAACAATTTATTACGGCACAACAATTAGAGGCATCAGCCAGCGAGCAAGATTATTACCGCGCCAGCGCGCAGCTGTCTGACCCGGAATTTAGGCAAAATAATCCGCGCGATTACCATGAGTTGCGGGAAGGGGTCAGTAAATTTGAACAGAAAAATTTTGACTATCTTTCAAAAGCATTAAAGGAACGTGATGACGAAATTGAAAGTTTTATCAACGAGGACAAAAGCAGAAAGAAGGAAAATAAAACATTGATTAACTTATCTCGTGGTACCGGATTTTTATTGGGATGGGCGGCGCCAGAGTTATTCAAAACCGCAGCGGCCAGTTTAGATGAGCATTTAATGCATGCCAAGCAGGCTATCAAGGAGACTTTTATATCTCATCAGCAGACAATCCCAACAACACCAGCTAATATTAACGCCCCGGCGGCGGAAGAAACTCCGAGCGTAGAGCCGACAACCAATATATATCAGGTATCGCCTACGCCCTCTCCCGCTCAAGATATAGAAGGTCCAACGCCAGCGCCAGCAGAAAGTCCCGCGTCGAAACTTGCTGCTGAAGCTGCTCGTAATGTCACGGCACCGGCGCCAGCGCTAGGAGTTGAACAAATAGTTACACCGGAAAGCGCCGGCGTAAAAATACACCGCGAGTTTTGGTACGACAATGACAAGCCGGAGAGCTTTGAACTAAATGAAAAATTATTGCGTTTGGGCGGCGTGCAGGGCAGCGGCTTTGATAAAGCCGGCAACATTGTTTTTGACATCAGTAAAATGAATGATACAGGCTCATTTCATCACCAGCAAACAATTAACGTGCCGGAGTTATTAAAAGACGCTGACGAACAAGGGCACGCGAAAAAATTAATGATGCTGGTAACTTTGGATGACGCGCATAAAAACGAAGTGATTGAAGTGCCGATCGATAAAGCCGGCAAAATTAATATTAACGGCAAAAGCGACCTTGCGCACAAACTTTTTGAACGCGATAAAAATAATCAGCTTGTTTTTAAGGGCAAATATTTGGAAGTAGTTGAGTTGGGAAATAAAACGGGAGACGGCACACAGGATGTGCGCGTGATTGCCACCAGTGTCGGCAATGGAAATTTAGATAAAGAGGCGGCGGCAGAATTATTGAAACCAAAGGCGCCGGTTGCTGCTGAAACTATAACGCGGCCAGAATCTACCACTAAAGTTGAGCCAACGGAGAAAATAGAAACTAAAGCCATGCCAGCAGAGCGAGGCATTACAGAGCCAACGGCGGAGCAAGCGATTAGCCCAGAACAGCCGTTAAGAGAAGCCATAGAACCAAAAATTGTTAGCGGCATGGCGGTAGAGCCGCATGATGTTTATGTAGTGGGCATAGATAATTGGAATAATACTGCTATTCAGGAGGTGTCTGGATTTCAATCAAAATACGGCGCGCATTTACTGCAGGTAGAAACAACTCAACCCAACGGCTATAATGAAGATAGTTATATTTTGGTAGGCAAGGACGAAAGTAATCAGGCCTATCCAATTACGGCCGTAAAAGCGGATAATGCCGGGCAGGCGTTGCAACAGGCTTTAAAGTCAGACAGCGCGATGGATACTTTGGCCAAAGATTTTAAAGAGAGCGGCAAGCAATTTTTTGATAACCCTTACCAATTTATGCATAAAGCGGGCATGGATCCGGTTGAGCCGGAAGATACGCACGCGTTAGCTTTTTTTGTAGATAAAGGGATTATGGATTCCAACAAAGCTAATTTTATCATTCAACTCCGCAATAACTACCATTTAGAATTAAACAATATTTTTAAATATTTAGATATTACCAATAGACTTGAACCGAACGAGCAGGAAGGGCTGATTGCTTTGTTAAATAATAAAACCGAAAGTGGCGTGCGGGACGCTATTTTTACCGACAAATCTTTTCAGGGGCAGGAAGATATTATAGCGAAAGTACAAATACGCCGCCAGCCGGAAGGTGCGCTGCTTTCGCTGGGGGATAGGGAGGTTAAAGTAATGAATGACGGCCGGCTGTTTATTAACGAAGAAAAGAAAAATTTAACGCAGAAAGATTTTGTGGAAGCGTTGCGGTCGCTGTTGGAAAAGAGAGAATAATGTCATTGAAAGCAACCCCCTTTTTTTGTCATTCCGACGACCCGCTCAATGCGCTGCGCTTATGAACTGGGAGTGGAGGAATCTACTATTGAATATTAAAAGATAGAGATTTTTCACCATTCACTCTATTCGGGTTCGAAATGACAAATAATACTAAAAAACCTTGAATTACGAAATGCCGATTTTGTCATCTTGAGCCACGCTTGAGCGGGGCGAAAGATCTATTTTAACTAAAGATTCTTCACTCGCTTTCGCTCGTTCAGAATGACAAAAGTAATGATATGGTTATTTCGTAATTCAAGGTAAAAAAGAACCCCCGAGATAGAAATAACCTCGGGGGTTTTGTGTCGAAAGAACTTTTTGCGCCACGGCTACTTCGTGGCGCTGGCGGTTGCCGTAAGCCGGTAAACAATCACCAGCTTCCGGCAGTTAGACCCGTTAAACGGGTCAACCACCGCCGGGTACTCGCCGCCGCGGGCGTTTTTATCGGAGCCGAGCCAGTCGGCTCCGTTTTTGGAGCGCTCCCGCACCAGCGTGCGGTTGCGCTCGTCGGAGCGGCCTTGGTCCGCCGTGCCGAAAACGGCAACGACTTGTTTGGTGCCGTTTCGGAACCCGGCCTGCTCCAATTCATCCTTCATTGCTGATGGAAGATCGGAGCGGTTGTAGAGGAAGTTACTTGTACTGATATAAACCTGGACTTCCTCCGTAACCAAGGCAGTGCGCGCGAGCGCTATCGCCCGCGTAGACTGCTCGGCGATTTGGCTAATCGCCTTGTTATATTCAGACAAGGCGTTTTTATACTTTACCAAATCGCCCTCAACAGATACGACGCGGGTGGCCAGATTCAGCACATTTTCCGCCGTCTCCTTTTGTTGTAGGGAGATACGGATAATGTCGTCAGCCATTTTTTGTTGCCGCGCGCCGACGGTCTGCAAAATGTCGGACGCAGCAGCGATGGCGGCGTGGGCCTTCGCGGTGATCGCCTCGCTCGCCGAGGCGATTTTGGCGTCGACGGTGTTGACGATTTCCTTGCGGAAATCGGCGAGCTTGCCGTCGACACTCTCTGGCCAACTGATATACAACCAGCTGGCCAGAAGAATCGCTGCCACGACAGCGCCGACCGCCCAGTAAGCCCATTGGGGGAAGCTCGAGGGCGGCGTGGCCGGTTGGGGCGTAGGAGTTGGAAGGGGAGTTGGTTGCGGCGGAGCTGGGAGAACAATGTCGCCAGTCGCCGAGTCCAAGTCGACGACATCATCCCCGATCGCCTCAACAATGACGTTCGTGGCGTCATCATCGTCAATGGGTGACGGCCCCTGAAACCGATTGATAAGCTCTGTCTTCAAATCGGCTTTGAGGCACCGTCCATTTTTTTGTCCGAGAATGTCCCGGACAGCGTCTAAATGAATGTTAGTTACTACGAAATTCGGGGTAGCCATGGTTATGGCTCCTTTCTATATTTTTTGGCGAATTTCTCGCCATTTTTAAAAAACAAAGTTAATCAAAGATTAACGATTTATAATATCATATTTTTAAAATAAAGTCAACCCGCCAATAGCTACACAATAAGGCGGGCAAGGGCATTTTTAATATATTTTAGCTAAAATTAGC
>CAYHIM010000003.1:21756-27807 GCA_964356665.1 uncultured Gammaproteobacteria bacterium
AGCTACACAATAAGGCGGGCAAGGGCATTTTTAATATATTTTAGCTAAAATTAGCAATATATTTACAATAATTTCTGTAAAATTATAGTTGAATTATTGTACAATTTTTGTATACAAGATAGACTTTTATGACGAATATGATAACATAAAATTTATATGATTTTATACATCAACACAACCGATGGAGAAAAAATTACTTTAGCTTTAGGCAGAGCAGGGGAGTTAGTAGCCGAAAAAGAATTTAAGGCTAAATATAGTCAATCCGAAACACTTTTGCCGGCGATATATTTATTATTAACTAAAAATAAAATAAAGCTAAGCGATTTGCGCGGCATTGTCATAGTCAATGGTCCGGGTCCGTTTACCGCGACTCGCATTGGGGTAACGACAGCAAACGCGCTCGCTTACGGTTTAAAAATAAAAATAGCGGGTTTGCGGGCGGGTGAATTTAAAAGTATTGAAGAAATGGTTGCTAAAGGTTGGGTAAAATTAAAAAAGGTTAAGTTAAAAAATATAGTAGAGCCGGTTTATGATCGGGAGCCGAATATAACAATAGGGAAATATAAATATATGAGAAATTGATATAAGATAAAAAAAGATAGTTTGACGAACAAACTATCTTGTGCAAGAGAGAATAGCGAAGAAAACCATATAACTATTCAAGAGTATACGCGGAGATGTCATGCATCTTTGCAGTAGAGTAGCCCGAATATCCTATTAGAAGAAATTTGCTATTTGATGAAATAGCCATTGTAGTGACTGCTCCCTGAAAATCCTCGTATTCTTGGACAACTCTTCTATTGTCTACATCCAAAAGGGTTACTCTTCCCTCATAGTTACTCACATTTCTGCTAACAAGTAGCAATTTTCCATTGGGAGAAAACATGAGCTTATTAACGAACCCCCCATCTTCAAATTCGTGTGTATATATCAATTTAAATGTATTGCTGTCCCAAAGTTGCACATTACGGCCACTTCCAACGGCAAAGACATTTTGATTTATTGATGTTGCGAGTCCTTCTCTAAAATATCCTTGGTAGGCGTTGCCTTCCAAATTTTTGAGAAGTTGGCCGTTATTTTTTTGCCAAACAAAAATTGTTGAATAATCACTCCGTCTGATAGCAATGATTCTATTATTTGACAGTAACCTTATGTTACAAGCATAATGGTTAGTTATCCCATTATAGCTACCGTTAATAATCCAGAAAGTTTTAAACAACTCGGTCAACTCGCCATTATTAGGATTAATAGATTGCACCGCAGGCTCTCTTGTTGAGTTTTGAATATTACAGACCAATATTTCGCCTTCATCGGATACAATAAGATCTTTGATAGCTTTTTTATAAGTAAAAGGAATTTCAACGAGAAGTTCTGCACTTCTAAAATCACAAATATGTATTAATGAGCTTGAGGCCGTAAGAATTCTTTTTCCATCCGGAAGAAAGTAAACATACCAGACAGGCCAAGGGTGAGCTGGCAAAACCGAACAAAGCTTACCAGTTTTAAACTCCCAAACTACTGTTTCAGTGTCGTAGGAACTAACACCTCCTCCGAGCGCAATGTAATTACCATCAGGAGAAAAAGCTGAAGTCCTAATTGCCCCCTTTAGTGTAAAATTAATAGGTGTTGGTTTTGGTGTGTGGGTAGGAGTAGGTTGGGGCGTGTCTGTAGGTGGGTGCGTATTCGTTGGTTTAGCAGTATAAGTAAGGGTTGGAGTTATAGTCATACTCGGCGTTGGAGTACCTGTAGCGGTAGGCGTGGCAGTGAAAGTAAAAGTGGGGGTAAAGCTTGGGGTAGCGGTTGGCGTCGGCGGGATAGGCGTGAAGGTAGGAGTAGCGGTAAAGGTCGCGGTGGGCGTAAACGTGTTAGTTGCGGTTGGCGTCAAAGTCGGGGTAAATGTCCGGGTAGCGGTCGGAGTCAGAGTAGGACTAGGCGTAATCAAAGTCATAATGTCTTCATCCGGAATAATCGGCGGGATATGAAACGGTTTTGCCGGCAGCATATCCACTTGGTGTGGCTGCCTTAAGGAAACCCAGGTAAAAATAGAAGCGTCGGCAATAATAATCGCCGTAGTGATGAGTAATGCTACATTAACAATCGGTCCTTTTGGTCTCATTTTTCTCTCTCCTTAATTGTAAAGATCAATAATTCTCTAACAAAAAATTATACATTTTTTTATAATTTTTGTCAACCGCAGAAAAATAAAAAAAAGAGGAGGGCTATAATTGAGAGATTTATCCCAATCTAACGTCTCCTGCTAAATAATTTCTTGAGAGTTGCGGGCAACTTTTTTAAAATGAATTTTGTCTATTGTATACCACAATTTTTCCAACTCGGAAGGGTGGGCAGCCGTCTTTAAGCATCCGCCCAAATCTTCCAAGTCTTGTTTTATCGCCTGTAACTTTTTTTCCGTAGCTGTTATTTGTTGGGATTCTGCCTTAATCATTTGTTGCTCAAGTTCTATACTTCTGCGCAGTGATTTACAGTCGGCTATTCTTCTGTCAGCATCGGAATGGACGGCAGTATAATCATATTCACGGTCGCCGATTTTTAATATGTCGTTTGCACTATGCGTTTCTAGCCAGTCCAAACCATGTTTAACGAATGTTTCCATACTTACTAATCTTATCTGCTCGGACGCTAATCGTCGTTCTTTTTTAGACACATAGTTTTTAGAATTTTCCAATAATTGGAAGAGTAGATCAAGATCAGTAAATAGCGCCGTTAATTTTTGCTCCCCGTCTTTTTTAATCCAAGCGGCAATAAGCTTAATTTGTTTTTGCCCCCTAATCACTAAGCTGTTTGGTTCATTGTTGCCCTTTACTATAAACCCCACCTCCCAATCACTTTCTTTTGCTTCTTTAACCGGCAAAGGGTGAATATTTAATTCATCACAAATTTTATTAAAAGGGGAGTAAATAACGGTTATTGTATGAGGCGGCGTTTGTTTTGCCGGCGCCCGTAATAACTGGAATACGCCGATGAGTAAAGCAATTATCGTCACTAAACCAATTATTTTTTTCATGATAGTTTACCTCTTAGTTGGATTGTAAAGAGCTGCTTGGTAGTTATATTATGACTTTTATTAATTTTGTCAAGGTTAAAAAGAATAAAAAAGATAACCCCCGAATAGGTGAGTTATCTGTTATGGCATTAATTTTTGAAAGCCATTACTATAGCCGAAAGAGCTTGATATGACCGGTGTCGCTAGCGATAAGAACCTGGTCTCTCTGCGGTGAAAAGGCAACTGCTATAACATTACCGCTAGGCAATGAGAAGGTTCGCATAAGAGTTACTGCGCCTCCATTTACATTAATTTCCCACAGCTGCGCTACGCCATCCGCGCCACCGGTGATAATCAATTCAAAATTATATTCAGGTGGTGGTAGTGAAAATGCCATTGCGCGCACAGATGAATTTGGGGAAAATATAAAATTTGGAGTATATATACTATAGTTAAGTTCAGTATCCCAAACAATCACCCTATTAGCAAGTTGAGAAATATCGGCTTTCTCACAAGCACCAGCAGCAGAGTAATATCTGCCATCAGGTGATACCGCAACTGTCCCGGTCACTATGCAGGGCACCAGATCACGGTAGGAACCCACCCAATCATGAATGATAGAGGTTAAACCCCAATATTGTTTCCCAGTAAAAATGTTCCAACTGACTATTCCTTCTGGTGCGCCGGTGAGTATCCATTTACCACCTGGGAAAAAAGCAGCGTCTGTTACCCCACTTTTTTGTAGTAATTTTTGACCTCCTTGTTTGGTGCTAAATTGTAATATAGATAATTTTGTAGCCGTATCAATGACTTCAATGCTAGCACCTTCTCCAGTACGACAAATAACTATTTTATCTCCCTGCGGCGTAAACAATACCTTACTAACAGGGCTTTGGCTAAAGAAAGAGTTGAGCGGGGCTCCGTTAGCGGACCACAATCGGGCAGTACCGTCCTTGCTACCGGTTAAAAGAATTGTGCCATCTGGCGAATAAGCTAAACTAGTAACAGCATCCGAGTACTTAGGAAAACCTTTAATTAATTTTCCTGTTTGGGCGCTGCGTATCTGCAGATGTCGAACTGTGCTACCCAAAGCAAAGGTTTTACCATCTGGCGCGTATGCCGCGGCTGTTATACTGATGTTTAGCTCGTATGAGATAACATTCGGTGTAGTGAGTTCAGGGGTCGGCGTTGGCAGTAGAGGTGTATGATTTGGTACATCCGTAGGCTTTACTGTAAACGTTGGTGCGAAAGTCTTAGTCGCTGTTGCGGTTGGCGGCAGTGGCGTCGCTGTGGGGCGTGGAGTGTTAGTCGGTACAGCTGTCAGTGTAGCGGCCGTCATAGGAGTCGGCGTAGCAGTATTCCAGACATCGTCAGGTATAATCGGTGCTAAAACACTATCACTTAGTAATTGATTAGGCATCGGCGGAGTTCGCAGCGGCCGCGGTGTTAATGGTTGAGTAGATACTATGGTATTTTGTGGCGCGCTATTTTTTAGACAGACATAGCAAACAATTATTGCGCCTGTCAATATAATGATATCTACAGTGAGTGCTACCCGGGAGAGAAACGACAGCGTACGCGGATATTTTTGTGGCCCCATTTTCTTATATGTTTTATAGTACATGATATACTTATCCTTTCGGTGAGAGTTTTATTTATATATAAAAAGAACTGCTAATTACAATTAAAGACTATTTTTTTAATTTTGTCAACTTCTTCAATATCTATATCAATATCTATAAATAAAAAAATAGCTCGTTATTAAAAGATTAACGAGCCATGATTGTTAAGTGTTTTGGTACTTATGAAGTAATAATTATTGAGTAGCGTTTTTTATAACAGGGGCAGGAGGATGATAATTCTCCCAAACTTCATCCGGTATCAAAAACTCAAAAACAAAGTGGGGTTTTTTAACCGGTTCTACCGTTGGCTTTGCTATCGGGGTCGGCAGGGGCGGCATTTTGATGCTAATGGATTTATTGTTTTCTGTTGGCAAGGGCTGCGTTATCGCTGGTTGATTAATCTGAACCATATTACTCCCCCTGTTTCCCACCCATTCTACCCACAGAGAAGACAATAGATAAGACAATGTCATAATGAAAAAAAAGCATATGCCCATTAACATTATTTCACCTTCATAATGCTTTAGCAGACTTAGCAACCCTTTAACATATTCATCAAAATTCAATAGTATATCCTCGAATAACTTAAAGACCCCAACTGCGAACAAGATCATAGCCGTAAAAAGCGTTGTGCCGCCGATAATCCCCCCAAATAGTTCGCAAGATATAGACCAAAACATTAGGGCAACGGGGCAGGCAATTGCGCCCACCATTTTTTTAATATCAAATAATTCGCTGCCCGCTAATTTTAAAATAGTATTTACTATTAGCAGCATTATTACCAACAGCAGCCATTCCTTAATAAACCAGCCGAACCTTTGGCAGCATAGATACCAAATAAATAAACAAAGCAGAAATAATATTGGCGGCCATATTTTTTTAATATTCAATAATGAATCCCAGAACAAAATAAGTATGCCTGTTATAAACCAAAGTGTTGCTATAAAAGGTATAGAGCCGCCGATTATCCCACCGAATGTTCGGCAGTGAGCACGCCAGATCTCTAAGACATTGTGCCGAAAGTAAAATAGCATAATGACAGCCAATATAACCGGCGCTAATATTTCCCGCCCTATTTTTTTTAACACCTGTCTATTAATGTTCATGATATTATATCCCTTCGCTAATTGGTAAAGATCGTTTTGCGGTCATATTAAGCATTTTATAAGATTTTGTCAATAAAAAAAAGGGAGATATAATTTGGATGAGGTAATCCAAATTATTATCTCCCTGGGGGTCATTCCCAAATCAAGAATTAGCTGTTACAACGGGGGTTTCCCGTTATTTTAAGAGGCAGGGGCTTCCCGCCTTTAAGGTTGCGTAAGCAACAAAGCAGCTATTTAATTCTCGTTCGGGAGAACATAAGGAAAGGCAGTATTTGTGGAGGATTGCGAAGAAGCCGATTCTGCTTCAGGCGAAGCCGGC
>CAYHIM010000004.1:0-24425 GCA_964356665.1 uncultured Gammaproteobacteria bacterium
TCAAAGGCAGCGCGGGCAGGTACGCTTATTTAAAAATAACGGCGGAAAAATATCCGCGCGTGATAGTGGCGCGCAACCAAAAAAGTTTATCCAAAGGGAAAATATTTGGTCCCTATACTTCGGCCGCCGCCCGCAAACAGGCGCAGTATTGGGCGAACGCTATTTTAGCGGCGAGGCCGGGCGACCATTGGCCGCCGCCCAGCCATCTTTGGCGGCAGCTGAAAATAGAGGTTTTAGCCTCCGGTGATAATTTAACTGAAGCGGAGCGCAACGCTAATTTAAAAAAAGCCGAACAGTTTTTGCGCGGCGACATTAAGGAATTAATAACAGCGCTGGAGCGGGAAATGAAACAATTTTCTCTGCAGCGAAAATACGAACAGGCCAAACTGCGGCGCGACCAATTATTGGCTTTAGAGAAAATAGGAGGGCAGCAAAATGTTGATTTGCCTAAAAGGTACGACCAGGATGTTTTTGATTATATTGTTACGCCCGCCGGCATGATAGTCCAGTTGTTTAACATCAAGCGCGGCATTATTTCCGGCCGGCAGGAACTCCATCTCACACCCCTTCTTAGTCTCCCCCTTGCCAAGAGGGGGCGGCGCAGGCGGAGGGGTGAAGATGATTTTTCCGAGTTCCTGCGCCGTTATTATGACCGGCGCGCTATTCCCGAGGAAATAATTTTACCGCAAAGACTAAGCGAGCAAAAATTATTACAACGATATTTTAGTAAAATTAAAGGCAAGGCGGTGAAATTAATCGTGCCGCAACAGGGAAGCAAAAAAGAACTGCTGATGCTGTTGCGGCAAAATTTAGCCATTAGCGCGCGCGTGGGCAGCGCCGTATTAGCGGAACTGCAAGATGAGTTGCAACTGCCGCGCTTGCCGCGGGTGATAGAAATGTTTGATATCTCGCATACGGCCGGAAAAGAAATCGTGGCGAGTATGGTGCGCTTTGTTAATGCCCAGCCGGATAAGTCCGCTTACCGTAAATTTAAAATGAAAACCGTTGTTGATAACGACGACTTTGCCTCTATGCGCGAAGTGGTGCGTCGGCGTTACCAAAGGTTGCTGTTAGAAAAAAAACGACTGCCGGATTTAATTATTGTTGACGGCGGCCGGGGGCAACTTTCGGCTGCCGCCGGAGTTTTGCGGGAATTAAAAATTAGCGTGCCATTAGCGGCGTTGGCGAAAAAAGAAGAGGAACTTTATTTAGTAAACCGCCGTTTTCCTCTGCGCCTGCCAAAAGATTCTGAAGCTTTAAAGCTACTTCAGCGTATCCGTGATGAAGCGCATCGTTTCGCCATCAGCTTTCATCGCCAAAGGCGAAGCAAGAGTTTGTTTAAAAAAAATTAAGACCGCGAATAATAGGCGCGGTCTTGCGTGAAGTTTATTTTTGCGGGGGATTAATGGCTTCCCAACCCAAAGTAATCAGAGAAATAAAATACAAGCTCTACTATTAAGATGAATATGACAGCGTAGATAAACACCATCTTTGGGTCGCTTGTATATTTAACATTACTTTCATACCTAAAATTATCGTCTGATTCTTCACATTGCGTTTGATAAGTTTTTTTCATGTTTGTGTTTCCCCTTCCGTGTCGCCTTAGATAAGTTGGTTTGCGCATCTTAAAACCTCCGTAGTTTAAATTTATTTATAGCCATTATTTTAATAATAAAGAACGGATGAGTATGGTATATACTAAAAATAACAATATGTCAAACTTTAATTATTGACCTGCCTCCGCGTCAAGCCCCCATGCTTGGCATGGCGGTAAGCGAAGCGCTTGACATAAGTATATATTGCGTTTATAATAGATAAGATTTTGTTGTTCATTTATTTTAAGAAAGGGAAAAATAGAATGGATAGAATGGAAAGATTAACAAAAAGTCTGGAAAGATTTTATTTCGGATGCGACCCGTATACGGGTTTAACGCGGTGTATCTTTTCTGTCCTCGCCGCCGGCGCTTTCTACATCATACTAATAAGTTGGCTGGAGGGGTGAAATGAAGCGCAAAAGCTTTACCCTAATTGAATTGCTCATTGTATTGTTGGTGCTGGCGGCGATTTTTACCGCCGGTCTTAACTATATCTGGGACTGGTTTCAGGATAATATCTGGAATCCGTTCCGGAGAATTTTTTATCCTCCGACCAAAGTTGCCGACCCGCTGGCTGTAAGCAGCGGGTCTTTTTTATTTTTTATATTTAAAGACGAAAATTTTTCCTTCATCAATATTTTGCGCCGCATCAGCCCCAATAGCCGCTTCGGCTAAAATTTTGTCAAAAGCAAACCAGTAATTATTAATGACAAAATAAGCGGTGTCGGCGCCGGCTAAATCGGCTGCCGCGAGCGCGGTTTTTTTGTCGGCTTTAACGTTAACCATACTTAAATAGTATTGGTATAATTTTTCGCCGGTGGGTATGGGATAGTAAAAGATTTTGCCGCTCGGCGTGTCAAAATATTTTTTAAAACCAAACTCGCGTAAAGCCGCGGCGGAAACTTGCTGGTTAGCGAGCACGATGTAATTGCCGTTGCCGGCGTCCTGATTAACCCAGCGTACGGCGTCAATATCCGCCTGCGAGGCGGAAAAACTGCGGGAATTATAATAATCATCAAGGCGGGGGTAAGAGAAGTATAAGGAGCAAGCAAGCCAGCCAGCCAAAAAACAAAAAAACAGATATTTAACCATGCGCTCTTGTCGCAAGATCATTTCTATTAATTTTGCTAAAGCTATTATGATAAATGGCAAGGCAAAGTAAGCGGCGATGATTAAAATGCGGCCAGAAAAATTGGAACGTTCGTAGTTAATGAGATAAGAAAAAGAGATGTTTCGGGTAATAAAATAGGAAAGAAGCAGAGAAAAAGACATTAGTAAATGCGGCGAGTAGCCAGCAGCCAGCCCGCCTGCCGGCGAGGCAGGTAGCCAGCAGCCAGTAATTTTTTTTGCCCGTTTTATATTTATTATAATTCCAACAATGATAAAAGTTATGATAATAACAACAATGTTGAATCCATAGAGATAGACAAAGTTAAGGAGAAAATTTTCGGTGCCGGAGAAAAAAAGTTGCGGCAGCTGCCGGTTGATTTTGGCGGTAGCGTCGCTAGCGGCGTTGATAATTAAATTGTTTTTATTGTTAAGATAAAAAGCAAGCGGGAGAGAGACGACTGATAACAAAGTAACCAGCAACCAGTAACCAGCAACCAGCAATTTATTTTTAAAAAATTTTGTGCCGATAATTAAAGCTACGAATAAAACGGCCGGGATGCCGGCGATTGGATGCGTTAATAAGGCGGCAAAGGCCAGAGTAACGAGTAACGAGTAACGAGTAATGAGTATTTCATTTTGTTGCGTCTTAATTAAGGAGAGGAGAATGATTAGTAATAAAAATAAATTAGCTAAATTTTGCGGAGTCGTGGCGATAAAAGCGGTAAAAGGAAAAATGAGCACGAGTAGTGATATTAATCGGGAAATACGTTCATTTGGGAACATTGTTCGCGCGGCGTGGTACAAAGCGTAAGGCAGGGCCAGCGCGGCGAGTAGGGGCACGAGCAGTTTGTCTAACAAGACAATGGGAATAAAAGTCAGTTTATGCAGAATAACAACTAGCGCGTATTGGCCGAGGTAATACCAGGGTTTAGGGTAAACCGCGCCCGCCGCGCTGATTAATTTTTCCGTTGCCTGATGAATAAAAGGGTCAAAGCCAAAGCCAACTTTAAAAATAATAATAGCCACGCTAAAGCAAAGTAACCAGTAACCAGTAACCAGTAACCAGTAACTAAAATTCGGCAACGAATTTTTTAAAACAATCATTATCAGTAATACCGTGCTAATAATAAAAGTCAACCAAAAATACCACGGCACCGCTTGCCAGGGAGAGATAATAGACTCGCTGGTCGCTGATTGCCAAAGAATAAAAAAGTTAACAGTAACCAGTAACCAGTAGCCAGTAGCCAGTAAACGCCGCAGGGCAAACCCACGGGGCAAGGTATTTTTATACTGGTTAATTAACCTTTGTTGTCCCGTAATATTGCCTTCAGATTCTTTGACTTTATTTACTTTTTTCAGTACGATAAAGGTAACAGCGGTTAAAGCAACCGTTAGCCAAACGCCGGCATTATTAAGCTGGTAGAAGCGATAAACCGCCGCTCCATAAAGCGTCAGCAGCGAGAGCGCTAAGAGAAAATAATAGTAAGTAGCAGCCATATTGGTAATATAGCGGAAAGAGAGCTTTTTTACAAAATTTTAAATCAGGATTATCTAACTTAACATCAGTTATGTGGTTTATCCATGACGATAAAAATTACCAAATAGCGACGAAAGTGCATTGGAGCGACCGAGTGCTAGAGGCAACTTTTTTGCCGCTTATCCCCCGCGCCGTCAAACCCAACCACCTGACGCTATTTCGTTTTTTAACGACGCCGCTCGTTATTATTTTAATGGTTTTAGAGAGTTATCAGATTGGGTTAGTGGCATTTTTAGTGGTCGCTTTTACCGATGCGTTAGACGGAGCAATGGCGCGCACGCGCAATCAAATCACTAATTGGGGGAAAATTTACGACCCGCTGGCGGATAAGCTGTTGATTGGCTCCATGATTTTTGCGATTGTCCTGCGCTACATTGATTTTTATGCGGCGATGGTAATTATCGGGCTGGAAATTATTTTAATAACGGCGGCTTGGTGGCGCAAGCATAACGGCTATCCGGTAGAGGCGAATGTTTGGGGCAAGATCAAAATGATACTGCAGGTAGCCGGCACTGTATTTTTGCTGTTAGCGGTTATTTTTGACTTGGAGGCGCTGCTGCCGTTCGGCCGGGGCGCGTTTTATCTCGCGGTCGCTTTTGCTCTGGTGAGCTTACTGACTTACGGCATTTAGTTAAACCGAAATAATAAAAATTTTTATGGCAGAATATAATCATAAAAAAATTGAAATCAAGTGGCAGAAATTTTGGGAAGAATCAGGTTTATATAAGGCACAAGATTTTTCTAAGAAAAAGAAAAAATATGTCCTGATTGAATTTCCTTACCCTTCCGGCGCGGGCTTGCACGTGGGCCATGTCCGTTCTTACACCGCGCTTGATATTATGTCGCGGATGCTGCGGCTGCAAGGTTATAATGTTTTATATCCAATCGGCTGGGACGCGTTTGGTTTGCCGACAGAAAATTACGCCATTAAGCATAAAATTCATCCCCGTACGGCGACGGAAGAAAATATTAAAACTTTCCGGCGGCAACTGAAAAGTTTGGGACTCGGTTTTGACTGGTCGCGGGAGGTTAATACCACTGACCCGAAATATTATCAATGGACGCAGTGGATTTTTTTGCAGCTTTTTAAAAAAGGGCTGGCTTACAAAAAGAAAATACCGATTAACTGGTGCCCGTCCTGCAAGATCGGCTTGGCGCATGAAGAAGTCGTAGAGGGCAAATGTGAACGTTGCGGCACGGCCGTGGAACAGTGCGAAAAAGAGCAATGGCTGCTCGCCATTACCAAATACGCTGACCGGCTGATTAAAGATTTGGACACGGTGGATTATTTAGAAAAAATCAAAACCCAGCAGGTTAATTGGATCGGGCGAAGCGAAGGAGCGGAAATAGAATTTCCTATTGTCATTGCGAGCGAAGCGAAGCAATCCCATAAAAAATTAGACGGCGCCATATCAGCGGGATCGCCACGTCCCGAGCAACTCGGGACTCGCGATGACATAAAAATTAAAGTTTTTACGACCCGCCCCGACACCTTATTTGGCGCGACATATATGGTGCTCGCGCCCGAACATGAATTGGTGGAGAAGTTTAAAGGCAACATTGCCAATTGGAAAGAAGTTGAAAAATACATTAATCAATCTAAGAAAAAATCAGAATTACAGCGCGCATCTTTGGCCAAAGAAAAAACCGGCGTGGAATTAAAAGGCATCAAAGCCATCAATCCGGCTAACAACGAAGCTATTCCGGTTTGGATTGCGGATTATGTCTTGGCGTCTTACGGCACAGGAGCGATTATGGCCGTGCCGGCGCACGATGAGCGCGATTGGGAATTCGCGAAAAAATTTAAGTTGCCGATTAAACAAGTGATCGCGCCGGAAACCGGCATAAAGCGCGAAGAAGAAAATGTCGTGCAAGGCGGGTGCGGGGTTGTTTTTAATCCGAAAAGCCAAAAATATGCCGTTGCCAATTGGGAGAATGGAATGATCGGGTTATTTTCCGGTAATGTAAGGGAAGCTGAAGATGAGCAAGAGGGGATTTTAAGAGAAGTAACCGAAGAGAGCGGTCTGCATGATTTTTTGCATATTGAAAAAATCGCCACTGCCTATCCGCATTATCACAATTCGGCAAAAAATTCTAATCGTCATGGGGCCGCCGCCTGTTATTTAGTGATTTTAAAAACCGCTGATGCGCAGCCGACTAAACGCGAAGCTCATGAAAATTTTGAACTCAAATGGTACTCCCCAGCAGAGATATTGAGTAATTGGAAAAAATATAATAAAGAAAATGATTTAGATCATTGGGTTTGGTTTTTACAGCAGGCAGTAGGAAGGGCGATAGAATTGGGCTACGATAAAATTAGCGATACCAGTGTTTTTCACGCTTCCGCCTATGTGGGGCAGGGGATGATAATAAATTCCGGCGAGTTTGACGGTATGGATTCGGAAGAAGCTAAGAAAAAAATTACCGAGAAAGTCGGTGGCAAAATGAAAGTACAATACAAACTCCGCGACTGGATTTTTTCCCGCCAGCATTATTGGGGCGAGCCGATTCCGATGGTTTACTGCGAGCAATGCGCTAAAACTAAACCAAAAGTTTTATTAATTCATGGTATTTATGGCAATTCTAAAGAAAATTGGTTTCCTTGGTTTAAAGAACAGCTGGAGGAAAAAGGTTACGAAGTGTTAGCGCCCGATTTGCCCAATACCGAAAAGCCATCGTTAAAAGAGTGGTTAAAATTTTTAAACAAGCTAGGCCTTAATAAGGGCGATAAATTATTTGTGGTCGGACACAGCTTAGGCGCGCCGGTGGCTTGCCAGTTTATTCTAAAAAATAAATTTCAGGTTGAAAAATTAATTTTGGTTGCGCCGACCGGTAAAAGCCAAACAGAAAATAATTTCGCTAATCTCCGGAAAGCCGGATGCAGTCAGGCAGCCATAAAATGTATTAAAGATTTTAACGACGCTAACGCCGGTTTAGACAAGCTAAAAAAATTAGTTGGGGCTAGCATCGCCTATTTTTCCGACAACGACCCTTATATTTCCTTAGCCGTGAGAGATGATTATAAAACTTTGGGGGTAGAAGAAAAATTATTCAAAGGCAAGGGCCATTTTAACAGCAGTTCTCAGGTGATTGAATTACCGGAAATATTGGATGAGTTCCCAAGCGCGTCAGACTTTGGCTGGCTGCCGATTTCGGAAAAAGATTTGCCGGTTAAATTGCCGGAGGTTAAACATTATGAGCCGACCGATACGGGCGAATCGCCTTTAGCCGCCATAAAAGATTGGGTAAATATTACCTGCCCGCGCTGCGGCGGGCCGGCCAAACGGGAAACCGACACGATGCCGACTTGGGCCGGCTCATCTTGGTATTGGTTGCGCTATTGCGACCCCAAAAATAACAAAGCGTTGGCTGACGGAAAAAAATTAAAATACTGGCTGCCGGTTGATTTATACAACGGCGGGATGGAACATACGACTTTGCACCTATTGTATTCGCGTTTTTGGAATAAATTTTTATACGATTGCGGAGTGGTGCCCGTGAGCGAGCCGTATGCGCGGCGCGTATCGCACGGCATGGTGCTCGCGGCAGACGGCAAAAAAATGTCCAAGTCGCTCGGTAACGTGATTAATCCGGATGAAGTAGTAAATAACGTCGGCGCGGACAGTTTGCGTCTGTATGAAATGTTTATGGGCCCGTTTGCCGATGCTATTCCCTGGAGCATGGAAGGGGTGAGAGGCGTAAGGAGATTCCTAGAAAAGGTATGGGGCCTACAGTCACAAGTCCATAAAGTCGAAAGTCAAAGGATAAAATCTCCATTACATAAAACAATAAAAAAAGTTACGGAGGATATTGAAAATATGAAGTTTAACACGGCGGTATCGGCAATGATGATTTTTGTGAACGAAGCACAGACACACGGAATTGCTAAAGATGATTTTAAAAAATTTTTAATAATTTTAGCGCCATTCGCGCCGCATATTGCCGAAGAACTTTGGGGGCAGCTTGGGTATAAGGAAAGTATTTTTAAGGAAAAATGGCCTGGTTATGATGCCAACTTAATCAAAGATGAAACTATCAAATTAGCTATTCAGGTAAACGGCAAACTGCGCGATATGATGGAAGTCGCGGCAGATATTTCTGAAGATGAAGCGAAAGAAAAAGCGCTCTTAAGCGAGAAAATAAAAAAGTGGACAGCGGGGGAAAAAATAGTAAAGATAATTTTTGTCAAAGGCAGATTATTAAATATTGTCATATGATAATTATATGCAAGCTTATTGCGTAAAATGCAGGGAAAAACGGGAGATTGCGGCCGGACAGGAAGTAGAGATGAAAGGCAAAGGAGGAAAAACGCGCCGGGCGATGAAAGGCAAGTGCCCGGTCTGCGGCACCGTGATGTTTAGGATATTGGCGGCTTAAGATGTTTTTGCGGCAAATAAAGCCAGACGAGATGAAAGCTCGTTATTTTAATGCATCACAAAAAAGAACAAAAATTTATTTATAATTTTGTTTTTTATTAATACAATGCCGTTCATTTAAAGTTTAATAAACAGAATTGCTCCATTAAATCTATTAAAAAAGGAGTTGCCTAAAATGGAAAAATCAGAACTGAAACACGGTATGAGAGTTCGGAATAAAAAAAGCCGCAACATCGGAATCGTTTGGAATCCTAAAGGCGGCCGGTTAGGATGCGTACCAGAATGTGTTCATATCCGCTGGGAAAAGAGAGTAGGGAAAAAGCAGCGTCTTGAGTATACGATTTGGGATGTAGAGAATTTAGAACCTGCTCCGGAAGAATAAAAATTTTGTTTTTTTTAGCTCTCGTTAAGGAGGAACTAAAGCCATGCGTTTTATTAAAAATGTATTCTTAGGCATCTTTTTGATCCTTACGTTTTTATTGATTTTGTTATTCGTCCCATCTTACTGGAAGAATGATTAACAAGCAGTAATTTCTTTGTTTGTAGGATAGCCATTTAGCGGCCGATAGCTAAGTGGCTTTTTGTTAGATTGATCCGCCTTTTTGACAATAGATATTAAGAGCAGTAAAATAGTAGTACTTTAACTATTAAACCTATGCGCCTATCAACCCTTTTTACCAAAACTTCCAAAGAAGCGCCTAAGGACGAATTAAGCGTCAACGCCCGGCTGTTAATGCAATCCGGTTTTATTGATAAATTAACCGCCGGCGTTTATACTTATTTGCCGCTTGGTTTGCGCGTTTTAAATAAAATCGGCAACATCATCCGGGAAGAAATAAACAAAGTCGGCGGGCAGGAAATTTTGATGCCGGCTTTGACGCCGAAAGGCATTTGGGAAACGACCGGGCGCTGGGCAACTTTTGACGCTTTATTTCGCCTCGTCGGCAGTGATAAAAAAGAATATGCGCTCGGGGCAACGCATGAAGAGGTGGTGGTACCGCTCGCTCGCCAGCATATTTTTTCCTATAAAGATTTGCCGGTTTATATTTATCAAATTCAGGATAAATTTCGCAATGAAAAGCGCGCTAAATCCGGAATTTTGCGCGGGCGCGAATTTATCATGAAAGACTTGTATTCATTCCACGCCGACGAAGCCGACTTGGACGAATATTACAAAGCGATGCAGAAGGTATATTTTAAAATTTTTGAACGATGCGGTTTACTGGCTAAAACTTATTTGACGTTTGCCGCCGGCGGTTCATTTACCAAATATTCGCACGAGTTTCAGACCATAACTCCGGCGGGCGAAGATGAAATTCATATCTGTGATAATTGCCAGATAGCGGTGAACGCGGAAATTTTAGGCGAATTAGATAATAAGTGTCCGAATTGCGGCAACCAAAAATTGCCGGCGGAAAAAGCAATTGAAGTGGGCAATATTTTTAAATTAGGCACTAAATACAGCGAGCCGTTCGGTTTAGCTTATTTTGACGAAGCGGGCAACAAAAAGCCGGTGGTTATGGGCTGTTACGGCATTGGCTTAAGCCGCGTGCTCGGGGCAGTCGCAGAAATATGCCACGATGAGCGCGGCTTACAGTGGCCTAAAGAAATCGCGCCATTTTTAGTGCATTTAGTAACGGTCAACAGCCCGGACATTGAAGCCGACAACAAAATAAAATTAGCCAGCGAAAAAGTATACCGCGAATTGCAAGCGAGCGGCATTGAAGTTTTATTTGACGACCGCGAGGGCGAAACCTCTACCGGCGAAAAGTTCGCGGACGCCGATTTAATCGGTTGTCCTCTCCGTCTGGTCATTAGCGAACGCACTCTAGATCAAGACAGTGTGGAGGTGAAGAAAAGGGGAGAAGAAAAGAAGGAGTTGGTAAAGTTGAGTCACATAACACATAGCATGTAACACATAGCATGTAACACATAACATTAAAACACAAGAACATTAAAACAAAAAAACAAATTGTTCTTTAAAACAAATACTTTAGGGAAGCTACCCATACGAAAGGAGAGGTTTTTATAATGTCTAATACTATAAAATGGAAAGTACACCTTGATTACTATGACCACTTACGAGCTTTGGCATTTCAGTCTAAACAAGAGCTTCACCTGGCACTTGAATTATTAGAAAGTGATGCGCTTCGATCATTACCTTTTGATTTAGTTGCCAATCGGACAATTATAGTTCCTCAAGAAGCCGTTCCTTTCTTTCAGGAAGCCAACCTACAATTTGACAATACCGAAGTTCTTACTGCTGCTGATTTACCTCCGGCAGAAATTGCGCAACTGCGCCGCGAGCAAGGTCCTTACTAATTTTGTAGCTTCCAAACAGGGAAGAGCACTTGTTCTTCCCGCCTCCCTAAAGTATTTGTTTGACAGTAAAAATTAAAATAATTTAATAGTTGTTATCCGTTATACGAAAAAATATGTTTTCTAACTTTTTAGGCAAATTCAGCAAGGATTTGGGCATAGATTTAGGCAGCACCTCTACACTTGTCATTACCAAGGATAAAGGCATTGTGATTAATGAGCCGTCGGTGGTGGCGATTAACACGCGCACGGATGAAGTGATTGCCGTCGGTATTGATGCCGCGAAAATGTTCGGTAAAACGCCGGCGCATATTATGGCTATTCATCCGCTCACTAACGGGGTCATTTCCGACTTTGAAGTGGCGGAAAAAATGCTTAAATATTTTATTAATAAAGTGCATACGGAAAATTTTACTTTAATTCCGCGGCCGCGCGTGGTGATTGGCATTCCGCTGGATATTACCGAAGTAGAAAAAAAAGCGGTGGAAGACGCCACTAAGTTAGCTGGCGCGCGGGAAATACTGTTAGCGGAAACCGCGATGCTCGCCGCGATTGGCGCGCGTTTACCCGTGCTGGACGCTACCGCCAATATGGTCGTGGATATCGGCGGCGGCACGACGGAAATCGCCGTTATTTCTTTAGGCGGAGTGGTAACTTGGAGAAATTTGCATTTGTCCAGCAACACTTTGGACAATGATATTGTGCAATATGCGCGCGAGGAGTTTAATATGCTTATTGGCGAACAGGTGGCCGAAGAGATAAAAAAACGTATCGGCTCTGCCGCCGCCTTGCCGGAAGAATTAGAAATGCCGATGCGCGGCCGGGATTTAGTAAACGGCTTGCCCAAAGAAGTAATTATTACCGACACCCAAGTGCGAGAAGCAATGGCGCGCAGCATCTATCACATCATCGAAAACATCAAAGGAGCTTTGGAAATGACTCCGCCCGAGCTGGTTTCTGATATCTATGAACGAGGAGTTATTTTGACTGGCGGCGGCGCTTTACTGCGCAATTTGGATAAAGAAATCGCCCAAGCGACTCAAATTCCGGTCCGCATCGCTGACGACCCCCTGACTTGCGTCGTGCGCGGCGCCGGTAAGGTTTTAGAAGATTTAGAATTATTCCGCAACATTTTTTCTCCGAGCGCGAGCAATTAATATAATGCGAATGTCCCGAATTAATATGCGAATTCCTCAAATTTGGAGAATGCGAATTAGCCGCACATTATATTTTTGAGGCATTGGCATTAATTTGAAGATTCGCATTATTTTTTATGTTTAAATTTTTAAATAAAAAAATAATTGTCGTAGTGATAGCAGCTAGCGGCATTATCTTATTGCATTATCTCGGCATTCTGCAGCCAGCCGAAAATTATTTAAGCAAATGGCTGCAACCGGCAGCGCGGGCGACTTTCCGCCTGGCTAATGCCATTAATATTTTTTATAGCGATAAAACGGACGAGCGTGATTTAGCGTCTTTAGCCGCCCGGCTAGAAGCAGAGAATAAGAAGTTATTAGCCGAAAATGTCAGCTTTAAAATTTTAGCCGATGAAAATGAAGCGCTGCGGCAGCAGCTTGCTTTTTATTCCCGCCATAATTACCAAAAAGTGCTGGCTAATGTTATTAGTCGGGAGAGCGGAAGCGGAGAAAATAAAGTTATCGTGCTTGACCAGGGCCGAACCGCAGGCATTGCCGCCGGTCAGGCCATAATTGTCGGCGACGGCATTGTCGTCGGCAAGATTTTTTTAGTTAAAGCCAATACGGCTTACGGTTATTTAATCACTGATGAACGCGCTCAATTGGCGGCAGCGGGAATCAACCAACAAAGCACGAGCGGCGTTACCAAAGGGGAGTTAGGTTTAACCGTGCGGCTAAATTTTATTCCCCAAACCGAAAACATCCAAGCAGGCGAAATAATCATCACCTCCGGGCTCGAAGCCGATATTCCGCGCGGCTTAATCATCGGCAACGTGGTCGAGGTAACGAAAGAGACTGATGATTTATTTCAATCAGCCGTCATTAACCCGGCTGTTAATTTAAATAATATTTCTATCGTGTCCGTAATTTTACAATAACAATATGTTTTCCGTTGGGTTAAAAGTTATCGCCGTCATAGCGGTTTTTATTTGGCAAATCAGCTTTGTCTCTTCCTTGCCTTGGCCGTGGTTTTATTTTAATTTCATCATTATCACATTAGTGACTTTATTGCTGGTGGCTGATTTTTCCGCCGTCAGTTGGGCGGCTTTGTTATCAGCCGTTTTATTAGATATTTACTCCGCTGATTTTTTTGGCTTAAATATCATTAGTCTATTAGGAGCGGCAGTGGTTACTTATTTTTCTTTATTGAAATTTTTTACTAACCGCTCGCTTTATTCTTTTATCTTTTTAACTTTGATTGCGACCACGAGTTACGAAATATTCAAAGCCAGCCTGCAATGGTTAGCTCATTTTATAGGAAGCAATGGCCAAACTCAATTTATCTTTAGCCGTTATAATTTTATTCATTGGGGGTATGAAGCGGCGGCTAATATGGTCGCTATTTTAATTATTTTCTATCTGATTAATTATTTTAGCCGGCGGCTGAAAGCATTCTTTATTCGATAATTTAGGCGGTACCGGCAGTTGAGTAATTATGAAAAAAATATATAGCAACAAACACAACAAACGCGATAGTTTGTTTGCCGCTAGATACGATCAGCTGGCTGACGCTAAATTAGCGGCCGGCTATCGTCTGCGCTGGACCGAAGAAGGAATGCTGGGCGAAAGAGAGGCGGAAACTGCCGGCGAAAAAATTGGGCGCAATATTTCTTTACCCAAAATAAATTGGCTGCTGATAATCATTGTCGCCGCTTTTGTGTTATTATTAGGTAAAACTGCTTGGCTGCAACTTCATCAAGGCCAACATTATCAAGAACTGGCTCAATATAATCGCATCCGTCAGCAAAGAATCATTGCCGACCGCGGGGTTATTTATGATTCAAAGCGGCATATTTTAGTTGATAATTTGCCGGTATTTTATCTGCAGGTTATTCCGGCGGATGTGCTCGCGGGCGCCGAAGAGGGGACAAGCAGCGCCGCCGCCGTTAAAATTATCGGCGATATTTTAGGGGAGGAAGCCGCCACTGATCTGGATTATTTATTAATGCAGTACCGACAGGATGCTTTAGCCGCTTACCAGCCGCAGATAGTGGCGGATAAAATTAATTACCAACAAGCGATGCGCTTGCTGTTAGCGACTCAAGATTTGCCGGGAATAACGGTCGGATTAACTTCCCGCCGGCAATACCAATTGCCCAGTCTTTCCAGCTCTCATATTTTAGGTTATACCGGCATCATTACTTCCGAAGAATATGAAAAACATCAACCAGAATATGCCTTGACCGATTATTTAGGCAAAACCGGGTTGGAAAAATTTTGGGAACAGGAGTTAAAAGGGCGGTATGGAGAAAAATATATTGAAGTGGACGCCTTAGGAAAAGAAAAACGGATCATTAATGAATTAAAAAAAGAGGACGGATATAATTTAGTATTAGCGATTAACAGCGCCTTACAAGCCAAGTTAGAACAAGAATTATTGGCGCAACTAACAGCCATCGGGGCGAAGAAAGCGGCAGCGGTCGCTCTTAATCCCAACAACGGCGAGGTAATGGCGTTAGTCAGCCTGCCCAGTTTCAACAGCAATGATTTTGCCCAAAAAATTAGTCCGGAAATTTACCAGCAGTTGATTAATGACCCTAACCAGCCCTTATTTAATCGGGCAATCAGCGGCGAATTTCCCACTGGCTCCACCTTTAAGCCGGTAGTGGCGTCAGCCGCGCTAGAGGAAAATATCGTCACTGCCAATACGCACATTAATAGTACCGGCGGGCTGCAGATAAAAGACTGGTTTTTCCCTGATTGGAAAGCGGGCGGTCATGGCCTGACGGATATCCGCAAAGCGCTGGCTTGGTCAGTCAATACTTATTTTTACTATTTGGGCGGGGGATATAATGATTTTACCGGTTTAGGAGTGCAGCGCATTACCGATTACGCCCGCCTGTTTGGTTTAGGTCAGCCGCTGGGGATAGATTTGCCTGGCGAAGCCGGAGGGTTTTTACCTTCAAAGGAATGGAAAGAAAGCGTAAAAAAAGAGCCATGGTACATCGGCGATACTTATCATTTAGCCATTGGTCAAGGCGATATTACCGCCACGCCCGTGCAGGTAGCGGCGTACACGGCGGTGTTCGCTAACAGCGGCGTTTTATACCAGCCCCATTTGGTTACCGAATTGTTGAATAGCCAGGATGAGACGGTAAAGACGATAGAGCCAAAAATATTGCGTTACGATTTTATTGAGCCAAAAAATATTGAGCTTGTCCGGCAAGGAATGCGAGATTGCGTAACTTACGGCAGTTGCGGTAGTCTTGATTTTTTGCCGGTCGCTGTCGCTGGTAAAACCGGCACTGCCCAATGGTCAAACGATTCTGACAAAAAGCCCCATTCTTGGTTTACCGGCTTTGCGCCCTACGAACAGCCGGAGTTAGTCATTACTATTTTAATTGAAGAAGGCGGCGAAACTACGGCCGCGGCCTTGCCGGTTGCGAAAAGGGTATTAGAGTGGTATTTTAAAACACAAGAGCATTAAAACATAAAAATAACGATTATATTATTAGCACTCTTGACAAGGGAGTGCTAATTTTTTATACTGATAATATATGCAGGAACGTCAGCAAGAACTGCTCAAAATTATTATTAAAGAATACGTTAAAACGGCTGAACCAATCAGCTCTTCTTGGCTCGTGGAAAAATATAAATTACCTTACAGTTCCGCCACCGTGCGCAACGAGATGGCAGTTTTAGAAGATAATAACTATATCTATCAGCCGCATACTTCCGCCGGGCGCGTGCCGACAGTTAAAGCCTACCATTTTTATATTAATAATTTTTCATCAGCCAAACAGCCGGGGGCAAAAGACGCCAAAGATTTTAATAAAGTAAACAGCGGTGAACAAGCATCACTGAAACAAGCGGCCAAAAATTTAGCCGACATAGTGGGACTAGCGGTTTTTTGGGCGTTCAATCGCAACGATTTATATTACACCGGCATTTCTAATTTGCTGTCACAGCCGGAGTTCGCGCCGGCGCACAATATAATTGATATTTCTCATGTCATTGACCAAATGGAAGATATTATTGATACATTATACTCCCAAACCACAACCGAGCCGCGGATTTTAATCGGCGATGATAATCCGTTCGGCTCATTTTGCGGAGCCGTAATTACTAAGTACCAACATAACAGCGAGTACGGGATGTTCGGCATCATTGGCCCGGCGCGGATGGACTATGACAGGTGCTTGGGGCTGGTGGAATATATCAAAAACAATTTAAAATAATTAATTTTTAAATAAATTCTAATTTTTAAAAATTACAAAATTACAAAATTAAAAATTTACTCTATGGACGACAAACAAAACACCGAAGATCAAGAAAAACAAACAGAAACCTCTACATCTGCCAAAGAGGACTTAAACGAAACTATCAAAGATTTAGAGTATAAATGGAAGCGCGCACTGGCGGATTATCATAATTTGCAGAAAGAAACCGCCAAAGAAAAAGCGGAGTTCGTAAAATTTGCCAATGGGGCGCTGTTGATGGAAATATTGCCGGTCTATGAGAATTTAAAAACTTCATTGGAACACGCTGATGAAAATAACCATGACGCCTGGTTAAAGGGTATTAAGCACGTGGTTAAGCAATTTGAAAGTATTTTAAAAGACAACGGCGTGACTATTATTAATCCAGTTGATGAAGCATTTAATCCGGCCGAACACGAAGCGGTGGAAAAAGTAGAAACGGACGATAAAAAATTAATTAACAAAGTGGCTAGAGTAATGAAGATTGGTTATAAGTTGCATGATAAAGTTATCCAGCCAGCGAAAGTGGTTGTATATACGCATAACACATAACACATAACACGTAACATTTTGTCATTGCGAGGAGGAGTCTGCGACGACGAAGCAATCCCGTGAAAGATATTAGGATATTGGATATTAAATGCAAATAATAAATATTGAAAATTAAAAAAGCAAAATGAAAAAAAATTCAAAACAAAATATTGGAAATGCCGGTGAATATTATATGGCGTCAAGACTGTCGGCAGAGAATTTTATAACAACAATAACATTAGGTAGAGCTGAAAGATATGACATTTTAGCAATAAATCCAAGAGGCAAAGCAATAAAGATTTCAGTGAAAAGTAGATTTGATTTAAATATTCAAAGGTTTCCTCTTTCTGATAAAGATGAAAATGGTGGCACAGATGATTTTTATTATGCTTTTGTTCGTCTAAATGAATTTAAAAAAGATCCAGATTTTTGGATTGTTCCAAGTAAAGTAGTAAATAAAATTCTTCTTAAATCTTCACATATATATTTTGGTGAAAAGTTAAGAAGAGATGGGGAAAAACATAAAGATGTCGGATTGAGAAATTTTTGGCTTGAAATAACAAAAACTAGTAAAGATTTGTATCCTAAAAATTGGGAAAATGATCTAAATAAATATTATAAAAATATTAGACAATTAAAATAATTACTGGATTCCCGCCTACGCGGGAATGACAGAAGGAAAAATATATGTCAAAAATCTTAGGCATTGACCTCGGCACAACCAACTCCGCCACTGCCATTATGGAAGGTGGCCAGCCGAAAATTTTAGAGAATAAGGAAGGGAACCGGACGACTCCTTCCGTTGTCGCCGTGTCCAAAACCGGCGAGCGGCTTATCGGCCAGATCGCCAAACGGCAAGCGGTAACTAACCACGAAAATACGATTACGGCGGTAAAGCGCTTGATCGGCCGGAAATTTTCTGACGCGGAAGTCCAGCGCGATATTAAATCTTACCCATATAAAATTGTACAAAGCGGGGAAGGCGTAAAAGTCGTAATGCAGGGCAAAGAATACAGCCCGCAGGAAGTCTCGGCAATGATTTTGCAGAAATTAAAAGCGGACGCCGAAGAAAAGCTGGGTGAAAAAATAACCGAAGCTATTATTACGGTGCCGGCTTATTTTGACGACTCGCAAAGGCAAGCCACCAAAGACGCCGGTAAAATCGCGGGTTTGGAAGTAAAGCGCATTATCAACGAACCAACCGCGGCCGCGCTGGCTTACGGGTTTGACAAGAAAAAAGGACAGCAGGTAGTGGTCTATGATCTGGGCGGCGGCACTTTTGACGTGTCGGTTTTAGACATCGGCGACGACACGGTGGAAGTAAAAGCCACCAACGGCGACACGCACTTGGGCGGCGAAGATTTTGATAAACGGATTATTGACTACATCGTCGCAGACTTTAAAAAAGAGCAGGGCATTGATTTGTCCAAAGATACTTTAGCCCTACAGCGCATCAAAGAGGCGGCGGAAAAAGCCAAAATTGAATTATCCACCACGGCGGAGTCGGAAATAAACCAGCCCTTTATCACTTCCGACGCGGAAGGGCCGAAGCATTTGGTAATGAAACTCACGCGCGCGAAATTGGAAGAACTGGTAGGGGATTTGGTGGAACAAACAATGGAGCCCTGCCGCAAAGCGCTCGCCGATGCCAAGATAAAAGTGGAAAATATTGAAGAGGTGATTTTAGTCGGCGGCCAGACCAGAATGCCGCTGGTGATAAAAAAAGTGGAAGAATTTTTTAAACGCAAACCAAACATTTCCGTTAATCCGGACGAGGTGGTTGCGTTAGGCGCGGCCGTGCAAGCGGGAGTTTTACAGGGCGAAGTAAAAGATATTTTGCTGCTGGATGTAACGCCGTTGACTTTGGGCATTGAAACTTTGGGCGGCGTAGCTACGGCTTTGATTGAGCGCAATACCACTATCCCTACTTCCAAGTCGCAGGTTTTTTCTACCGCGGCGGACAGCCAGACATCGGTTGAAATTCACGTGCTACAGGGCGAACGGCCGATGGCGGGCGACAATAAAACCTTGGGCCGCTTTATTTTGGACGGCATGCCGCCGGCTCCTCGTGGAGTCCCGCAGGTGGAAGTAACTTTTGACATTGACGCCAACGGCATTTTAAACGTTAAAGCCAAAGACAAAGCCACCGGCAAGGAGCAGCACATCACCATTACTTCTTCCTCCGGGCTGTCTAAAGAAGAAATAGAAAAAATGCGCCAAGAAGCCGAATTGCACGCGGCGGAAGACAAGCAGAAAAAAGAGCAAGTGGAAATTAAAAATCAAGCGGACGCTGTTATTTTTGCAGCCGAAAAATTAATTAAAGACGCCAGCGACCCTAGCCATGAAGGCGGGGCAAGCAAAATTAAACCGGAAGATAAAAAAGAATTAGAAGATAAAGTGGAAGCGTTAAAAAAGGTGAAAGACGCAGCCGACATTAATGCAATCAAAAAGGCAATGGAAGAATTAAATTCTGTGGCGCAAAAAATTGGCGCGGCGATGTACCAAGCCGCGTCCGCGCAAGGCGCTTCGGCGAGCCAAGCAGGGCAGAATGGCGGAGAAAAGAAAAAAGACGAACCAGTGGAAGGGGAAGTCGTGGATGAGAAAAAATAAATTGCTTATTATTTTTAGTTAAGATAAGATGAAAGCAGAGTAAGGAAACCGTTCTTTTAATTTTTGGTTAAGGGAAAAAGAAAGGAAAAGGCAATGTGCGGAATAATCGGCGGTTATAATATCAAGAGTGTAATTTTACCTTTAGTCGCCGGAGCAATCCGGCAACAAAATCGCGGTCATGACAGTGCCGGGGCAGTAGTTTATCCGGCTAAAGGAGAGCCATTGGAAGTAAAAAAAAGCGGCCGCATCGGAGAAGTATTTACCGAATCGCGCATCCAAAGGCTGACGCCAGGCATCACCGGGGTGTTGCAGAATAAATACGCCACTACCGGCGGCGCTCAAGATAAGACAAATCGTCAGCCTTTTACGCGGCGATACGTTCAAAACGGACACGTTGAATTTTTAACGATTGCCCATAACGGTAATTTTACTGATCCTTTAGTTGGCATGATGGAAACAACTAGCGACAGCGAGCTGCCTTTAAAAAATTTTGAAGGCACTGACCAAAATAAGCCAATTGAAGAGCGAATTTTTCAAGCACTCGGAACTTTGCACGGCGCTTTTTCTCTACTATTTGTTCATCGCAGCTGTCAGGGAAAAATAAGCCTGGTAGCGGTACGGGATCCATATGGCTTTCGGCCTTTATGCTTCGGACGTTACAATGGCAGTTATATTTTTGCTTCCGAAAGCGTAGCGCTGAATGGAATCGGCGCTGAATTTGAAAGATTTGTTGAACCAGGCGAAATTATAGTGGCGGATGAAGACGGCTTACATTCTTATCGTCCGGCCCTTTGGCAAAATTTTCCGTGGAAGTTTTGCATCTTTGAACATATATATTTCGCCCATCCCTGTAGCCGGGTGGAGACATTAGACGGCAGTGAAGCATATGTTTGGCAAATCCGCCGAGAACTGGGCAAAATGCTTGCGGTTAAGAATCCTTGGCTGGAGAATGAAATAGATGCGCTTTGTCCGATTCCCAATTCGGCAACGATTCATGGCATAGGGTTAGCCAATGCGATCGGGTTGCCGCTGGAAAATGCCATTATTCGTAATGAAGGGTCAGGCAGAACATTTATCGCTCCGACTGGAGTAATTCGCAATGCGGCGGAAGGAGAAATGGAGGAATTAGTTTTACATATTTTGCGCAAATTCAGTTTTTTACCAGGCGCTCTTATCGACCGGCGCGCAGGCATTGTTGATGATTCCATTGTTAGAGGCAATACCATGAAATTTATTATTAGGTTGCTCAAGGCATTTAACCCAGGGTTAATCAAAGACATACTGGTTTTGATTGCCTCGGCGCCGATTATTAATCCCTGTTTTTATGGTATTAGAATCACCAGTCGGGAAGAATTAGCTTATAACCAAGCCGGTCAGGATGTGGAAGAGTTGAGCCATAATTTAGGTGTCCGGCAAACTGTTTATTTATCAACTCAAGATCAGGGGGAGGCTGTTAGTAAATGCACAGGCAGGTGCCCGGGTTCTTTCTGCCAAGCATGTTTTAACGGTCAATTTCCAACGCCGATAGAGTATATGAGAGACGATTATCGGCAGGCAATTGGAGTTTAGTAATTTCATTAGCGGGGAGACAGCTGCATTTGTCTCCCCCTTAATTTAAAAAGGTTGGTTGCTTTGTTTTATATAATAAATTATGTCCAAAGATTACTATAAAATACTTGGCGTGGATAAAAACTCTTCACAGGAAGAAATAAAAAAAGCCTTCCGCAAAAAAGCGCATGAATTTCATCCGGATAAAGCCGGAGGGAACGCGGAAAAATTTAAAGAAATAAACGAAGCGTACCAAATTGTCGGCAACGAAGAAAAACGCAAAAAATACGATCAGTTCGGTGATGCGGCGTTCGCGGGCGCGGGATTTGGCGGTACCGGCATGAGTTGGGAAGATTTTATGCGCGCGGCGTCCGCCCAAGGCGAACAAGCAGGTTTTGGCGGGTTTAACAGTGGAAATATCAATATTGATTTTGGCGACATAGGCGATATTTTTGGCGACATTGGCGAAATGTTTGGTTTCAATTTGGGCGGCAGCGGTTCCCGCCGCCGCCGAGCGCGGCGCGGTACTGACATTCAAACCGAATTGACAATTGATTTTAAAGAGGCAATTTTTGGTACCACTAAAGATATTAGTTTATATAAGACAATTATTTGTGAGCATTGCCGAGGCAATGGCGCCGAACCGGGCACGCCGATTGAAACTTGTAAAACCTGCAAAGGCGCGGGCTATGTAATGCAAGTCCAGCGCACTATTTTAGGAACTTTTCAAACACAAAGCACCTGTCCTGACTGCGGCGGTGAAGGTAAACGCGCCAGCAAAAAATGTTCGCGCTGCGGCGGCAATGGCTTGCAAAAAGATGCGGTTAATTTGCAGATAAAGATTCCCGCCGGCATTGATAACGGCCAGACCATAAAACTAAACGGGCAAGGGGAGGCGGCAATTAACGGCGGAACGGCCGGAGATTTGTATATCAGAATTAGGGTTAAATCAGATAAAAATTTTGAACGCGCCGGCGATGACATTTTATCAACGGCGGAAATTTCCATCGCCCAAACGGTACTCGGAGACAAAATTCCGGTTTTAACGGTTGACGGCGAATTAACGTTAAAAATTCCGGCTGGCACCCAATCCGGCACGGTGTTTAAATTACGCAGCCGCGGCGCTTATATTTTAAACAACCGCAGCCGCGGCGACCATTTAGTAACAGTCAAAGTTAAGATTCCAACAAAATTAAGCAGGGAAGAAAAGAGGGTGTTTGAGGAGTTAAGAAAGTTAGAAAGATAAATTACAAAACCCAAATTATTCCAAATTGTTCCAAACCAAATCTAAATTTCAAATGTCAAAGTTTTTAATTTTGGATTTTGACATTGATTTGGAATAATTTGAGATAATTTGAAATAGTTTGGATTTCTAATACTCAAGTCCTATTTGGGCTTGTTTCTTTGTTTCATCCCGCCGATATTGGTTGGCGGGAATTTTTGTGTTATAATAGATATATGAAGAAATTTTTTATTTTTGGCGCCATAGTTATTATCACAATCGGAGCAATATTTTATTTTACTAATCAAGGTAACTTTAATTTAAGCTGCGTTACCGAAACGAGCGAACAAATTGTGCGGGGTCAGTCATTAGCCGGTCTGATTGAGGAAGGGCAGACGGTTAGGTTATTAAAGGGATTTTATAATTGCAACCCGCTCCGGCGCGGCGATATTGTCGCTTACAATTATTCCGGTCAGTCGGAACTAATCATTAAAATCGCGCGCGGCCTGCCCGGCGATACTTTTAATTTAGCCAAAAATCAGCGGGGAAATTATAATATTATCATCAACAGCCAAGCAGCTAAAAATTCTACCGGCCAAACCTACGAACTGCCGGAAGGCCGGCAGAGAATGCTTGAGTTATATATTAATGATTATCAGGGCGTAATTCCGGCTAATGCTTATTTAATCTTAGGCAATCAAGCGGAAGGCAGTTTAGACAGCATTAGATTTGGTCTGATAGGCAAAGAAGGCATAGTCGGCAAAATAGTACAATAAATCCCCACACTAAGAAGGTGTGGGGATAAAGGCATAACAGCGCGGCATAATATTTTTCATGTCAAATTTATCTTCCCAATTCGTCACTTGCCCTAAATGCAACGGCGTTGGCTCCGCCTTCGTTAAAGCTGCGGCGGACAAGAAAATACAAAGATTAGTTTGCAACGAATGCGGCGGCATTGGTTTGGGTACGTTTATTAAAAACGATTTTTTGTACTGGGGTTATGATCTGACGCCGGCAAAAATAATCGTGCGCCAAAGCCAGCTTATTTTTGATTATGTTTTAGACATAATTTTTTTAATCGCGGGCGCGGGCGGGATTATTTCGCTTGGCTGGTGGCTTAACCAAAACGCCGTCGCGGCAAATCATAAAATTTATTTTGGCACGTTAGTTAGTTTTTGGGGCGGGAAACATGGTTTAATTTTATATTTTTGGGTTGGCTTATTATTCCTTAGCTTCAGTTGGTACCGCTTCCAGCGCCGGCGGGAAAAGCACCCGCCAGTTAAAATTTTAACCTATCGCCAGCAAGCATGGCAGGAAAAACAGCCGCAAGTAATTCCTAACAATTGGCGGGAGCTGAAGTCTGTAGCCGCTAAAATTGATGTCGCTCGCTCCTATCGTTACGAATTATTGCCGTTACTGGAAAAGGCTTATGCTTTGGCAATGCAACTCAAACATTCCGAATTGACTCCAGCGCATCTGTTGCTTACCGCGGTTAACGAATATAGCGAGAAAGGAAAAAATATTGAGTTAAAAAGAGCAGGCGCCATTTTTGCTCGTTTAAATATTTATCGAGGAAAAATTAGCCCTAAATTAGAGCAGACCTTGCAGAAAATTCCGGCTGGAGGCGAAGACGGCCAGGAGCTAACGCCCGTTTTAAGCAAGGAATTAAAACAGGCTTTGATTGAGGCGTATGTAGCGGCGCGGGACAATAAACATTATTACGTTGAGATGTTAGATTTAGTCGGTCCTTTAGTGAGCGCGGACAGATTACTGCGGGAAACATTAGCGGAGTTAGAAATAACGCCGGCACAAATTCAAAATTCAACGCAGTGGCTTTTGTTCAGCGAACGCTATTTGCGGCAGGGGCATTATGGGCAGAAAAATAAAAAGATAAATTTACAATCAAAATTAGCAATGATGACCACGGCAGTGGCGACGCCGATTTTAAATCATTTTTGTTTTGATTTAATGCGGCAAGCGCTGACTGCTAAGGCGCCGGTTTTCGTTGACCGGAAGCAGGAATTAGAAGAGTTATTCAAGGCTTTTAGCGAAGGGAAACGCTCGGTGGTATTAGTGGGAGAAAACGGCGCAGGCAAAAAATCCTTAATTAATTATTTAGCGGAGCAAATTATCGCCGATGAAGTGCCGGCTGTTTTTAAAAACCGGCGTTTATTAATGCTTG
>CAYHIM010000005.1:0-23799 GCA_964356665.1 uncultured Gammaproteobacteria bacterium
AGGTTTACGGGCAGAATACATCAAATACCCTATTTATGATTTAGCGCCTTCCGGCACTCTAATTAACGATTATTTGCGCCAAGGCAATTTCCATAAATTAACCCCGCGCGAAGCCCAAATTATTTACACTCTTAACCGCAGCCAATATGAAACGACCTTGCAAAAAAAATTAGCGGACGGAATTTATATTGTGGCGGAAGATTATATTGGCACTGGTTTGGCTTGGGGGATCGGCGCGGGCGCGGATGAACAATTTTTAAAATTTATTAATTCCCAGGCAATCAAAGAAGACTTGGCCATTTTATTAGACGGCAACCGCTTTGCGGGGGGCGTAGAAACAAACCACCGGCATGAGCAAAATGAAACCTTAACCAATAATGTCCGGCTAATTCATCTGCGCCTTGCCGAAGAAAGGAATTGGCAGATTATCAACGCCAACCAAACTATTGGGCAAGTTCAGCAAGCGATTTGGGACAAAGTAAAAAAATTTACCCCGGGCGCTGATGATAATTATGACCTGGAGAAAATTATTAAACAGGCCTATCCGCAACAAGCCAGTGCGGATAAGTTATCTCCCGCTTCCAATGCCACTACTATTATCAACCCTCTAGTTTCAACCAATAACCATAGTGGCGCCAATCCCCGCTTTATCCAGCTGGAAGAAAAAATTCCAGAACCAACGTTAAAGTTTGCCCCCGAATTAATAATGCCGGTGCAAAAATTGACCCCGGAAGCAAAGCTTCCCACTCGCGCCCATGCGGGCGATGCCGGATTTGATTTATACGCTGATGATAACTATACGCTCTATGAACAGGAAATAGTGGCTATTGACACAGGAATAGCGGCCGCTATTCCGGAGGGCTACGCTGGTTTAATTTGGGACAAAAGCGGCTTAGCTGCTCAAGGGCTAAAAACGGCCGGCGGAGTTATTGATTCAACTTATCGCGGCGAAATAAAAGTAGTTGTTATCAATCTCTCCGGCGATATTTTTCATATCGCCAAAGGCCAAAAAATCGCCCAAATTTTAATTCAAAAAATAGAAACGCCGGAGCTCAAAGAGTCCGGCGAATTGGATACAACGGAAAGAAATAGTGGTGGGTTTGGCAGCAGCGGATCATTTTAGTCCTTAAAATTTAACTCTGTTGCTATTTTGGCGACATTCTTCACATCCCCTGCATCCCGGGCAGGTAATAATTTCTTCCTTTAACAAATAATCAGCCGCTTCCACAATGCTGGAAAAAATTAATTCCGCTGGCTGTCCGGCCGTTAAAAATGCTTGGGCATCAGTTAAGCCGGTAGTAACGGCGAAAAACGGCACGCCAACATTTTTGGCAAATTCCAGGTCAATCAAGCTGTCGCCAACATAAATCCACTCCGCAACATCATTGTTTTGCGTCCAATAAAAAATAGGGTCGGCGGCTTGTTTTTCCGGCTTAGCCGGCGTTCCGTTTTGTTGAGTTATAATAAAATTAAAGTGTTGTAGCGAGTAGCCGGCGCTAGCCAAAAGCTCTTCGGTAAAATGCCCGCGGGAAGTTAATAAGCCGAGGCGAAACTGCTGCCGCAAAAGATCAATGGCTGATGGCCCTCCGATAACTGATGGCACTTTAAAAGTTTTAGCTCCTTGACGAATATGACTGCAAGCCCGTTCAACTTGTTTCGCATCCAAATGAGGATAGCAAGCGGCAACAACTTCTTCTAAAATTTTGCCCCAATTATCCCGCCAGCTTTGCGCCTCAACGAAACCAAAACACCGCTCCTTCAGAATGCGCTGATAAAAAGGGATTAAAGTAAGAGCAGACGAAATTAAAGTGTCGTCAAAATCAACAACAATTAAAGTAGATTTATTCATAATTGTTCTCCTAAAAAGAGCGTTTATTTTTCTAAGTCGTGCTTTTAACTTATCTTAAAATATGACTAGAGTCAACTCTTGTTTTTTTACCCCATCTTCGTTAAGATAATATTAGTATTAGTTTTATGCTTTCTTGTTTTAATGTTTTACCCCGTGTAGTAGCTTGCTATACTACACAGGGTGAATGCTTTTATGTCTTACGACGTTATCATCGGCTTGGAAATACACGTTCAGCTCAATACTAAGAGCAAAATGTTTTGCCGTTGCGCTAATTTAAACGAAGACTTAAACAAAGAACCAAACACTACCGTTTGCCCAATTTGTCTGGGGCACCCGGGCACTTTGCCGGTTGCGAATAAACAGGCAATTGAATGGACAATTTTAACTGGTTTAGCTCTAAACTGCAAAATTAACGGCTATTCTAAATTTGACCGGAAGCACTATTTTTATCCCGACCTGCCCAAAGCGTATCAAATTTCCCAATATGATTTGCCGCTTTGCCATGACGGAGCGCTGGAAATTGACGGCCGGCCGATTAAAATAACGCGCATTCATTTAGAAGAAGATACGGGCAAACTGCTGCACCCGGCCGGTAAAAATTATTCTTTGGCGGATTTTAACCGCGCCGGCGCGCCGTTAATGGAAATAGTAACCGAACCGGTTATCACAACCGCCGCGGAAGCAAAAAAATTCTGCCAAAGCTACCAGCAGATTCTGCGCTATCTGGAAATTTCCGAGGCGGACATGGAAAAAGGACAAATGCGCTGCGAAGTTAATTTAAGCTTGCAGGAGCGCGGCCGATGGAAATATGCCAAAGGCAAAGGCATTATTGCGGTTGGCAAATATCAACTTAACCCGAAGGTGGAAATCAAAAATATTAATTCTTTTCGTTCGGTAGAGAAAGCGGCTGCCTATGAAATTAAACGGCAAGCAGAAGCGCTAAAAAAGGGCGAGAAATTAAGGCAGGAAACGCGCGGCTGGAATGATGCTCGCGGCACAACCGAAAGCCAACGCTCCAAAGAAGAAGCGCACGATTATCGCTACTTCCCTGACCCGGATGTTTCTCCTCTGAAAATTGATGCGGCTTGGCTGGAAAAAATTAAAGCGGATTTAGTTGAATGGCCGTTAGTTAAAAAAGAACGTTTCCGGCGCGAATACGGCTTTTCCGATTATGATGCCGCGGTTTTGACCGAAGATAAAGCGGTCGCCGATTACGCGGAAAAAGTAATTTCGGAACTGCGCGCCTGGGTGGAAACTAACGGGCATAACTGGGAAACGGCGCACGCTAAGTTAGCAAAACTGACCGGCAATTGGATTGGCACGGAATTGTTTAAATATTTTAATGAAACTAAAGTCGGCATTAAAAATTTAAAAATCACGCCGGAAAATTTTGGTGAGTTTATTGCTTTAGTTTATGACAATAAAATAAACTCCACCGCAGCGCAAATTATCTTTAAGGAAATGTTTGCGCGTGGTGGCGACCCGTCCGACATTATGGCGGCAAAGGGATTGGCGCAAATGGAAGACGCAAGCGAATTGGAAGATGTTGTTACTAAAGTTATTGCCAGCAATGGAAAAGCGGTTACTGAATATAAAAAAGGTAAAATTAATGCTTTGCAGTTTTTAGTGGGTAAGGTAATGTCCGCGAGTAAAGGCAAGGCAAATCCGCAGCAGGCGCGGGAAATGCTAGAAAAAAAATTAAAATAAAATTATCCACAATAAAAAAATTTTTATTTAAAATTAGCTAAAAAATGTTATATTTGACAGAGTAGCCACTGATACTATAGAATAAGGAGTAGAAGCTATGAGCCAAAAAAAACAAAACCACTACTATAAAATAAACAATAAAAACCGGGCTATTTTATTTTTTCTATTGAATGGCTATTCAAAAAAATACCTCTCCTAAACGGAGGGGTATTTTTTTAAGTAGTTCATTTAAAAAAACATTTCGATCTTTTAGGTTGAGGGAAAGGAGCGAAAATAGTTGAGGGCGAAATAGTTAATATCTTGAGGGTTTAAGAAAGGAAAACATCATGTCAGTAAAGCACTTGACAAAAATAGGGGCGCTTACTTTTGAGCAGTTGTATGGCTACATAATCCCCGGCTGTTTGGAAATGATTGCAGAGGCAAAAAGTCCCAGTTTCTCTCCCCATCCCAAGAGAAAAGCGCTGATTTTTTCGGGAGAAAATAGTACTCGCACAGCCGGCTCGTACCAAGAAGCGGCTCGTTGCCTTGGTTGGGCATATCAATTAGATACTATGAATTGCAGCTCTCTTAATAAATGGGAAAGCTGGCTCGATACCGCTCTGACCTGGGCAAACTATAATGCTTGCGTAATCGCGATGCGCACTAAAGTTGAAGGTGTACACCAGTGGCTAGCGGAAGAATTTGACCGGTCTGGCCAAGAAGTGTCTATCCAAAATATGGGAGATGGCACTAACGAACATCCTACCCAAACAATTTTGGATTTAGTGACGATTCAGAAAGAATTAGGACGGCTGGATGACTTTAAGATTGGCTTCATAGGCGATATGTTAAAAAGCCGGGTAGTAAAATCTTTATTAAGAGCTTTAAGCATGCGCCAAAATATCTCGGTAGTTTGTGTTTCGCCGGATAATGTCCGGATTCCACGCCATTTTACCCGCCTCTTCTCTAACTTTGAAGAAGGCGATGATATGGAACTGCTTAAAGACTGCGATGTAATTTGCGCTACCCGCTGGCAAGCCGAGCGTGAAGAAAATCCAGCCACTTTTTTAGAGTTTCTAAGAATATGCAAAAAATTCCAAATCAATAAAAAATTTCTTAAAACTCTGAAGGATACGGCAATTATTATGCACCCTCTGCCCATTGACAGCCGGGTGGAAGAAATATCCTTTGAAGTACGAGGTGACCCGCGAGTAGTTGTTTTGCAGCAAGAGTGGTACGGCTTTGCCGCCAGAATGTTTCTGCTACAGATGGGCTGGGACAATCGACAAATGATGACGGCCCACCTGCCAAAAGGAAATGCAACGCTAATACAAATAAATGACCCCGTGCCGTTGGCACAAGCGCTGAACCGGCAAAAAGACAAGCATCCTGATTTTTTTGTTCCAGTTTCGGATGGGACTGTAATTGATAAATTGGAGGAAGGGACAGCTCGCCTAATCCAAAGCATGTTGCTAGTTACTGGCGCGATTTTACCCCGCGATATTGTAGCGGTTTCAAATGTTACGCCTTTTAATCCCCAAAGGCGGGACAGGCGAAAAGATCTGCTGATTTTGCATGGTCAATTTCTTTCGGAGGAAGCAATGGGGATGGTGGCTGGCTTATGCCCTGACGCCACTTTCAATGTAATGCAAGAAGATGCCTTCCGAAAATTTACAGTCAATCAAGATCCTCGCATTATTACTGGCATTGGCAGATGCGGCAACCAAGCCTGCATTACCACTTCGGGAGAGCCCGGAATTAAGCCGCGTTTTATCAATACCGGCTTTAATTCCCGGCCATTCGAATGTGCCTATTGTGGTAAAAACTTCAGTCTAACAGAAATACTTTAGGAGAATGCCCATGCCAAATTTAGAAGGCATTGATCCTTTGCAGGCGAATAATTAACATTCGCCTGCCTTTTTTTAAATAATAATTAATATCTGGTTTGCCTTATCCAATCTTTAACTAATACCTTGGCTTCTTGATAATTTTTTATCCATTTGATCTCTCTCCCCTGCCGCTCCCAGCGCCTAAACCAAGTCATTTGCCGCTTGGCAAATTGATGACTCGCGACGGCTAATTTGGCAATCATCTCTTCTTTATCCATTTTCCCCTGCAAATATTGGCTGACAAATTTATATTCTAAACCAAAATTTTCCAGCCGTTGCCAGCTTACGCCCTCTTGATGCAGTCTTTCAACTTCTTCAATCATCCCCTGTTTTTCAATTCTGTCAATTAATCTTCTATCAATCCGTTTATTTACTTCCGCGCGCGGCAAATTTATTCCTAAAATCAAACAATCATACTTGCTGCCGCTAGTAGTAAGTAGTTTTTTTAACGGCAATTTTGTCTGCTTAACCATTTCAATATAACGAATTAAATGACGTTTATTGGTTAAATCGCCATTATAGCTCTTGTCTAACTGGTGCAATAATTTCTGCAACTGGCTAATTGATTTTTTCTCTAAACTCGCCCGCAATTTTTTATCCGACTTTAAGCCGCCTAAATTATACCCCTCTACCACCGCCTGCAAATATAATCCGGTGCCGCCGACTAAAATCGGTAATTTCCCCCGCGCCTGAATATCCGCAATCGCTTCGGTTGCCAGCTTTAAATATTTCGCCAAATTAAACTCTGTCTTCGGAGAAACAATGTCTATTAAGTGATATGGTATTTTAATGTTTGGAATTCTAATAAAATAATCTTTCAAATCTTTTCCTGTTCCTATGTCCATTCCTTTGTAAACTTGCCGGCTGTCGGCGCTGACTATTTCGCCGCTTAACTTCGCCGCCAGTTTAACCGCTAATTTAGTTTTACCCGAAGCTGTCGGCCCTAAAATCACTAATAATTTATTGCTTTTGTTCTTTTTCATATCAAAACCCTATCATATTATTGCTGAATTATCAATAAAAAGAAAGACGCGCCATGGCGCGTCTCTACTTGTAAGCCTTGAAACTTGTTACTTAATTTCTACGTATTCTCCCGACACATAACCAGTGTGCCCTTCCGCGTCTAACTTTACTTTGTACCAATTATTGTCAGTTTTTTCCAGCCATTCAATTTCTTCTTCGCTATTTATTTTCTTGATAATTTTTCCGTTTTCCACGCTCGGTTCGGTGCGGACATTCAGCCAGCCCAAGTCTGATTTTACGATTAACACCTTACTCGGCTTAGTAACATTTTCTCCGCTACTCACTGGCTTGCTATCTTGAGAAGAAGGAGTGGCGGTCGCTGTTGATTGGCTAGTTGATTCCGGCTGTTGAGCAATAGCACTGTCAGCGCGGTTGTCAGTTTCGGATTGTAAATTAAATTGCTGGTCAGTTGCCGACTGCTGGCTGTCTAAAATTTTACCTTTGAACAGCCAAGGATAAACGCCAATAAAAATTATTACCGCTATAATTAATAAAAAAGCCGCCCGCTTAATCAGTTTATTTAAGAAAGCGCTTTCCCAAATGCTGGGACGCGGCCGCTGAAAACCGTGGAAATCGTTTAATTCCTTAATTTCATGCTCGGCTTCGGCTAAGAGCTGTTTTAATTCATTAATTTCCCGGTCTTTATCTTTCAGCTTCTGTAATAATTTTTTTTCATCCAGAGGCATAGGCCATTAAGTTAGAAGTAAAAAATTAAGAATATGAAAGTAATTACAGTATACCATAAATAAATATCTGTTCAATATTTAATATTAATGTTATTATTTCTTGTTCTTTATCTTTTCCACAACCTCTTGGATAAATTTGTCTTTAGCAATTTGCCGCGTATCTTTACTTCCCCGCTCCCGCACGTTTAATTTACTGCTGCCCATTTCTTTATCTCCAATCACCAGCATATAGGGCACTTTTTCCGCTACCGCTTTGCGGATTTTATTGCTGACCGTTTCGTCGCTTGAGTCAACTTGCGCGCGCAGGTTATGGGCGCTCAATTCGTTAGCCAACTGCTCGCAATGCGCCACATGTTTGGCGCTGACCGCCACTAATTTAATTTGCACTGGCGCAAGCCAAACCGGCCAAACGCCGGCATAATGTTCAATTAAAAACGCCAGCAAACGTTCATGAATGGACAAAGGCGCGCGATGGATGACAAAAACCTCATTATTTTCTTTCCCCTTGGCATCAATATAAGTCAAGTTAAACCTTGACTTAGCGGCAAAATCCAATTGAATGGTGGACATTGTTTCCTCCCGGCCGGCAACGGAGCGAAACTGGACGTCGATTTTTGGTCCGTAAAAAGCCGCTTCGTCTTCCGCTTCCGCGAATTCAACTTTGCTTTCTGCTAGCACCGCGCGCAATATTTTTTCCGCGTATTCCCAATTTTTCGGCTCGGCGATGTATTTATCGCCGCGCGCCGGATTCCATTTCGATAATCTGAACCAATATGTATTAAAGCCAAAAATTTTAAAATAATATAAAATTAATTCCAAAACTTTTTCAATTTCTTCTTTCAGCTGGTCCTTGCGGCAGTAGATGTGAGCGTCGTTCATTTGCAGTGAACGCACGCGCAGTAAACCGGCTAAAGTGCCGGATAGTTCATTGCGATATACCGTGCCGTATTCAGCTAACCTTAGAGGCAAATCGCGGTAACTGCGCAACTTTTGTTTATAAATTTGATGATGGTGCGGACAGTTCATCGCCTTAAGATAGTAAGTTCCGTCATCCGTTACCATCGCCGGATACATTTCCGCTTGATAATAAGGCAAGTGCCCTGATTTTAAATATAATTCCTCTTTCGCTAAATGCGGCGTGGAAACGCGGCTGTAGCCGTATTTAGTTTCCATTTCTTTGGCGAGTTTTTCTATCTCCTCTTTGATGATAGTTCCGTTGGGCAGCCAAATCGGCAAACCTTTGCCTACCAATTCATCAATATAAAAAATTTCCTGCTCCTGACCAATTTTGCGGTGGTCGCGCTTTTCGGCTTCGGCTTGCATCGCTAAATACTCATCCAATTCTTTTTTAGCCGCAAACGAAACTCCATAGATGCGCTGTATCATTTTATTTTTTTCACTACCCTTCCAATAAGCGCCGGCGATTTTGGTTAACTTAAAGCTGTCGGGGTTTATTTCGCCGGTAGAATTAAGATGCGGCCCCTTGCACATATTAATAAAATCGCCTTGTTCATAAAAAGATATTTCTTGTTCTCTTGCCGCTTTTAAGTCTTGCGCCAATTCTAACGTGTATTTATATTTTTTCGCCCGCAGTAATTTTATGCCGGCCGCTATCGGCATCACTTTCTTTTTGATGGCTAAATTATCTTTAATTATTTTTTTCATCTCGGCTTCAATTTTGGCCAAATCGGCCTCTACCACCTGGTGCTTAGCGTCAAAGTCATGGTAAAAGCCGTCTGCAATCGCCGGGCCAACTCCCGGAATGGCGCCGTATAGACGCTCCAGCGCCTGCATCAACACATGCGCCAAGCTGTGGCGCAAAGCCTCTAAATTTAGTTCAATTTTTTTAGGCATAAGTTTAATATTAATTTTCAATTCTCTAATTTTTAAATTTAGAAGTTGGGAGTTGAAATTAATTTAAAAACCCCTTCCCAATGCAACAAAAATAATTTTACTGCACTAGGACGGGGCTTTTATCAACCTCGCGGCTTGTCCCGCTTTTTTACGGATATGGCGCGGAAACAAGTCCTGCCTTGTAAAAAGGCGGGATTCCACCTAGCTTTCCCGCAATACTGCGGGACACTCAATTATTTTGGCTTAGCCCCGCAGAATTGCAGGATGCTCTTTCTTTAGAACAATACGTTTGGTAAACGCATCAATCGCCTTGTTTTTGCCTTGTTAAATTTGCTTTACAACTATTTAGTAGGATTAACTTTAATTCCTTCTCCAACTAAAATTCTGCTAACCGTACCGCTGTCCGGTAAATTTTTCCATTCGTTTTTATGTAAAAATTTTAGTTTGTCGACATCCCGCTCTAATGGCTCCACTTTACTTTCCCGCCAATTTTCAAAATTTTCAATAGTAGGGCGCTTTGCTAATTCTGTTTTAATTTCTTCCAAACGCATCGTATGATCATTCAAGCGCATCGTATGATCATTCAACTGATTTTGCACGTCCTGAAAACCGTCAGCGATAGTTGAAGTGATTACATTTTCTGACACTTCAACTCTCCTATTTACTTCTTCTTTAACAACTCCTCTTACAGCTTCTTGAATTTGTTTTATATCTTGCTCTTGCATAAATTATTTTTTAATTTCCCTTGATTTAAAAAATTCCTGCATATACCTGACCAAAGGCTTAGCGCATCTTTTACATAATAAAAATTTTCTTGGCAAATTGTGCTCTTCTTGAATCTTACTCACCCATTCAGTATAACATAACACAAAATATCAACAAGTACTTTCAAACATGCAAAAAAATAAATAACTATTTTGCTATTTCCACTTTAATATGGTCGATTAAGCTCGGCACTTTATTTATCCAGTTGGGGGTAAATTTAACTTCGTAACCAGCTACTTCGCGTAAGGACGACAAATAATCATCTAACTGCTGCCGGTCTAATCCCACTAAGCGGTCGGCTTTAATGATTTCGGTGCCTTCTTTCAAAACCATCTGCGCCGCTACTTCAATCTTTAAATCAGCCGTGCCTTTAGCGGCGTCATACCGCTCAATGCTGTACTGAAAATTATTTTTGTCAAAACTTTCCAGTTGCTTATCATCCGGCAAGCTTTCCTCAACTTTTTGTTTTGCCAAGGCCGCTATTTCGCTGGTGTTAAAAGCCGCTATCGCCGCTTCGGCCGCCGCCGCCATTTTAAATTCCGTTACTTTATCGCCTAACTTAGCGGCGGTATTGAAATTAATTGCCGGCTCGTTTATTTTACCGATTACATTATCGTAATTTTGATATTTGGGAGCGGCAGTTAAAGCTTGCAGTTTATCGGCTAATTGTTTTTGCAAGCTATCTTTTGCTTTTTGCAAATCTTCGGCCGAAATTAAAGTTTCGCCTAACTCGCGGTACTCAAACGCCGCCGCGCTTTCAGCGTAAATTAAATCTTGTTTAACTTTATTGAGCCCGGGAATAATAAATTTGGTCGGCGCAATCGCCATCTCTTTAGCGGTCTGGTCGGCATACACTTCCACTTTTTCCAATTGGCCGTTAGCTGGCACGCGCACTGTTTGCTTTAAGCGGAAAAGTTTGTTGTCGGGAGAAAGCAGGCGCGTGGTTTTAATAAGCGGCTGGTCGCTGCTAGTTTTATTATAAATAGTAACCGTGCCGGCTACTTCGGCGCTGCTGACTTCTTTGCCCGCCGCGCTAAAAGTAGATTCCGCCGCCAGGGAAATTTTTTCTACCAAACCGTTAATCACGGCGCCGCTCGGGCTCGCTTGGCTGTTAACGTCCTTAACCGTAGCTAAAAAATTGGCGCTGGTTCTCTCCTTATTAGGGATAATGACAATTTTAACGCTAACAATGGAAAAATATACTACTACCGCCGCTAAGAGCAGGGTTAAAACAATAAAAGTAATAGCGATTTTGCGGTAGATGCTGATTGGTCTTGAGGTAGCCATATTGGTTGTTTTATTTTTTTGTTATTTAAATGGAATAGTTAACCTTATCTTAACAAACTTTGCCATATTTGTTAATGCTTGACAAAAATCAAATTTTATAACTTTCATTCTTATTGCTTGAGTAACTTAAATCTTGATACCTTGTTATTTTATCGCTTGTTTCCCTACCAACTCGGTCAATTTCTGCCTTAACTCCTGACTATCCTTAACTTTAAAACCAGTCTCAATTATCTGCATGCCCTTTCCACCGGGAACATAAAAATAAACTTTGCTGCTCCCGTGGCTGGCGGACAACTCCTGTTTTAATTTTTCTAATAGTTTGGCATTATTAAAATCGTTAATTTTTATCTTTAAATTTTTAGCCGGCGCGGCGGATAGTGGAGTGATATTATTGTTATTATTCCTAAAGCCATTGGATTTATTCAGCCGTAAGAATTCAGCCGCTAAACTAGTGACATTATCCGGTGCTAATTTTTTTGCCACTTCGCCAATAAGTTTTAATTCATTTTCTTTATTAGAAACTCGGCCGCGGCAAATAATCGCGCTGCCTTCCTGCCAAACATCAGCCGCCTCTTTAAGCAAAGAAGGAAAGACAAGCAGTTCAATGTTAGCGGTTTTATCTTCAATTTTGACAAACAGCATGCTGTCGTTATTTTTAGTGATCACTTTTTTGATAGCGGTAATTACTCCGCCGACGTTAACGAATTTTCCTTCCAGGGATTTATTTAATTGCTTAAGCCGCACAATGCTTGAACCTAAAATATCCTCGTATTCGTTAAAGGGATGGCCCGACAAATATAATCCTAGCAAAGTCCGCTCCCAGTTCAAAATATCGCGCTTGCTTGCTTGAGGCGCATCCTCAAGCGTGATGGCGGAACGCACCGCTAACTCCGGCGCCAGGGAAAATAAACTATCCTGCCCCCTGTTTTTAGCCGAGGTAAGGTTGCGGTTATATTCCAGCATTTTTTCCAAGTTAGCCAATAATTTCCCCCGCTCTTCAATTTTATCAAAGGCACCGGCCATAATTAAACTTTCTAACGACTTTTTATTCAAATCCTTATCCTGCACCCGCTGCAAAAAATCAGCCGTATCTTGATACGGTCCGCGCTCTTTGCGCTCTTTGATAATGGCGGCGGTGACATGAGCGCCGACATTTTTCACCGCCCGCAATCCAAAGCGCATAGTTCTGGATTCCTGCCCGGCAACCGCGACGTTCTGCGCCGTGCCGCTAGTAACCACCGTAAAATCAGCAAACGATTCGTTGATGTCGGGCGGCAATACTTCTATTCCCATCTGGCGGCATTCTTCAATTTCAATCGCCATCCGGTCAATATCTTCCTGGTCGCTCGTCAGCAGCGCCGCCATGAATTCTGTCGGATAGTTCGCTTTTAAATAGGCGGTTTGATAGCCAATTAAAGCGTAACAGGCGGCATGGGAACGATTAAAGCCGTAACCGGCAAAGGGCTCAATAAAAGCGAATATTTCCGCTCCCAATTCGGCCGCGATGCCGTTCTTCACTCCGCCCTCGATAAACTTAGTTTTTTGTTCGGCGAGCAACTTGGGAATTTTTTTGCCGATGGCGCGGCGCAAGACATCGGCTTCGCCCATGGTAAAGCCGGCTAAACTGCGAGCTGTTTCCATCACTTGCTCCTGATAAATAGCCACGCCGTAGGTTTTATTTAAAATCGGCTCCAGTTTAGGGTGCAGGTACTTGGGCTTTTTTAAGCCGTGCTTGCCGGCAATATAATCCGGAATCCACTCCATCGGACCCGGACGGTAGAGCGCTACCATGGCGATAATATCTTCAAAAACGGTCGGCTTCAGTTCCTTTAAATAACGTTTCATGCCGCTTGATTCTAACTGAAACACGCCGGTAGTTTCTCCCCGCTGCAGTAAAGCGAAAGTATTTTGGTCGGCCAAAGGAATATTATCAATAGCTAACGATGAACTTTGCGTATTTTTGATAATTTTAAGCGCCGATTCAATAATAGTTAAATTCTTTAACCCTAAAAAATCCATCTTCAGCAAACCCAAATCCTCAACCGGATGCAAAGAATATTGGGAAACAATCGTATCTTTGTCCGAAGAAGAAATATACTGCACCGGCGCGTACCTCGTTACCGGCTCTTTAGTAATCAGCACGCCGCAGGCATGCACCGAGGCATGGCGGATAACATTTTCAATGCGGCGCGCATTATCAATGATAGTGCGCACTCCTTCTTCCTGCTGGTATAAGGCACGCAATTCCGGCAGATGCAGCGCCGCTTCAATGGAGGAAAACATCGGAATCAGTTTTGCGATTTTATCGCAGTAATCGTAAGGGTAATCAAGCACGCGCCCGACATCGCGGATTGCCGCCCGCGCCGCCATGGTAGAAAAAGTGATGATTTGCGCCACATGGTCTTTACCGTATTTATTTTCCACGTAACGGATAACTTCATCGCGGCGCGTATCGGCAAAGTCCAAATCAATATCCGGCATGCAGATGCGCTCCGGATTAAGAAAACGTTCAAAGAGCAAATCATACTGCAGCGGGTCTAAATTGGTGATTCCCAATACATAAGAGACAAAAGAACCGGCCGCGCTCCCCCGCCCCGGCCCAACGACAATGCCGTTATTTTTCGCCCAATTGACAAAATCAGCAACGATTAAAAAATAAGAGGCAAACCCCATTTTATTGATAACCTCCAACTCATAATCTAAACGTTCCCTCTTGTCTGCCGCTAACTGCTGATAAGTAACTCCGTAGCGCCTCTCTAAACCTTCTCGGCATAACTTTTCTAAATAATCCGCCTCCTTATACCCTGCCGGCACAATAAATACCGGCAGCTGGTACTGGCCAAGAGAGATGTCAACGGCGCACAGCGCCGCAATTTTGTTGGTATTATCTATTGCCTCCGGGATGTCTTTAAAGTCGTCAATCATTTGCCGCATTGTTTTAACCGAAAAATCTTCACCGAGCATATTCATCCGATTGACCTCTTTTTTCTTGCGTTTCGTCTGCAGGCACAGCAGCACGTCATGCGGCTCGTCGTCTTCCTTATTTAAATAATGAGCGTCATTAGTCGCCACTAAACCGACACTTAATTCCTTCCCTAATTTCAGCAAAGCTTGATTAACGTACTCCTGGCCTCGGATATTGGGATTATACTGCAACTCTAAATAAAAATTTTCGGCGCCGAATAATTCGCGGTAATATAAAATTTTATTCCGTGCCGCCTGCTCTTGGCCGGACAAAATGAGTGTCGGAATTTCGCCGTGCAAACAAGCGGTTAAAGCAATTAAGCCCTCATGATATTGCTGCAACAACTCGTCGTCAACACGCGGCTTATAATAAAATCCTTCCAAATGCGCTTTGCTTACTAATTGAATCAAATTCTGATAGCCGGTATTATTTTTGGCTAGTAGCACTAAGTGATAATTTTTTTCATCCGCTTTAGCGCGCTTATTATGCCGCCCGTTAGGGGCAACATACGCTTCTACGCCGATAATCGGCTTGATGTTTTCTTTGCGGCAAGCCTGATAAAATTCAATCGCGCCGTACATCACGCCGTGGTCGGTAATCGCTACCGCCTCTCCGCCGTCGGCTTTGATTTTTTGCACTAACTCTTTGGGTTTAATCAAGCCGTCTAACAAAGAGTAGTGCGTATGAAGGTGGAGATGGGTAAATTTCATAAATTACTACTAATTACAAATCATTTACCAATATACAAATTCTAAAAACTTAGTTCTCTACTACCATAATATTATAGTGTTCTGATGTAAGTTTGGCAAGCGAAACTGAACAACAAAAAATGCGCTCTCAACGCATTTTTAACTTTTCCACCTAATCTTTATTTGTAACTATAACTTCTTACTTCTTACTTCTTACTTCTTACTTCTTACTTTTCTCTTTCTTTCCTGCCTGCGTGATTTCCATTACTTTTTTGATGCCGTCCGCAATCACGCTCACGTAAGCGGCGCTGTGCTCTATTTTTTCTTTGGTTGTTTTAATCACTTCGTTAATGTTAGCTATCATCTGTTCTATCCCCTTAAACATTTTTGCCGAGCGCCGGATAATTTGCACCAGATAAAAAATCCCCCAGCAGGAAAAAATCGTCAGCAGGGCAAGGCAAACCGCGATTGTCAGCCAGAAGATGTCAATTGAAGTTTGAAACATAAAAGCTATCTAATAATTTAATAATGATTGTTTTAATATTAAATTACTCTAACTCTATCTTGACGCCGCCAATAAAACGTATTTTTACGCACAGATTATAAAGCCAAGCAAAAACCCAGCCGCAAATATACCCGATTACTGCCGCCGCGAGGGCGCTGATGAGGCCGATTAAAACCCCGTATAACAGATTAAACAAAATCGCGAGCAAAGCCGAGACAAAAGTATTATCGCCGGCTATCAAGCGGTTGACAATATTGACGATAGAAATTCCCAGTCCGGTTAAAAACGCGCTTAGCGCCAAAAAAAAGCCGTAAATATTAGCGACTGACTGGGGGTTGAATTTAGTGATTGTTTGCATATTTTTTTAGAAAGCGCGCAATTTTGCGCCAAATTTTTTTTCCATCTGCTCCGCTATTTCCGCTTGCACTTTATCCACTTCTCCGCCAGTCAATGTTTTCTCGTCACTGCCAAATTCCAAGGTGAACGCCCAGCTTTTTTTATCGCTGCCTAACTTGGCGCCTTGATAAACATCAAATAATTCTACTTCCTTAATTAAGTTGCTCGCGGCTAAAAGTTCTTGCCTAAAATCATTATACAATATTTTTTTGTTTATGACAAAAGACATATCGCGCCGGACATAAGGAAAGGTATCTTTTGTTTGGTATTGTTTAACTCCAATTTTTTGGTAAGCATTAAATAATTCGCTGACATCAAATTCGCCAACAGCAACACTAACTTTTACACCCCCACCCCTTAATGAAGTTTCACTATAATAATCAATAGTTCCGGCCGTTTTATTATTTAACGTTATCTCTACCCTCCTACCCGCTGGTAAGGAATGGCTAAATTCAAACTTAAGGCCTAACTTACTCTCTAAAAATTCTATTATTCCCTTTAACCTAAAGTAATTGGCGTGCTCCTGCCCGGCGGCGCCGGCGCAAACTAAACCTAATTTTAGCGGCTGCTGCGGCAATTTTTCTTTATTAGCACCGCCGGCAGTTACCCCCCCTGCCGCCGGCAAAAATACTCTGCCGATTTCATAAATTTTTATTTCGGCAGCCTGCCGCTGGTTGGTAACTACCTTGAGCAATAAATTGGGAATTAAGCTTTGCCGCAATAAGGCATGCTCTTGCGTTAACGGATTAGCTAATTTAATATGCGACCGCGCTTCTATACCAAGTTTTGCTAACTGCCCGGCATTGACAAAAGCGTAGTTATAAACTTCGGCCATCCCCGCTCCCGCGGATAAAATATCTTTTAGCTGATTGGTAAATTCCCGCTCGGCATTAATTTCCGGCGCCTGCATGCTAACTTTCGGCAACGCCGGTTTTATGTTTTGATAGCCATAAATCCGCGCCACCTCTTCCACTAAATCTTCCGTAATGGAAATATCCTTAGTCGCCCGCCAAGCAGGCGCTTTGGCGGTTAATACTTTATTGCCGCTAGCGGCAAAGCCAAGACTCTTTAAAATCTTTATTACTTTTGCTTTCGGAATATCAGCGCCCAATCTTTTATTCAACCAATCCAAATCAAATTTTATCGGCTTCTGATTTAATTTAAAATTTTTTACATTAACTAAACTACTAACAACTTTTGCCTGCGGGCAACTGACTTTAATTAGGGTAACAATGCGCCGCAACGCAACTTCACACAAATTCGGGTCTAACGATTTTTCAAAGCGCATTGACGCTTCGCTGCGCAAACCGAGCTTTTGGGCGGTGCGGCGGGCGGAAACCGGATTAAAGTTGGCTGATTCAATGACAATGCTTGTGGTGCCAGCGTCAATTTCTGAACTACTACCGCCCATCACGCCGGCGATGGCTATTGGATTTTTGCCGTCCGTAATCACCAAATCCTCTGCGCCTAATTTTCGTTCTTGTTCGTCCAAGGTTATTATTGCCTCTCCTCTTTTAGCCCGCCGCACGACAATATGACATTCGTGAGTATTTGTGACTGACTGCGTGGTAATTCGTGATAAATCAAAGGCGTGTGTCGGCTGACCCAATTCTAACATCACGTAATTACTGATATCCACTATATTATTTATCGGCCGCAGGCCGCAGGCGATTAATCTTTTCTGCATCCACGCCGGCGACGGCTTTACTTCAACATCGCCCACCACCATTGCCATATATCGCGGGCATAGCTTGCTGTCTTCTACTTTTACTTTTAATCTTACCTCACCCTTATTCCCTCTCCTTACTAAGGAGAGGGTGCCCGCCGGCTGGCGGACGGGTGAGGTTAATTTTACTCCCAGTACTGCCGCTAAATCCCGCGCCATGCCGTAATGGCTCCACAAATCCGGCCGATGGGTTATTGATTTATTGTCGATTTCGTACACAATATCATCCAAGTTTAAAACCGCCGCTAACGGCTCGCCGTTTTTGCCCCTCCCCTGCAAATCAATTACTTCTCGTTCGTCTTTCGCCGGAAATAAATTTTCTAAGCCGACTTCCCCGCCCGCGCAAATCATCCCTTCGGATTTAACGCCCCGAATTTCAGCCGGCCGCAATTCCACTAACTCCCCTTGTCCGTGCCATTTTATCCGTGCGCCAATTTGGGCAAAAGCAACCTTCATGCCTATGTACAAATTACTGCCGCCGCAAACTACGCGTTTTTTCTCTTTACCAATGTTGACGGTAGCTAATTTTAACCTGTCCGCATTCGGATGCGGCTCTAATTTTATAATTTCGCCGACTATTACTTTATCTAAATTGGCTCCTAAATTTTTTGTCGCTTCCACCTCAACCGTATGCAAAGTCAAAATTTCTCCTAAGTTTTCTGGAGTTATGCTAGCGGGAATATTAATAAAATCTTTAAGCCAATTGAATGATAGTAACATAATTTAAGTTGCTTTGTTTAAGTTTGGCTTCCCCCTGCCGGCTTGATATCATCATCATTTGCTTCAACTCGCGCCGAACGTGACTTTTGTACCGCCTCGTCCGCCGCTACTAACGCCTGCTGATATGCGTCTTTTTCATCTTGGCTGACTTGTTTATACTCCCGCCAAACCGTTTGGTAGAAATCTTTAACGGCTTCGTACTGCCAATCTGTGGGATAAATTTCTTTCAAATAATCAGCAACCGTCTGCAATAAGGCGGCTAACGCTGTTTTACGTTGCTCACTTTCATCTCTAGTAATAGCTTCGTATTCTTTCTCTAATTCTTTTAACTTCAAATCAACTAATTTGCTTTCCGGGCGGGGAGGAACTTTTTTAATTTTGGATTCTAAATTTAATTCCGGCATATGGCATTAATTTAAAATTGTTGTAAAAAATGTAAATCGCCGGCGTGAAATAATCTAATGTCGTCAATGCCGTACTTCATCATTGCCAGCCGCTCAATGCCGGTACCGAAAGCAAAGCCGGAGTAAATTTTTGGGTCAATGCCGCCGGAGCGCAAAACATTGGGATGCACTAATCCCGCGCCTAACATTTCCACCCAGCCGGTATGTTTGCATACCGGGCAGCCTTGGCCGCGGCAAAGTAAACAGCTCATTTCCACTTCCGCTCCCGGCTCAACAAAAGGAAAATATCCCGGCCGTAAGCGGAGACGAACGTTTGCGCCAAACAGCCGGGTAAACATTTGCTGCAGTACCGCTATTAAATTGGCCAGGGAAATATCTTTATCTATCAGTAAGCCCTCTATCTGATAAAAAGTGTGTTCATGCCGCGCATCCGTTGCCTCGTGGCGGTAAATTTTGCCTAAAACAACCGCGCGCAGCGGCGCGCCGTATTTTTCCATTGCCCGCACCTGCACCGAGGAGGTGTGAGTGCGCATCACCATATCATATTCGCCCTGTTTATTTTTATGGTCAATGTAAAAAGTATCTTGCAGATCGCGCGCCGGATGATGCGGCGGGATATTGAGCGCGGCAAAATTATAATAATCGCTTTCTAATTCCGGCCCGTCCAAAATCATAAAGCCCATTGACAAAAATATCTTTTCTAACTCGCGCTGAACTTGCGTCAAGGGATGCAAATGTCCGCTGGCAATTTTTTCTCCGGGCAAAGTTGCATCAAAAAATTCAGAAACATTATCAGCCCCCAATTTCTGTTTAATGGCTGATAATTTCTGTTTAATTTCTGTTTTTATTTCATTCGCCAGCCGCCCTATTTCCTTGCGCTCTGCTTCTGGCAAACTACCGATATCTTTTAACAATAAAGTCAACTTGCCTTTGTGGCCCAGATATTTTTTTTCCAGCTCTTGCAAACTTAAACTATCAGTTAATTTGTTTAACTGACTTAAAATTTCTTGTTTTAGGTTGATTAATTTTAAATGCATATATTATTATTGTGGCGCCCATTCATGAACTCCAACAAAAGGAGTTCCGTCATACATAACGTCATTATAAAAACTGTATACATGATTAGTCTCATTATCTAAATAGGTGCCTGGAATTACCACCCCACTATTGTTGACAAAAGGTCGATACCTTGTAGTGTCCTGACGTACCATTGCTAAAAAGTTATCGCCATCACCTATCACTGCCAAACGCATTTGATAACCAAACGCTGCGGCTTGAGAAGGAAATCCGGTGATTCCATATTCACTAACTCCACTTAACCCATTATTTCCGTTCGACCTGTCACTGTTACTTTCAGCGGTCTTTTCAATCGGCGTGATATTAAGCGGCTGAAAATTAATTAAATCCGGGTTAATGGTTAATAAAATAATATAAGAAAATAGAGCGATAATCAAGCCGGTCAAAGCCGCTTTAATCCATTCCTTCGCTTCCGTTACCTGCCCGGTGTTGCCGCCAGCGGTAAGCCAGAGCAGACCGCCGAACATCAATACGACCGTTGATAAAATTCCAACCACGCCAATGCCATATTGGTAAATGGCTTTAATGTATTGGGCGATGGTGTCGCCGCCAACCGTCCGCGCTACGCCCGCCTGAAAATCATTGCCAATGCCAACCTGCGGCGTGAATTCAATTGCCAAAGCGGGATTAATTAATAAAAACAGTAAAGCCGTCAGTTGTAATAAAAAAACAACGATGAATAAAATAGTTAAAATTTTCGGCAGTTTCTTTTTCATGTCATTGCGAGCCCCGCAGGGGCGTGGCCATCCCGCCAAAATAGTTATATTACTATATTCACGAGATTGCCGCGTCGCTTCGCTCCCTGTCTACCGACAGGCAGGCTTGCAATGACAAATTTTAAACTCTCTTGTAGCTTATTAAAAAGAATTCCAATACCGTTAAGCCGATAATTAAAAATAAGGCGTTATACCAAGTAAAAAGTTGAATTGATTGTAAAATCAGGGAAGCGATGACAATGGCGGCGAACAAAAAAGATTGCCGAAAAGCCCGCACTACCTGCCGGAAAACTAACTCTTGGCGCAATAAAATAAAACGCACTAAAAATCCCAAAATGGCGCTCGTGCCGACGACAGACAAAAATAAACTGGCGTAAAATAACAACAAGCCAACGAGGTTGGTTGTTTCCGGGTCAATACTACTAATGACTATCGCCCACGCCGCCCAACAAATAGCGGTTCCGAGGAGCATGACAGTTAAATAAGTTTTGAGAGTCATATACCCATACTTTACCAAAATTTCTCCCTTACGGCAAATTTGTCTATGAATATTACTAACTTACATATTTTATCTTTTCCACTACCTGCCCGCCGGCTTGTTTATTAAGGGCTTGAATAATTTCCGGCTCGCGGTAGCGCACCTCTTGCATAATTAATGAAGAGCCGCATTCTACGGTTAAAATATTATTTCTGACATAAATCGCTTTGGCGCTATGGGCGATCGTTTCGCCTAATATTTCCGGCGCCAGCCGATTAAACGATTCAACCACCGTCGCCGCCTCAACTTGCCGGCTGACACCGGCGCGCTGGACCGCGTTCGCAATTAAATTCTTTAAATCATGAAACATATTATAAAAATCTGGGATCTAAAATCTAAAATCCGCAATGTTAGAGAATTCTCCCACTTCATCATTTTTACCGCAGAAACGGCAAGGGTCCGACGAATGCGGAAAATAACCGGTCTTAATGCTTTGTTCAATTTTTTGAATCGTAGTGATCACCCATTCCCGCATTTTTTCAATGTCTTTTTGTTCGCCTAAAAAATTTAATTCGCTGTTATTTTCTAAATAGTAAAACTGCAGATTGGCCGGTTTTTTTTTGATGACTTCGGCGGCAGCCGATTGATACAGCAAAAGCTGGTATTTTTGGTCGGCGCTAATTTTATTTTCATCTTTAATCTGCCCTGTTTTATAGTCAACTATCTGCACGCCGGCTCCGCCCCAATCATCCACCCGGTCAATTTTGCCGTAAATTAAATGTCCGCCAATGCGCAGTTTAAAACCCTGTTCCGTGCTGATGACTTTCGGCCAATTACCCGCATGTTTGCCAAAAAATTCTCTAAAAATTTCTCTGCCCTTTCTGCGATATTCTTCTTTTTGTTTTTTATCTTCATACCAATCGTCAATCCATGACTCTTCGTATAATTTCAATAGCGTTTCCAAAGTTAAATCATTTTTCAACTGGTCTTGGCTCTTGACCTGGCCGAACAAGTCGGACTGGACGGCGTTTTGGCTAGACATTAATAAGCTAAAAAATTTCTGCAGCGTTAAATGCATGGTTTGGCCGAAGCTGAAAAAATGTTTTCCCGGTTTGGGAATTTTTAAAACATGATCCCGAAAATACTGATGCGGGCATTTGTCGTATGACTGCAGTTGCGTGTACGAATAAAATCTCGGCGGCTCATAAATTTGCTTCTGCCTATTAACGTCAGTCTTGGGCGCATTTCGTAGAGACGCAAAATTTAGCGTCTCTACTTTTGGTGTTATGCGTTCCCTGTTATGTGTTATGAGTTTTGCTTCTACCAAAAATCGCGATGGTTTCTTTTTCCGCGCGCCCCCGTAATCCGGCGCCCAGGAAAAATAAAGTCCGAGTTTCGCCCGCGTCATCGCGACATAAAACAGGCGCCGCTCTTCTTCCAGATGCTCGTCGCCTTCCGGAATTATTTCCTTTACCAACGCGTCCGGCAGTTCAATTGGGTCCTTGCGTTCGGTAGTCGGAAAACGCAGGTCAACCATATTGACGATAAATACGTATTTAAACTCAAGCCCCTTGGCCGCGTGCACGGTTAAAATTTTTATCATCTCCGGCCCCGCTTCCGGATCCTGCGCCAAACTTCCTTCCTCGCCGGATTCCAGTTCCAGCGCCAGTTCCTGCAAAAAATTTTTCACCGAACCGACTTCGTCCTCGGCTTCAAATTCTTTGACGCGTTTTAAAAACGCGTTTAATTCCCGCATAGTTTCTTTGGCTTTTAAGGGTTCCTGCACTTCCAGATATTTCAAATAGCCGCTATCGCCTAAAAAAGCAAAAATAATTTCGCTCGTTTTTTTGGCTTTAACCAAAGCGGTGTGCTTGTCAACTAAATTTAATAAAATTTTAATTTTGCTTGCCCCGCCTTCATGGCTGAGTTTCACTGAATCTTTGGAAAAATTGGCTGAATATTTAATGGTTTCGTACAGCGACCAAGCCTTCTTTCTGGCTAAATTCAAAAAACTGATAATTTCTTCGTGAGCAAATTTAAAAACCGAAATATTTAAAACGCGATACATGGCCGTACTTTCGTGATAGTTATCAAGCAAATTCAAGTAAGCAATAATGTCCATTATCACCGACCGCGAGTACAGTCCTTTGGATGCTAAAAATACGTAAGGCAAGCCGGCAATTTCCAGCGCGTTGACAAACTCCTTGGCGGAATTATTCGCTCTAACCAAAATCGCAAAATCATTCCAGCTTGCATCCTGGTCTTTATTCTTTAATTCTAAAACTTTTTCTACTACCAAATTAACTTCATCTTGCAAATCTTTCCCCTGAATTACTTCAATAACTCCTTGTCCTGAAATATTCGTAAGTAACTTTTTGCTTAATTCCTGTTTACTGTCAGCTATTAGCTGTTTGCTCTGCAACTGAACTTCCAGCCTATTGGGATTATTCAGCTTAATAAACTCATACGCTAAATCCAAAATATCCTGCGTACTGCGGTAATTCTGCGTCAGCACCGCTTCATTCGCGTTAGGATAATCCTGCTTAAACTGTAAAATGTTGCTCATTGACGCTCCTCTAAATCTAAAAATTGACTGGTCGTCATCGCCAACGACAGTCAAATTTGTACCGGCCTCACATCCAGTCAACAATTTAATCAGCTCATACTGCGCCCAGTTAGTGTCCTGAAATTCATCTACCAAAATATATTTAAATTGCTGCTGAAGTTTGGCTAAGACAAGGGGCCGCTCGCGAAACAGGCGCAAAGTGTAATTTATCAAATCGCCGAAATCCAGCGCGCTATTGTCTAAGAGCAACTGCTGGTAAACATGGTAAGCGTTTGCTACTTCATTGATGCGCGCAATTTCTTGTTCGGCAATTTCCTTACTTATCTCTCCGCCAGCGTCTGTCAAATTTGTAATTTGTAATTTGGAGTTTAGAGTTTGTTTTGGATTTTGGATTTTGGATTTTGGATTGCCCCGCTTTATCACTCCTCCGCCACTTAACATACTGTCGACGTTCTCCTTTAATTCCTCGGCGTATTTTAAATATTCATCGGGGCTGATGTCTTCATCTTTGGCGCGGG
>CAYHIM010000006.1:0-12727 GCA_964356665.1 uncultured Gammaproteobacteria bacterium
TCTTTTTATTAAACAAAAAATAAACCATCGCGCCCGCTCCTCCGCCTATCCCGTCAAACGCTAAATCATAATAACTCACTTCCCTGCCCGCGATAAAGCCCTGATGATATTCGTCCGTGATGCCATAGGCAAAGCAAATTAGTACGGCAATATAAAATATTCTCCAGCGCGGTGATTTCCATTCTGCCAAAGCGGCGCAAATTAAAAATGCCAGCACGCCGTATAATAAAGCGTGCATATCTTTGTCAAAAACATAATCAAACCAACTCGGCTGATACGACGGCGCGGGAACGGACAGCGGCATTTGCGAGGCGGTAAAAATTAACGCCAGCCAGGCGATAACGGCTAAAAATTTTGTGAACTTTAACATAAATATAATGCAAATCTACAAATTAATTCAAATACTGCAAATATAATTTGCGTATCTCTTCTTGTACATGATTAAACTCTAAAGCAATAAAAAATACTATATAATTATTCAAGATATGCAAATATAAATTTTGTAGTATTTGCATGTTAATTTGAGGTATTCGCATTATAAAATTACCACCATATTATCTGTCTAACTACCCGCCAATAAACATTGAACACCGGGTTAACGCCGTAGCGTAAAATCGGATTCATAATTTCCTGATATTCAATTTTACCAGCAATGCCGCAGGAGATTTCCCTATCGGCTGCCCGCCGGAATTTTTTTACCTGCCGCCGGACTGCCATAATATGGCGCCAAGTTGAGGGTAATAAAAAATAACCATCCGCTTTCAGTTTAGTTAAAAACCAACCGCCAATAATCGCGTAAAGCAGCATGCCGGCCTCCATCATAATCAATGGCGGCAATATCAATAAAATTGTCGGCAATTTGTAAAAAGAAAAAATTGCCAAATACCGGTTGCGCTCCATATAATACAGCATGCGCATTGAGCGGCTGAATTCATATTTATGATAGGCAATTGAATGCGGCGCGAGCGCAATTTTATAACCGGCTAAACGCGCGCGCCAGCCCAGCTCCAAATCATCGTGATACATATAATAAGCGCCGTCATAATTGCCGACACGCTCTATTACTTCTTTTTTAATTATCAGAGAACAGCCGGAAGCATAGCCATTTATCTCTTTGATGTCATCATATTGCCGATTGTCAATTTCGCCGTAGCCGCGCGTAAAGCCAAAGCCTAAAAAGTGAATTATGTTGCCGGCGCTGTTTATTTTACTTTTGTTATATAATAAAATTTTTGATTGCGCTATGCCAACCTCTGCCGGCTCCACTGCTTTTACTAATTCTCGCAGCCAATGTTTATCAAAAACAACATCCATATTAGCAATAACAAAATAGCGGCAACCGTCTTGAATGGCCTGCTCTACTCCGGCCGCGTTTGCCGCGGCGTAATTTCCGTCCGCGCGCGGAATAACGGTTGCTTCCGGCGCTTGCTGTTTTAAATAAGTTAACGAAGTGGGGGTGGAACAGTTATCAATAATATAAAGCCGCCATAAAAAATCAGGACACTCCTGTGCCCTTAGACTTCCCAAACAATCGGCTAAGAAACGTTCAGCGTAGCCGGTATAATTGACAATAACAATGCTAATTTGCTGCATAAATTCTTTACTAAGTACAAAATTTTTAATTTCAAATTTTTAATTTTTAAAAATTAAAGCATTAGATATTATTTAAAAATTATAAAATTAAAAATTTATTTTTCATCTACTGGCTTATCTCCTAAAGCAATCTTTCTCACAATTTTCGTTATCTCCCCTTCCATCTTCGCTAATCTAATCCGCAGGCGAAAGATAAAATAAAACAGCGCGGCTACCGACAGATACAGCAGAAAATTTATGCCGGAAGCGGAAAACCCCAAATCCGCCAGCCAACGGTCAATTTGTTTTAACAGCAATACCGCCGCGCCAGCCACCAGCCAAAATACCAGCCAAAAATTAAATTCGGCCGTATTCAGCCTGCTTTTTTTCTTCTGCAGCAATAAGCGGGCGATAAAAAAAATAATGATTAATAAGCCGATGATTTGTTGTAGAGACATAGAATAAAATTTTTAAATTTTAAATTTTATAATTTTTAAAAAATATCTAATATCTAATTTTTAAACCCTAACGAACAAGTTTTACTATAAGGTTAGTAGCTTAGAATTTAAAAATTAAGATTTATTTAAAAATTAAAAATTACAAAAATTAACGGGTGAATATTCCCAAAAAAAATTCCTCTAAAATTTTCAGCCCGCTGGAAAAATGTTGGCCAAAATTATGGTAAATAATAGTTATCGGCACTTCTTTGACGCGCGAACCGCTTTTAGCCGCTAACTGCATAATTTCCGAACAATGCGCCATCCGGTCTTGCTGCCAATTTAATTCTTTTGCCGCCGGACGGGAAAAAGCGCGGCAGCCGGATTGCGGGTCGGATAAACTCACGCCCAAAAAAATTTTATTGATCAAACGCGCTAATCCTAAAATAACATGCTTTTTAAACCAAGGGATGTTTGATTTTTTTCCTCCCGGAGCGGACAAAAAACGGGAGCCAAAAACTATATCGGCCTGCCCGGAAATAATGGGCGCAATGACATCCGATATTTCGTTAGCTAAAAATTGCCCGTCGGCGTCAAAGTGCACTATGACTGCCGCGCCATTCATTATGGCATAGTCAGTGCCGGTTTTCAAAGCCGCCCCCTGCCCCCGATTGATTAAATGGCGTAAAACTACGGCGCCAGCTGATTCAGCGAACTCCGCTGTTTCGTCGCCTGAACCATCATCCACCACCACTATTTGCCACTCTTTATTCGCCGCCTTAATATCTTTAATTACTGACGCAATCGAGGCGGATTCGTTGTAAGCGGGGATAATAATAAATATTTTAGCCATATTTAAAATTTAAGCCCTGGCGCGAAATGCGTCAAGGGCTTGCTTATTTTGGTTGCGAATTAATTGTCTACAGCAACTTTGTGATGTCGGCGAGCGTTAATAAACCGGTTTGCGCTCCTTGATGAGCCACGACCGAGGCGCTGTTACGCATCCCTAAATCCATCGCTTTAGCGATATCGCCGTTAAAGAATTTTAAGCCGAAGACAAAGGAGGAGCCGAAAGCATCGCCCACGCCCGTAGTATTTACCCGCCTGCCTTCTCGGCTAATGTTAGCGTGCCAAAATTTATAGCCGTCGTAAACGTCCGCCCCTTTTTTGCCCCGCGTAATAACGGCGATTTGGGGGCCATAACTTTTTATTACCGTTAACAAGCTATGGATGTTATTTAAAAATTTGGCATTTTCTTTCCGCCGGCGCATTACTTTTTTGTCCCCGACGACTATTTCGGTCGCTTCATCTTCATTAACGTCAAAAACTGTGACTCGCGACAAATTACCGCGGATAAAACTTTGTCCTTCGCTTAATTGAATGTTGCCCGGATTCCAGGCGATTTTAAACTGCTGGCTATATTTAAAAATAGTTTTTAAAACCGCCCGCCACTGCCCGCTTAAAGAAGTAATGTAAAGCCATTCGCTTTGGATATTATCTAACAGACCGGCTGGCATTGTTAATTTGGCATTGGCCGCCCGCGCGGAAAAAATCACATGCTCATCGCCCGGACCAACCAACAGGCAGGAAAAGCCGCTGGTTTCGCCTTTGATTACTTGCACCAAACTGGTATCTACTCCTTCGGCTTGCAAATTAGCCACTATCTTTTTGCCCCGCTCATCGTCACCCACCGCGCAAATGCAAGCTGATTTCAACCCCAAACGGGACGCCGCGACCGCTACGTTAGCCGCGCCGCCGCCAAAAGTCGTGTGCACTGATTTTACTTTTATTTTAGCGCCGTATTCAAAAGCCAATAATCTTTGACGCAAAACATCTTGGCGGTTATCAATCAACAGCCCTTCTGGCGTATGGAAAGTGATATCTTCTACTGCCCCGCCGATTGTGACAATGTCATAACGCATAATACCTGCTTTATGTCATTCTGGGTCCCGATTCCTATTGGGACGAAGAATCTATTAATGAAACGATTATAAAATAAATAGGCCATCAGATTCTTCACTCCTCACCGCGGCGATTCGTCGTTCAGAATGACAAAATAAATTAAACCTTCACGTATTTTCCGACCGCCAGCGAACTGGCGGTTATATTGATTAAACTCGCGCCTAAAAATTCAACGCCGAAAATATAAATAAAATTACTATTAAAATAACCGACTAAATCAACGCTCGCGGTATTCAAAAAGCTGCCTAGATACGGCTGCAACAAATGGATGAACGGATAAAAAATAGCTATCACCACGATCACTCCCAAAAATGAATATAAAACAGCTTCTACTAAAAAGGGCGCGCGGATAAACCAGTTGCTCGCTCCCACAAGCTTCATTACGCCGATTTCTTTGCGGTGGGTATAAATCGCGATGCGCACCGCGTTAAAAACCACGAGCACGGTAATGGCGATAAAAATAAAACTTACGAGCAGCATAATCTGCCGCGTGCGGGCGGTGACGGTATTCATGCTCTGGAGCAGACTCTTATGGTCGTCAAAATCTTTGCTCTCAATCAGCGTATATTTGCTTAACTTATCCAAAGAATTAATAACGGTTTCGTAGCCGCTTAATTCTTTGGCCTGCACGACCAAACTGGGGCTTAAAGGATTTTTACCGACCTCCCGCAGCGCTTCCTGGATTGATTGGTTATCGCGGTTCTTAGTTTGGAATGTTTCCAGCGCCTGCGTTTTAGAAACATAATTTACTTGGGCAACGCCGGCGATAGACTCTAACTCCCGTTTCAAGACGCTAATATCCTCTTCAGCCGCGTCCGTATTTAAATACAGCGACAAATCAATTTTGGCTTCCACGGATTTAATCGCCTGCTGGCTGATATAATCAACCACCACTAAAAAATTAACGGAAAAAAGCGACAAAATCAAAATCGTTACTGTTACAAGCGATACCCAAAAGTTGCGGACAAAGTCCTGCAGAGCGAATTTTAAAACGCGGGCAATGGAAAGTAGAATCATAAATGTTATAGTAGGTATTTACCAATCTTTTGGTCACTGATCACCCGCCCCGAGTCAATCGTTACCACGCGCCGGCGCAGGGAATTGACGATTTCTTTATTGTGCGTTACTAAAATTACGGTGGTGCCGAATTTATTTATTTTTTCCAATAAATTAATGATATCCGCCGCGTTAATGGAGTCTAAATTGCCGGTCGGCTCGTCCGCGAGTAAAATTTTAGGATGATGGACTAAAGCGCGCGCAATCACCGCCCGCTGCTGCTCGCCGCCCGAAACTTCATTCGGATAGCGCGACATTTTTTTCTCTAACCCCACTAATTTTAGCACTTGCGGGACAATCGTTTCAATTTTAGAGGGCGGATGGCCGCAAACCTGCATCGCAAACGCCACATTTTCAAGCAAAGTTTTAGCCGGCAATAATTTAAAATCCTGAAACACAACGCCGATTTGGCGGCGCAGATAAGGAATTTCCCGCTGGCGGATATTAGTGATATCCCAGTCGCCGACTAAAATTTTACCTTTAGTCGCTTTTTCTTCCCCAATCAAAAGCTTCACCATCGTCGTTTTGCCCGTGCCGGACTGGCCGACAATAGAAAGAAATTCTCCCGGCTTAACCTCTAAACTAAAGTTATCCAAAGCGTGGGTGTTGGGAGGATAAAATTTAGTTACGTTTTCAAAAATAATCATAAAACATGCAACACGCAACACATAACATAAATAAAACATTTTTTATATTTGTTATGTGTTATCTGTTATGTGTTATCTGTCTAATTCCATACTCTAACAAGTCGCTCATTTCGGTAAAACTCTGTTCCCGTTCGGGCGCGCCTAAAATTACGCCAATTAAATTATGTTGCCCGAATTTAACTTTGCTCATTAAACAATAGCCGGCTTCATCCAAATATCCGGTTTTACCGCCGGTAATTTCCGGCATAACCGCTAATAATTTGTTGGTATTGACAATTGTTTTCTTTATTTTGTCGCGGCGGGTGGTAAATTTATAGCGAGCTAAGGAGGTGGCTTCGGCGATATCTTTATTTTGCAAAGCCGCTTTAGATATTATAGCATAATCCCGCGCGCTTGACACATTCAGCGGCGATAATCCGGTCGGCTCAATAAAATTAGCGTTAAACGCGCCCCAGTCTTTAACTTTGTCATTCATTGCTTGGATAAATTGTTCGCGCTCCAAACCGCTTAACCGCGCCAGCGTTTCGGCGGTATTGTTGGTAGACGCCATTAAAGTCGTTAACCATAAATCCCGGATGGTCAACTTATCCCCATCTTTTAAATTAAGTTTGGCAATGTCGTTTTTATCCGCGTATTGCCAGGTTTTTTCTTCATCGGCTTTATTGTAAGCAACCACTTTTTTCCAATCCGGTTTGGTGTCCAAAAAAACTACTGCCGTAACAAGTTTAGTCAAGCTGGCTAACGGCATAACTGCCTCGGCGTTGCGGCTAAAAATATCTTGGGCAGTCGCTTCGTCAATTAACAGCGCCGCGGTAGAGTTAATTTCCGGCGCATCCTTAACGCCGGCCGTGGCAATTCCTAACAGCCGCTTGTTTATTTCCGGCACAATCAATGGCTCAACTCTGACATCAATTACCCCGTCGCGCGTGGAAGCAATTTTTTTAAACGCCACGCTGTCTAAATCTATGATTCTTTCCGGATGCTTCGTTTTATCCGGGCCGTAATCGTTTATTACCACATCAATGAACTTTCCGTTAGCGGCGTTGATAACGCGCAAACGCGAGTTCTTAGGAAATTCGGCAGAGGCGGCAAAATTTCCTTGCTTATATTTATACCAGCTGGCTTTGCCGACCGCCCTCACCTCGGGGTTAGAAAAAACCGCGAGGCGGGCAAAAGGCAAAGTTAGGCGCGCGCTCGCCGTTTGCTTTTTCCAGTCATAGCGCGTGGGCAGAGGCCGCCAAACGTTTCTGGCGCCGTCAAAAAAAGCAATTTGCTTGACTAAGCTGTCGTTTGCCTGATAGCGAATCTGGATAGTAAATGGAGTGCTCGTGCTGTATGTATTTTTATCTAAAAAATCAAACTGGTAAATTTCACTGACTCTATCTAAATTCCAAGGCCGAATTATTTCGTCTGCAATGTTAATAACTTGCACACTGGTAGTAGTAAAAAAAGTTTGAGGGGAAAAAGTAAAATTAACCGCGCCGTCAAAAAAACCAACAGTTGCGGTGCTGTTAACTGGCGCTAACTCTATTATCTCTGATACGGTAGAAGTAGCTGTACCTTCTGCTTGGGCAAAAACATCATCTTTGCTCAACACAAAAGAACTCATTCCCATGAGTAAAAAAATAAAAATATACCCTTGCCAAAATGGTAATTTTTTCATAATATGTTTATTATAACAGAAACAGCGCGGGATTAGTACAATGGTAGTATATCTGCTTCCCAAGCAGAAGACGCGAGTCCGATTCTCGTATCCCGCTCAAAAGAATATTTGTCATTGCGAGCGAAGCAATCTCGTGGAAATTAAACCTCACAATATCAACGGGATTGCTTCGTCGCCCCGAGCGGCTCGGGACTCCTCGCAATGACAATAGATTAACAAGAATATGCTAAAAGAATCAGACTATGTTAAAATAAGAATCGCCGTGCCTTTGTCTCACGCTGATATTATCCGCGAAGTTTTAGGCAAAAACGGAGCCGGCGTTCAGGGAAATTACGAGTATTGCAGCGGCTCTTACCGGCAAACTGGGCGCTTTCGTCCTAAAGCCGGCGCGTGCCCGAGCATCGGCAAGGTCGGCAACATTGAAACAGTAACGGAAGAAGTTATTGAAACTATTTGCCGTAAAGATAAAATCAAACAAGTCATCGCCGCAGTTATAAAAGTTCATCCTTACGAAGAGCCGGCGATTGACATTATTCCCAGATTGGAAATTGAATAATGCCGATGTAGCTCAACTGGTAGAGCAATGGTATCGTAAACCATAGGTTGTGGGTTCAAGCCCCACCATCGGCTCCCTTTATCTAATTCTTGTTGGTATCGCCTGCCCGCCAAATTGCGTCAGCTGTTGTCGGGGAGCGTGGCAATCCCGTGACTGTGTGCGACTTTCTCGGGATTGCTTCGTCACTTCGTTCCTCGCAATGACAACTTTAAATAGTCTTCTTTATCTCTTAATATCTTACTTAATCAGCGTCCAAACCTTCGCCTGCTGCCTCAAGTCCGTCAAATATTTCTCAAAATCATAATTAGTAAAAATCGTGATTTGCTTTAACCAAATCTCTTCTTCCTGCTGGCGGCTGGTTTTGCGGTCATAAATTTTAGCGATAAAATATTTATCTTCTGCTTTGATTGCGCCGCTAACATCGCCTATTGCTAAATTCTGCGCCGCGTCTTTTAAGGCATTGCTCATCGCGCTGGTTTTAATATAGCCGATATCGCCGCCTTGCAGCGCGTGCACATCCTCGCTGTATTTTTGCGCGAGCGTTTCAAAGTCATCTTTATTTTCTTGCAGCAAAGCCAATACTTTGCCTAAACGCAAAGTTGCTCCGGGATGCAACTTATCATCTTCAATGAAAGCGCGTTTTATCTTGGCCGTTAGCGCTTGGTAATAAATTATTTTATCAATAAACATTTCTTTGGTCAAACCGTACTCATTATAAATGTTATCGGCTAACTTGTCTTCGCCGCCGGCGCTCGCGGCCAACTGCTTGAAGGCCGCCTCTTTTTCCTCGCCGGTTATCTTGACGCCATAGGCAACGGCTAATTTTTTTAAAATATTATAGTAAATTAACTTTTCCCTGACTAACTGCTTTTTGTCAACGGCTTGGCCGCCTGTTTCACTCGCATAATAATCGCCCCAGAGCCGTAATTCATTAAGATAGGTGGAATATCTTATCGGCCTCCCGTTAACTATCAGCGCCGGAAAAGGCAGGCGGTTAACTAAAATAGTCACTAAATTATCGCTGGCGGGGCGGGAATAAACTAAATAAGCTAAGCAGCCGATAATAATTATCAGACAAGCTAAAATGGCGGCGCTCGCGAGAGCGATTGTTTTGGCCCGCCGCTTAAAATATTTTTTTATTTTTTTTATTTTTTTAGCCAGCTCTTTCTGCCGCGCCGCGCGGCGCTCTAACTTTAATTTTTTCTTTTCTTCTTTCGCTTTTAATCTAAGCGCCAGTTTAGCGGCGCGCAATCTATTTTTAGCGCGGCGGATTTTTTCCTGCCGCTCTTTTTCTGCGGCAAAAGCGAGCGGCGGCGCTTCGGCTGCCGGCTGCTCGGTAATTAACTGCTGGGCGCGCGTTTCTTTTTGTTTTAATTTTTCTTCTTTTGCCTGCCTTGCCTGCGCTAAAGCTAATTCGCGCTTGCGCCGTTTTTGTTTTGCCCGTTCGGCTAATTGAGCCGGAATTAACCAAGGCAATATAAACGAACGGCTGATGGCGTCGGTTTTTAAATTTTGCGCGTTAGCAAAAACGCGCGGCGCGACAAGGGGCGCGCTTGCAATATTTTCGGCTGGCTTTGCTTCCGGCGATACTATTTCTTTAGCCGCAACTTTGCGCCGAATTTTTTTGATGCCGTCCAAATATTTTTCCATGTTGATTATTTTTTATCTAAAGAAATACTCCAGCCATTTGCGCGGGTTGCTTTTTGCGGCTGCCGTTGTTTTATCTAAACCGGGGATGTTAAAAACAGAGCTGGAGGATTGTGCTGATGTCGCGCCTGGGTTTGAGTCTTTAATGATAACTACTTTTTCTCCCGGCTTTTTTAAATCTAAATTAAGCCGCGCCTCTTTTTCAGTAAAGCTGTCACTCTCTAAATAATTTAATAATTCGCTCAAGTCTTTATTTTTACCGCCGATGCGTTCGGTTTCTGTTTCCAGCTCTTTGATTTCTTTAGCCAGCATCTTTTGCTGATTAATTTTTTTGGTTAAGGGAAAAAGAATTAAAATAATAAGCGCTAGCATAATAAGCGCTAAAATTTTGGAGCGCCAAAAGCTCCGCTGAAAAATAGAGTCTGGTTTGATACTGCGCCAACGCATATTAACTCCAATAATTATACAATAATTAAACAAAAATTTAACAATAATTATCAGCGCTGATAAAAATTATCGTTCAATTATTGTTAAATTTCTTATCAATTACTATCTTTCGTCTAGGGCTTTATTCACCAGCGCATCGGCTGCCTGGTTTCGCTCGCGGATTACATGCTTAAAAGTGACTTTTTTAAACCCTTGTGATAAATTATAAACTTTCATAAATAGCGGGGCGAGTTCTTTATTTTTTACTTTGTACTCGCGGTTTAATTGCCGGACAACCAATTCGCTGTCCAGATAAAATTCCAGCTCATCCGCGCGGAGATTTTTGCTTTCTGCCAGCGCCCGGATTACTGCCTTATACTCGGCCTGGTTATTAGTAGTTTCGCCGATATATTCGGCGATTTGTCTGATAATTTTATGGCCATCGCTGATAACAACGCCGATCCCCGCCGGCCCCGGATTGCCGCGCGCGCCGCCGTCAGTATATATTATAAGTTTTTGATATTTTTGAACCATAAATTTTATAATGCAAATCTACAAATATGTGCAAATACTACAAAAACAACTAATGCAAATTATACTTTTTCATAATACGAGCCGTTTAAAATTCTTTTAGGTACTAAACGCGGCTGTCTAAAGTTTACTAAAATCCCCAAATGTAAATTTAAAGTTACTAAATATCTTTTAACTTGATAATAATCGTCTTTAGTCAAAGAATCTCTGGTTTTTAATTCAATTATAATTTTATCTTCGATTATAAAATCTACCGTACACCTAACGTCTCCATTTCCGTATTGATGGTCATTAAATCGGTATTCTCTTATATATTTCAAACCTTTTTGTTGCAATAATTTTTCAAAATAATCTCCGCACTGTTTTTCGTTGCGAAATCGACCTAAATCCTTATGTACTTTAAATAATAAACCGACTATTTCATAAGACAACTCTTTGTATAAGCATTTATCTTCTGCCATAATACAATTTGCATATAAAATTTTGTAGTATTTGCATGCTAATTTGTAGTATTTGCATTATACTTAACGTCTACTATCTTCAGCTGCATTGCCTTCCGGCCGTTCCATTCGTTGATATCTATATAATACACTAAATCAATGCTGTCTCCAATTTTAATTTTTTGCCATTCCTCACTGGCGCCAAAAGCAACCGCGTCCAATAAAATTTTATTTTCGTCCTGTAATTTTAATTTTAAATGCTGGCCGTCCGCGCCCATATTCGTTACATTCCCGACCCGCAGACCGCGCGTTAAAAATTTAGGCTGGGGATTGCCTACGCCAAAGGGGCGTAATTTTTGCAGGGCGGCGTGCAAATCTTCAGTAACATTGTTAAAATTTATTTCCCAATCAATATCTAATGTAGGCGAAAGTTCTATGCCGGTTAGTTTGGCGGCCGCAATTTCTTTGGCTTTGGCTAAAAATGGCTCCAGCATTTCCCGGCTTTTTAGCGTAAAGCCGCAAGCCTGCTTATGGCCGCCAAAATTAGCTAAGAATTCGGCGCACTCTTCCAGCATGGCCGTGATGTCAAATTCCGCAATGCTGCGGCCGCTGCCGACAATTTCCTCGCTTCGCCGTAGCCCGTCAGAAGCGGAGGCGAGACCATTTTTATCAGTAATGGCCAAAGCCGGCCGGTAATATTTTTCCGTTAATTTACCAGCGACTAATCCCATTACGCCCGCGGGCCAAACTTGTTCTGTCATTGCGAGCGACCCGCTCATAAGCGCCAGCGCATTGAGCGGGGAGCGTGGCAATCCCGTCTTTATTTCCATAGAACTAGGGATTGCTTCGTCGTCCCGAGCGACTCGGGACTTCTCGCAATGACAACGCAACCCGGGCTCAACGGCAAGTAAAATTTTGTCTGCTTGATTAACCTGCGTGTCGGCATATTGAAAAATTTCTTCAGTCAGGCGCTGGCGCTCTTGGTTAGTCGCGTTTAATTGCTTCGCGATTTTATCCGCCTCAACTTCATCTGCGGTTACCAACAACTCATAAGCGCTATTGGCGTGGTCTAGCCGGCCGGCGGCATTCAGGCGCGGCGCAAGCTGAAAACCAACCTGCCAAGAATCTATTTCTCGGTTTTGGCCGTTTTTATCAACGCCGGAACGAGCGACGGCAATAAGTTTTTTTAACCCCACGCGTTTTGTTTTATTTAAAACCACTAAACCATATTTAGTTAAAACTCTATTTTCATCAATCAAAGGAACAAGGTCGGCAATGGTGCCAATCGCCACTAAATCCAGAAGCCATTTCAGAAAAACCTCACCCCGTCGTCCCGCATTACTGCGGGGCTCCTTCCCCTCTCCTTTTTTAAGGAGAGGGGTTAGGGGTGAGGTTAGCAACGCTTGCGCCACTTTAAACGCCACCCCGCAGCCGGCTAACCCCAAAAAAGGATAGGTTTCTCCGCCAATTTTAGGATTAATAATCAAACAATTCGGTAAAATGTCTCCGGGCTCATGATGGTCGGTGATAATAATGTCTAATCCTAAAGTTTTAGCGTAAGCGACTTCGTCTACATTGCGCGTGGCATTATCAACCGTAATGATTAATTTTGCGCCCTTGTTAGCTAAATTCTTCAGCGCAGACTTTTTTAAGCCATACCCTTCGCTGGCGCGGTCGGGAATGTAAATGTCAATTTTTGCCGCCGGCTCCGCTTTCCCCAGTGTCGCTAAAAAAGATAATGTTTTATACATAATCGCGGTTGAGCAAACTCCATCCGCATCATAGTCGCC
>CAYHIM010000006.1:12827-22390 GCA_964356665.1 uncultured Gammaproteobacteria bacterium
CTGATTTTTTTGCCATTCATAATTTTAATTTTAAATTTATAATAATTGCGCAATGTATTTATCTACCGGCGCGTATTCGTCGGTTAAAATTGGCTCATCCAAATTTAATTCTTTCTGCCATAAATTGCCTAAATAGACTTTAAACTTTGGGTTTGAACTCTGCAAAGACGGCGGCTGTTCGTTTTTTAAAGCCACTAATATTAAATTTTGTACATCTTCTCCTTGAGGCGAGCTAACGTAAAACAAATACACCTGCGGAAAAATTGATTTAAAAGTTCTATATTCGGCGCGCAAAAATTGACCCCGCTCTCCTTCAATAGCCGAAATAATATTGACTAAAGCAACGCCATCATCAGCCAAAATGTCGTACATGCGCTGTACTGCCTCGCGCGTCGTCAATTGATAAGGAATGGAATTAGTGGAACGATAGGCATCGTTAAAAATAACATCATATTTTTCTTGGCTGCGATTTAAAAAAATGCGCCCGTCCGCGTGGTAAATATGCAAACGCGGATTATCCTCCAGTCGGAAATACTGCCGCGCTAGATATGTCAGCTGCGGGTCAATTTCCACCACATCTAAAGTAGCCTCCGGAAAAGCAGTTAAATAATGTTTGGGATAAGAATACGCTCCGCCGCCTATCATCAGCGCTTTGGTAAAACCCGGCTTAAAATGCGCCGCCAAATCATAATATTTTGTATATTCGTAAACTAATTCGTCGCTGTTTAAAAACATTGCCGCCTGCGAATTGCCTTCAAAATTCAGCCGCCGGACCGGCTGCCCGCTCGCTTTATCAATATCGTTAAAAATTAACACGTGCGCGTATTGCGTATCTGTTTCTACGAAGCCGCGGCTGACTAACCATTGGCTATAGCCGTTATGGCCGGTAAAGATAATTACTATAATTATAGCGCCTAATATTTTTGTCCGCCAACTATGCCCATAAGTGAGAGCGGCAACTATAATTAAGCCGACGGCGACGCCGTACATAATCGCGGTAATGCCAAAACTCGGAATCAGCCAAAAACCGGCGAGGAAAGTTCCGGCGATACTGCCGATAGTTGAGAGCGCGTAAAGGTTGCCAACGGTTGCGCCGGATTGCGCCAAAGCGCGCAATTTTAATTTAACCGCGTACGGCGACACCATGCCGAGTAAAACGCTGGGGGGGCAAAATAAAACCAGCGCGGCAATAATTGAGCTGCCCCGGATGTCTGTTATCCATTTGATAATGTAGAGCAAAAGCCAAAATTTTATTAAAGCGATTAAAGCGATATAAATGCCGGCGCTAAAAATAATCAGCGCCAAGACGCGGCTGTTAGGATAGCGATCAGAGATTTTGCCGCCATACCAATAGCCGAGTGACAAACTGCCTAAAATAACGCCGATTAAGCTCGTCCAGACAAAAATGGAAGTGCCGACATAAGGCGCCAGCACCCGCGAACCGACTAATTCTATTATCATCACCGCGGCGCCGCAAAGAAAAACAATTATTTCCAAAGTGTAACGCATAACTCGTAACGCATAGCTCATAACATAACTCAATTAATCGCTATGCTTTGTCATATTATTTATAGATGATGATATTTATCAGTATGCGATATTTTAAAATTTTTGACAATAAAAAACCCTTCGCGATAAAGCTACGAAGGACTTTTTTTATACTGCTTCAAAATTTAAACATACAAATGCGGGAACGGCTGCATCGCTAAAATAGTCTTAACATCTTCGTTGCTAATTACCTTGCGTTTCTGTAAAATTTCCACCAATGCGCCCAGCTTCGCGTCTTCTTTGCGCATCAATACTACTAAATCTCCTTTTAAATCTGATAATTTATCATCCAAATAATCTTTGGTCACCATGGTTGCTTCAATTCTTGTCAAGCGCTCGTCATTCTTTTGCCAACGTTCTTCATTCTTACCCCACTGCTGGTCGTTTTTAGTGGTATAGTTATTGATGGCTTGCAAAATTTCTCCATTGGCATTTTCAACGGATTCAACCCGTTTACCAAGGCTGCGTACCTCCTGTAAAATTTCTTGATTGGTGATTTCTTGGATTGGCATAAAGTTTAATCAATTATATTTATATAATACCACCGCCTAATACGAGCGTCAACTCTTATTCACATTATTACTTTTTTAAAACGGCTAAAAACGCCTCCGGCGGAATGTCCACTTTTCCCTTGCCCAAAGCGGCCATTTTTTTCTTGCCTTTTTTTTGCTTTTCCAATAATTTGCGTTTGCGCGTCACGTCGCCGCCGTAAAGTTTTGCCGTTACGTCCTTGCGCAACGCGGCTAATCTCTCCGCCGCAATGATTTTACCGCCCACCGCGGCTTGGATTTTGACCATAAACATCTGCTGGGGCAAAGTCTCTTTGAGCGACTCTACAATGGCGCGGCCGCGGCGGAATGTTTCGTCTTTATAAACAATAACCGATAGCGCTTCTACCGGCTCTTCGGCGACTAATATATCCAGCCGCGCCACTTCGGCCGGCCGATAATCCAAAAAATCATAGTTGAGCGAAGCATAGCCGCTCGTTGCGCTTTTTATTTTATCGTAAAAATCAGTTAAAATCGTGGACATCGGCATGGCGTAATGCAAAATAATCTGCCGTTCGTTTAAGTATTCGGTGTTTTTATAAATCCCCCGCTTTTCCTGCACGAGTTTCATAATCGCGCCCAGATAGTCTTTTGGCGCCACCACATCCAAACTCACCCATGGCTCTAAAATTTCCCCGATTTGCGACGGCTCCGGCAGTTCCAGCGCCGAACGCACTACTAATTCTTCTCCGTTGCTTTTAGTCACGCGGTAAGCGACCGAAGGCGTCGTTACTACTAAATCTAAATTAAATTCCCGCCGCAGCCGTTCCTGAATTATTTCCAGATGCAACAGGCCTAAAAAGCCGCAGCGAAAGCCAAAGCCCAAGACGGGAGAATGTTCCGGCTCGTATTGCAGAGAAGCGTCGGTCAATTTTAATTTGCCGATTGCTTCCCTCAATTCTTCATATTCATTCCCTTCTTTGCAAAAAATCCCCGCGAACACCATCGGCTTGACTTCTTTGTAGCCGGGGAGAGGCTTTACCCCCTTATCTCTCCCCCTTAATAAGGGGGAGATAAAAGAGGGGGTCGTTACAGTATCCCCCACTTTACATTCTGCCACGGACTTTAACCCGGTCACAATGTAGCCGATTTGCCCGGTCGCTAATTCCGCCACCGGCGCATAATCCGGTTTAAAAAATCCAACCTCCAGCGCTTCGCTTTCGGCTTTGGTGGCAAACATTTTTATTTTTTCGCCTTTCTTTATTCCGCCGTCCACCACCCGCACATACGCGACTACCCCGCGGTATTCATCAAAGACAGAGTCAAAAATTAAGGCGCGCAAGGGCGCAAACCCCTTCCTGTCCTCCCCCTTAGTAAGGGGGAGGGGAACACGCTCGTTATCTCCCTCCCCTTTATAAGGGGAGGCTTGCCCCGTGTTTATCACTGGGGGTTGGGGTGGGGTCGGTGCCGGTACTCTTTCAATCACCGCCTGTAAAATTTCTTCCACGCCCGCACCGGTTTTGCCGCTTGCTTCAATAATTTCTTCGGCGCGGCAACCAAGTAATTTTACTAAACTTTCTTTTGTCCCGGCCACATCCGCCGCCGGCAAGTCAATTTTATTTACTACCGGAATAATGGCTAAATCTTGTTCCAATGCTAAATATAAATTAGCCAAAGTCTGCGCCTGGATGCCTTGGGTCGCGTCCACGAGTAATATCGCCCCTTCTACCGCGGCGAGGCTTCTGGAAACTTCGTAAGAAAAATCAACGTGTCCGGGCGTGTCAATTAAATTCAGCATGTACTCCTCCGTCTTTCCCGACTGCTTATTTTTTATTTCATACTTCATGTTTACCGGCGCCAGCTTAATCGTAATGCCGCGCTCGCGCTCCAGGTCCATTTTATCCAGAATCTGCGCTTTCATTTTTCTTTTTTCCACTGTGTTGGTAATTTCCAGCATCCGATCCGCGAGCGTTGATTTGCCGTGATCGATGTGCGCGATAATGCAAAAGTTTCGTATAAAATTCATAAAATAATTTTACTTTTTACTATGACAGAGTCCGCTGATGCGAGACTCTGCCACAACGCAAAAGGACTCTGCTACGGCTCAATGATATTGATTTTGCTACGGCAAAGTCTCCTGAAAGGGACTCTGCCGTCTTAAACTATGTCATCATCTCTACCTCATACAATCCCTTGCCTATGATGTAGTTAGAGGCGCTTGAGTATTTATAGTCTTCCGGTCGTGTTGCCAAATGCCATTTCGCCTGGCAAGGGTTGTGGTGGATGTAATTTAATTTTTCATAAAAAAATTTATCGGTCTGTACAATAAGCGAATCGTAACGCGGCTCAAATACCCGGTGTTTAGCGTTGTTATTTTTATCTGCATGCTTATGAAAATAACGGAGTAAATCTATTTCTCCGTCCTTCTTTAAATAATCAACAATGCCATACGCTAAAAACCTCTTGCCATTTTGGATAAGCGTTGATAGTTTAGGGGAAGTACGGGAAATATACAGTAATAAATGAAGGTGGTTGGGCATAATAACATACCCATGCAGTTTGTTGTGGTAGCAAACTTTCATGTAATCAAACCATTTCAACGCCAGCTGGCAATATTTATCAGCCGTAAATATATTTTGCCAGCCAAAAATGGTAAAGGTAATAAAATATATCTCATCGGGGATAAATATTTTTGTTCTTACAGCCATAAAAGTAAGTCAGCAGGCAGAGTCCGCTAAGGCGAGACTCTGCCAAAGCGCAGAAGCGCAGTGTCAAAATGTAGTGTCATTTTTCTGCTATGGCAGAGTCTCCTGAAAGGGACTCTGCCACGGCGCAAATGCCACGGCGCAAATTGTTATAATGGCAATGGTAATGATGCCTTCTTATGTTACTAAAATTATCTTGCTTAGTCAAAGAAAAAAGCCAGTAGCATTGCACTACTGGCTTCCAAAGATCAATAGAAAGAACGATTTACGGCTGCTTAGCGTAAGCAACCGGTCCGGCGGTGTAAAGCGGGCCAACAATAATGCGTTTGCCCGCTAAAGCGCCGGCAGAAGCGGGATAGAATCGGTTCGTTACCGCGTAGGTAGCGAATCGGTACGAACTCCCGTTCTGCGGCCCGGAGCGGAAGGCAGAGGTAAGAATGCCAAAGTTGCGCTTCCACTCAAAGAACGAAACTGGCCTGCCGCCGCGTCGTCCCAGATAAACCGGAGCGCCGCCGTTAACTTCCGCGTAAATATGGAAGTCAACGATGCGGCTTGGGTCAACCGGATTGCCGAGCTTGTCAAACAAGCTCGCTTCATCCAGCAACCACCGTACCACCAGCTCCCCTTCACCGCTGTCAACATCCTGTCCGTTAGATAAATCCAGCGTACTGGACAGGTCGTCGGTTACGGTGATGGCGGGAGAGAGCGTTACGGCCGGCGTCTGGAACGGACCCAGAGGCGGCTTGCCAGCCCGCACTGGGAACACCCAGAAGCGGTACTGCCCGTAAGCCGGCCCGCTGCTGCGCAGAGCGGGGGCTATCTGCGAGCTACCTACTGCCCAATTCAATACCGTTTGGGCAGCGCCGCTTGTTTGCCCCAGATAAATGCCACTGAAGCTACCGCTGTCTATGTTAGTCGTAACGTAAACATGGTAGCCAATGACGCTCTGGAAATCAGGAATCTGCGGCGCGTCAATCTGCCAACTAATAGCCAGCGCCCGTCCGTTGTCCGGGTCGTAGTCCACGCCATCGTTCACCTCTGCCGCTAAAGAAATATCGTCAAAGATATTCGCTATAAACGGCTCGGGCGGCGGAGTAACGGAGAGCGAATTGGACCTCGTGAATTCGCTTGGCTGACCAACAATATTCAGCCCGCGAACATATGCCACATACGTGCCACCGTCATTTGGCGTTAAGTCCAATGTCATTTCCTGGCTTGCGCCGGGAACAATGCCGCTGAACTTAGGCACGAATTGTCCGTTTAAGTAGGAGTGCAGCTCATAGCGAGCATTGCTATCCCCTACCCAACTGACCTGTAGCTGGTACGGGCTGATTTGGTCGGCTAAGACCAGAACTGGTTTGACCGGCTCCGGAATTTCCACGGGCTCTTCTTGGATAAGCAACCCGTTGGATTCGCCCGGAAGACTGGGGCCAAATTGGTTCATCGCGACTACGAAGAACTTAAATAAATCATTGTTCTCGTAGCCGAGAATAAACGATTTTGCCCTGTCTGTGCCCGGAACTTCTTGAGCAAACTGCCAGACAAAGTTTTTGTAAACGTGTACCATGAAGCTGTCAGCAATAATTGCTTGCCAACTAACGTTTACGTTCACTTCATCCGTGCCTTGTCCCACTATCTCTGCCGCCACATTGAATGGGGCTGGAGGCAATGGGATCGGCGTTGCCGTCGGCGTAGGCAGCGGCGTATTAGTCGCTGTCGGCGGCGGAACAGGCGTGTTGGTCGCTACTGGCGGCAGCGGCGTGTCGGTTGGACGCACCGGTGTATTTGTCGCCGTTGGCGGCACTTGCGTGTTCGTAGCCGTCGGAGGCAGCGGCGTACTGGTCGCTGTCGGACGCGGCGTGAAGGTACTGGTCGGACGCGCCGTACGAGTTGCTGTCAGCGTCGGCGTAGCTGTCGGAGCAGCGCCCACGCTGAAGCTAATCTCAACCTTCGTGGTATTTGAGCCATCATACGCCGACACCTCAAACTCAAACTCTCCTTCCTGACTGGTGTTAAGAGTAAGGGTTCTAATGGTAATTGAACCTACTTGCGTCAGGCCGGAAAGATTTAAGACGGGAGCGTCTGGCGGAACGATGATGTCCACTGGTTGAGGGCCATCAGCGTCGGTTGCCGTAACAACCACCTCTACCACCGAATTCAACAAAAGATGTTCCAACTCATCACCGCTCTTATTAGGTTGCAGTGTGGGCGGATTGTTGCCCGGCACTGGCGTGTTCGTCGGCGTTGCCGTTGCGGTTGGAGTTGGGGTTGGGGTTGAAGTCGGTGTTGCCGTTGCCGGTGGCCGCGGCACCGGTGTATCCGTCGCCGGAGGCGGAACAGGCGTGTTCGTAGCCGTCGGCGCCGGAGGAACTGGTGTGTTCGTGGGCGCGGGCGGCGGTACCGGTGTGTTGGTACGAGTTGCTGTCGGCACCGGTTGCGGCGCCGGAGTCGCCGGAGGCGGCGGAACAGCCGTGTTCGTAGCCGTTGGCGGCGGAGGTACCGGCGTATTTGTATTCGCTGGTACCGGTGTATTCGTCGCTGTTGGCGGGACAGCCGTGTTCGTCGCTGTCGGTGTTGCGGTTGACGTCGGCGTAGGCGGAACTGCGGTGTTAGTCGGCGTCGGAGTCACCGTTGCCGTCGGCGTAGGCGATACTATTGTGCTTGTCGCCGTTGCCGTCGGTGTAACTGTCGGTGTCGGTGGGACTGGAGTATTAGTTACGGTCGGCGGCGGCAGAGTCGGAGTCGGCGTTAATTGCCCCACCGGACTCAAATCAGCCACGCCGGCTGTCCCCGGAATATTGTACTGCGTATAATATCCCGAGTTCAGCGCGAAATCGCTCCAGTCATTGCTGTTCCATGATGACAAACCGGAATCATCAGTGGCGTTGGTGCCGTTACTGCCGATGGTGTTGCCCATCGCGGTTAAAGCGGCGCCAAAACGCGCGCGGATGCCCAAGCCATTATTCTGAACCGTACTGCTTTGCAGCAATACATTCAGTAATGACCCGAGGTCCGTTAAGGTTCCGACATCCACGCCGTTAGCCGTATTAATGATTTTGTTGTTGGTCAGAACGATATTGCTATAGGTCTGGCCGCCAACCGGGTCATTAACACGAATGCCAGTATTCGCGCCATTGACTCCGTCAATGGTGAAATTTTGCACCGTGACGTTACTATGTTCAATAGTCACGATGGCCGCCGGCGCTCCTGACGGCTGGATAATCGTTGTTGCCTGGTTAGCGCCAATGAGGTCAACCTGCTTATTAACAAGCAGTTGTTCATCATAGGTGCCGGGGGCAACATAAATATTGGTCTGCGGACTGGCTCTGCTGGCAATAAGCGTACTCATTACCAGCAGTAACATGAGAACTGCTTTGGTGTTGTTTCTCACGATAGCCCTCTCCTTTCTGATAGTTAGGAACTATCGCTTACTGCGCGGCGTTGATGGCGGCTTGATTATTCGCAAACGCATTGAAGCCGGTTCTGGCAATGTCGAAGTTTGCCGCTGTCTGTGCATTGGAGACCACGGTTCCGAAAGCGGTCAACGCCCAATTAGCGTCTACATACAGCCGACCGTTAGTCGAGGGCGGAACGCTTGTAGATAACAACTGGTCTGTGCCGGCGGCTAACTCTTGAGTATCGGAGAAACCGTCGCCATCGTCGTCAGCGTCAACATCATCATAGGTGCCATCAGGTATTGCCTCGGAATCAGCTCCGTACTCGCCGAGCGTGATATTGACCGGACCGCTGGGAGTAATACTGCCAGCATCAATCAGACCGGAGTTTTCCACGGAAGTTACGCTGCCGTTTCTGAATCCATCCGACGCATTAGCGCCGCGGTAACCTCCCCAGTAGTTGTTCCGCGCATCAACCGTATAGCCGTTGATGCTGTTGCTGACCGCACCGAAACCATACGTTATGGTTATGCCGATGAAGTTGTTGTTGTTCACGACATTACCCGTACCAACATTGGCGGTACTGTAATCCAAAGAGGAAAGCGCTGCCCCGCCAAAAGCGACGCCGTAACTGTTGGTGCCGTCAACATCGTTGTTGGTAAACACGAAGTTTGACAGCACGCCGGTTACCGTGCCCACTCGGTCATCCCAGACATAGACGCACCCGTCGGTATTGCTGTAGATATTATTGTTAATCAGGACATCGTTAATGTTGCCGTTTCCCAAGTTGATCGGAGTTGAACATTTGTTGACTTGATTGTTGATAAAGTCAACATTTGTTACCTGACAGTTCAGGGGAGACCCGAACTGCCCGCCGATCTTCCACGGGTTGGCAATCATACTTACCGGTCCGTTGAAGGTGTTTCCGTCCATAGTGATGTTGGAAACGGGGTTCGTCGGCGTTCCACCGCCAAGCCAAATGCCGATACCGGGGTCACCGATGTTCAGTATGCAGTTAGTAACGGAAATGTTACTGATTGCCTGCGCGGACGAATCAATGGTGAGTCCGATGCTGGCGCCGATTTCCAGGGTTACGCCGTCAAGCGATACATCACTGACGGTCGCAACATGCGAGCCAGTGATGGTCGTGCTGCCCGCGCCGGAACCGATGATGTCCACACTTTTGTTCAATGTGAGGTTCTCGGTGTAAGCGCCGGGAGCAACATAAATCGTAGTTACGGCGGCGGCATTGCCGACCGAGAGAAACGTGAACAGACATACGAACAGAACTGCGAGTACTGCGTTGAACTTGGTATTCATGGTACCTCTCCTTTTTGTTTTTTCAGCAATGATGCTGAAAGTTTTGGTGATGCTGAACTGCGGTACTCACCTTGAATCAAAGGGCGCTGTCTATAGCGCTTTGAATC
>CAYHIM010000007.1:0-22252 GCA_964356665.1 uncultured Gammaproteobacteria bacterium
TAATTCTTCAATTTGGGTGGGCGGGAATGTTCCGGATATTTGGTCAATGTCATAGACAAAAGAATCTAATTTGCGCGCGGCGGTAATTTTTGGGTCAAGCTGGCGGATAGAGCCGGCGGCGGCGTTGCGCGAATTAGCAAATTCCGGCTCGCCTTTTTTCTTTCGTTCGGCGTTAATTTTTTTCAGCCGTTCCTTATTTAACCATGCCTCACCGACAACTGTGATGTCTATTTTCTTAGCTCCTCCCTCCTTACTAAGGAGGGAGGTTGGGAGGGAGGTCAATTCTAACGGAACGCTATGAACGGTTTTTAGCTGTTCGGTTACATTCTCGCCGATAACGCCGTCGCCCCGCGTCGCGCCTTGGGTAAAAATACCTGCCTCGTAGGTCAAAATAACTTTAAGCCCGTCAATTTTTACCTCGCAGGAATAATCTAACTTTTCTTTGCTGCCCTCTTTATCCAGCAGGCGCTGAATTTTTTCCTGCCAATCCGCTACTTCGGCAAAATTAAAAGCGTCCTGCAATGACCATTGCCGGACCTCGTGGCGGACTTTTTGGAATTTCGCGAGCGGCTTGCCGCCAACGCGCACGGTCGGCGAAGTCGGGCTTTGCAGCGCGGGATATTTTTCTTCCAGCTCGCGCAACTCACGCGTCAGCGAATCATAGACAACATCATCAATATCCGGCTTATCCAGTACATGGTACTGGTAGCGCATCTCGTTAATTTGCCGCCTTAATTTATCTATCCGATTTTTAATATTAGCGCCTGCTTTAAGCATAAAATCATTAACTAAGTTAAGCTGCCTGATAACTATTTTCCCTTATTCTACCATCTTTTACAATAGGGGGCGGTCTCGGAAGTATGGCTGCAATATTCTACTCCGTTTTGGCAGCAAACAAATATATTTTGGTATTTACTGGAGGAACCCTGACATTTAGTCGTGCCGGCGCCGCATTCTTTTATCCCGTCTTTAGTAAGGCACAAAGGCCAATTTTTAAAACCGGTAATGACTGTGTCATTAATGCTTTGGCCGTCCTGATAGCATACTTCGGTTGCCCGGTCGCAACATAAAGAAAGTTCGCTCATGTCTAAAGTAGCGAAAGCGCTGCCCCAGATTCCGCCGCGGCATTCAATTTCGGTGTCAGGATCGCATCTGTTCGTTTGAGTGCAAAAGGCATAGCCGTTATTTTCTTCTACGCCGCAACCATAATCCGACCCGCAACAAACTCCTTTACCGCGCGCTTCCGCTGTTACTTTGCTATTATCGTTTGGGCAAAATACATTAGGCGCAGCGCAATTATTTGGCGTTGCCTGGCAGATGGAGTTTCCCCAGCCAACGGGAATGCAATCTTCTCCGCTCCGGCAACAATCAGTGCCGCAAGTAGTTAAGTTAGCCGGACAGATTTTATTATTAATGGTACAAGTGCGGTTATTTTGATTGCCGTAACAGCTCCCCGCTGCCGTAGTGACGGCGCAACTTTGTTCCACCTGGCTGAAATTACAGCTTCGGCCGCGGCCGCTGCAAGCGGCAGCATTTATTTCGTTAATATTGCCGCTAGTGACACATCTGTTAACCGGACAATCAATTGGACTAATTACTGCCTTAGCAGTCAGAAGACTTTTGGCAGCCGCGCCGCCGCCAGCGCATATATTATCGCCGTTCGTATCAGCGCAAGTAAGGCACTGCCCGTAGGCCGAGCAATACCCAGGCGTATTATCGCTATCCGCCAGACAATTTTTACCAACCGAATCAGTAAGCGTGCTAGTAATCACATTGCCTTGCGCGTAATTATTTCCGTCTAAATTATAATATAAATTACAAACATAAAACTGCCCGTTGCATTCGGCGTCGGCGGCGTTGCTAAAAAATTGGGCCGGTTCCCAGCGGCAGGTATTATCTACCCCGCCGTTTAAGCATAAAAACCCGTTGCTACCCTGATCACGGGGAATCTTGTTTTCAACTTTGCCGATAACACCTGCGTCTAAACGAACTGACAAATTATCAGCGGCTAGTTCGCAATTACGCAAGAGATCTTGCCAGGGCTGGGTGCGGTCGGCAAAACAAGCAATGGCTTTCTGCCCATTTTGGTAAGTAGCCGGAATAAGCGGGCTACTAACTTGGGGCGCTGTTTTAAGGGCGGTCGTATTAACGTCGCTGCCAAGGGAGGCTTGGCAGGTCTCATTACAAACAACATTAACTACCGTGAGCGGCAACCTATTTTGTAACGAGCTGTAAGTCTGACCGGTTTTGCTTACTGCTTCCACATAGTAGCGGTAATTGCCGGTTTGCGTCAGCTGATCTTCAATATAAGAAAAATTCGGCGGCAAAATGCCGTTATGCTGCGGCCCTAAATTATTTAACCACACAAATTCATTATTATTATCTATCCTCAACACGCGGAAATATTGCACCGCGTTTTGATGCTCTGGATTGGTGCGCCAGCTAATTCTTACTTTGGCCGGCTCATTCGAGATAGCGGACAACGTTGTAACTATTGAACCGACAGATAAAATAATTACCGCCGCCCCCGCTATTATTAGCCAGTAATAGTGAGATTGAAATAATTTTTTATTGCGCTTGTTTTTGCGCATAAACTTTTAAATACTAATTAGGCACTAGGGAAACTTCCACCTCGGTGATAATTTGTTCGGTAGCCACATTGCTCGGAGTAATTATTTCGGTTTCACTAACGGGCAGTCCGCCTTGCCCGCCGTTACTGCCGGAAGCTAAATTATCAGCCGCGGAAATAAATGTTTGTGATTCTGGCGGCAAAGTCTGTGTGACGGGACCGCCGCTGCTGGCATTGCCGGCGCCAGTCGCGCTAATTAAAGAATTAATGACGAATTTGGCGATGCCGAAAGCGGCTAAAACTATAATTAAACCAATTACGCCTGCTATCATTAATTTTTTAGCAGTGGCTATCTTGTCTTCGTTGCCCGCGGCCGTCATCCATAAAAAACCGGCGATTAGAATTAAAACTACCGCGATTATGCCTAAAAATCCTAAAGTGATATTAATTACTTTAGAGATTGTAGCGCGCGGGTCTTGCAACCCCAGACCGCTCTGCTCGGATAACGTCTGCAGATTAGTGGCGTTGCCGCCAAAGAGGTAGTCGGTATTAACTGGGGCGGCTAAAATAACGCTGCCGAAACTAAACAGCGCTAAGCAGATTAGAGCTATTACGAAAAAAAATTTTAAAAACTTAGACGTCATAAAATATGGCCGAGTAACTCAAGTTTTAATCCGAGCGTTCGTAGCTGATGCTGATGCTGCGGCGCGCTTCTCCGTAACGGCCGACGATTACAAAATTATCTTGGTTAACTGCCTCGTTATAAGTATACTTAACGCTGTAAGTTAAATCATTGCCGCCCAAATTATGCCAGTATGGCTGATCATAAGGAGAGGAGCCGTAGCATACGGGCGGGCTCACATCCAGTTGCACATAACCGCCGCTGCGGCAATCGGCAAAAGCGGCGTAAGGATCAACAGCTCCTTTGCGCACCAGCCATAATATTTTTTCCGCCCCGCTTTCGGTCGCTAAATAAGCCGGCCCGGACAAGCTGGAAGTGCGTGAAATCATCAAGCCGCGCACGACTAATTCATTGACGCCAAAAGCAACGGTTAGCATGCTGGCTAAAATTAAAATGGTAATCAATAAAGCGCTGCCTTCGTTGTTATTTATACTCTGTATCATAAATATAACTTTATCCAAACTAAAATAATTAAAATAAATTATGTTAAATTGATAAATTATCTCTAGCTCCCTAACCCCCTCTAACTCCCCCTTATCAAGGGGGAGAATAAATGCTGACTATCTATTCCGTATTATTCCTCCCCTATTCCTCCCCTTACTAAGGGGATGTGCCCCGCATTATTGCGGGGCAGAGGGGTTAAGATGTTATTCCACATAATACCGGCTGGAAATAGTGGTTTGCACATTTATTGGCGTTTTAAACCGGCTGTCCGGACTGTTATTAGCAATCGTCATTACAATCGCTACCGCTTCTTGATAAGCCGGCGCGGGTTTTAGGGAAAATATTAAATTCGTTACCGTCAACTCGTTGGGCGTCAAGGACAAAAAACTGTCCGCGCTGCCCGGGGAGACTCGCGAAATGGTAAAAACGCCACTGGCTAATTTATAAGTAACGCACTGACCGGCTTGATTTTTAAATTTAATTTCACTCGCAGCCACAAGCTGAAAAATTTTGCCCGCGCTAATATCCGGGCAAGCGGGCAAAGTATCGTCATTAACTTTGGCGTTGCGGATTTCTTTGGAGATTGATTCAAAAATATATTGGATGTTTTCCTGGGTGTTATGCGCCGCTATCGCCCGGCGCTGTCCTTCCACTACCTGCTGAAAAATAGCGGTGGCGCTAACCACAATGACGGCAAAAATACCGACCGCCACCACCATTTCCAGTAAGGTAAAACCCTTTTTGTCATTAAAACATAAAAGCATAAAAGCATTAAAACAATTTTTATTTTAAACTTGTTTCTAAGGCACAGATTTCCGTCCAAAGCATAGCGCCGATTTCTTCGGCTAACTTTAAACCATAACCATAGTCACTATCGTTAAAAAATTTTTGTTTATTAGAAAAATAAAGTAAATATTTTAATTCCTTAAGCGAACCGTCTATTATACAATTCTTCTTTGGGAAAATTTTTTGTGACCTTATATACAAAATTTACATATTCATCCATCAGCCTTTTTAATCTCTCCTTATAATCTTCAGACATATTTTGTGTGTTTTAATGTTCTCGTGTTTTAATGTTTTAATGTTCTAGCTATCTCCAGTCATACATCTCCACCGTTATGCTGTAATTTTTAACGCCGCTATGTTCCTGCCACTGAACCGTAGAAGTGGCGATTAAACACTCGCTGTCAAGGCAGGAGGCGGAATTGCCTGTTTCTATTAGGCGGCTAAATAGCGTCTGTTCTCCGGCGCCGCTATGCCGATAAACGCCGTCACTGTCAATAATCAAGCGCGCGTTAGGATCAGCAATGCCGGTAACGTCAGAAAAGGAAATTATGCCCGAATTGTTTTCCACCCGGTAACTGCCGTCTCCTTTCAGGCCGTTAGTAGCGGCCGGATTAGCCATCATCTCCGCCCAACTGACGCCGTTTTGCCAGTTGCTGTCGCGCCGGTTGCGCACGAGTTCTATGCCTTCCTGCGCCAGCATCACCGCGATAAATTTATTTTTATTCAGTTGGCTAGAGGTAATACTTTGCATCACGAGCGCGACTAACGGCAGTAAGCCAATAATGATGATACCGGCCACAACCACTACCTCCAAAACGCCAAAGCCTTTTTTGAAATGTCTCTTCATAATTTATTGACGTCAATCAGCCCCAAAGAGTTTACTTTAACTTCGTATTTATTGCCGGCTTGGTCTTTTAACATAATACTGACTTCTCCGCTGCTTAACCCATTTAAGTAGGTCGTGGGGTCGGGCGGCGCAAAAGCGACATTAACGTTGCCCGCGATATCTAAGGTAATGTTATTTTTCAAATTGATAGTAGCGAAAATTCCGTCCCCGCTGTTATAAATTTTGTTGTTATCTTGGTCAGTGAAAATAACATATCTGTCGGCACTGGCGCTGTCAAAATTTACTCCCCAAGCGTCCGGGACTCTTAAGGGAGGGTTAAAATTAAATTCAATTGCTCCGAGCGCCATATTCTGGGCGCGCCGGATGTCTGTTGCTGCTTTATATGCCTCTATTTGTAAAACCGAGCTTTTATTGGCGCTGCGGTAGTTAACTATGCCGATGGTAGAAACAAAACCAATAATAGCAATGGAAACAATTAATTCAATTAGAGTAAAGCCTTTTTTGTCATTAAAACATAAATACATAAAATTATTCTAAACTATTTCAAATTTGGATTTTGGTATAATTAAATATTTAATTTCTCCTTATAATCTTCAGACATATTTTAGGTGTTTTAATGTTCTCGTGTTTTAATGCTTTAATGTCTTTACGGTTTCACTTCTTCCCAAATCGGACTTTTGGGGCAGGCGACATACGGACCGGTTTTGTCGGACCAGTCGCCTTCTTCCGGCACCGCGCTGTTATAGCCGGCTACTTTGTAGTAAAAACGGTGGCTTTTATCAGCGAGCGGGACCTCATCGGTGCAGTTAGTGTTAGTGGTGTTCCAGCAGTTGCCGCCCGCTTGAGTATAATTTAAGTTATCATCGCAGTAAGCGGCTGCTTGTCCGGTAGTGTCGCAACGATAAACATGGTAGCTGGTTATCGTGCCGGCTGGCGTATTCCAAGATAAATTTATTTTGTTAGGACAAATTCCGCTTGCCGGTGCGCCAAAACTTACCTCGCAAACAGAATTGGTTCTGCCCGAAGCAGAAGCGGAATCGCTATAAAGCGCGCAACTAACGTCATTGCATGCCCGAACGACATATTGATAAGCGGCGCCGGCGGATAAACCTAAATCAGTGCAGACGCCGCCGGCTAACGGCCATTCTTTGCAGGTGCCGGCGCCGCTAGTTACCTGCGTGCCGTCTCTAAATATTTGAAAACCGGCCGCGCCCGAGACCGGCACATCCCATTGCACTTTCAATCCGGAGCATTTATTATCCAGCGCTTGGCTGACCGCAACGTTTTGCGGCTGGCCAATAATATTTCCTTGCACCTGATAATCATGGCCGCTGCAGCCGCCAGCTCCGGCATCGGCGCAGTTAAAACTCATCCAGCCGATTCCTGACCCCGCGTCGTTATTATGCCACGCCCAACCGGAAAAAGCGCCGCCACTGCCTATCTTTACGCCTTTGTCCGTCCAATTTGGATTACTGTCATCGCTTAATTTAATCCAACCATTGCCGCTGAGGTTAATTATGTTTGCCCAACCGTACACTTTACCAGCGCTACTATTAAAACAGGCGGAACAGGCGCCGGTACACGCGTTTGGTTCTTGGCAGGAGGACCGCCAGCTTGTTTCGGGCGGCGTTTCCTGAAAGCTAATCCAGCCGGAATTAGCGCTATACGCATAGCCGGAAAAAACACCGGTATTTAAATCTAAGTTAACGCCGTAATTTTTCCCCGTAATCGTGCAATCGCTTAGGCAGCTCGCGGCCTGGCCGCCGCAGTCCGCGTCGGTTGAACAAAATTGGCCCTGGAAACCTGCGTTGCGGCAAGCTTTGTTAGTGCAATTAAAACTGACCCAGCCGGCCGTATCCGCCCAAGCCCAGCCGCTGATGTTATGTTCGCTGCCGGCTTGCGCGACATCGGTTGGCGGCGAGTTAGTGATAAATAGTAAAGCCACGGCCGCTATTACTAAAAAAACAAAGGAGACAAAGGAGAGAGTTAAACTAAATTTTTTTAATAAATTCATTATATTTATAAATTTTAGCTTTTTAAAATCTAAATTATTTAAAATTATCTCCCGCCCGCCCGCTACCGCCATGTTTTAAAGATATAAAGCATTTTTATGGCAGCGGCAGGCGGGCAGGCAAATTATTCCAAACCAATGCCAAAATCCAAAATCCTAATTTTAACATTTGATGTTTGGATTTGTTTTGGAACAATTTGGAACAATTTGGATTTTGATATTTTATCTAATCGTTGCTTATTTAAATAATAATGTCCAAGTACCGCTCCAATATTTCCTCCCCCCATAATAATACTACTATTGTCGCCGCGCTTAAAAACGTACCGAAAGCAATGCGCGCTGACCACTTTTTTTTACCGGCGGCGACTAAGCCGACGCCAACGATTGCGCCGCTCGCGTACGCCAACACTAACGCGACTAAAATCTGCGGCCAGCCCAGCATCAGCCCCATTAAAGCTCCGAGGCGAATATCCCCGCCGCCAATCCAGCTGCCGCGCGAAATTAAATACTGCGCTAAAAAAAATCCGCCGCCCGCGCCCGCCGCCAGCAACAAATTTAACCAATTAGCTCCCAGCCATAAATTCAAGCCAAAAGCGATAATCATTGCCGGCAAAGTAATTTTGTCTAAAATCAACTGCCAGCGCAAATCGTAGATGAAAATAATTATTAATATACAAACGAACAGCCAATCACGAATAATTTCTAAGTAACCAGTAACGGGTAACGGGTAACGGGTAACATCAGTAATATCAATATTAACTTGATATTTTTGCCAAACTAAAACAAACAAAACTGCTGTTGCTAATTCAATTAATGGGTATTGCCAAGATATTTTACGCTTGCAATTCCGGCACTTGCCGCGAAGCCAAATAAAACTACCTAGCGGAATATTATCGTACCAGGCAATCTTTGCTTTGCAATCAGGGCAAAACGAGCGGCCAAAAATCGTTTTATTCGCATGCAGGCGGTAAATAAAACAATTTAGAAAACTGCCGAGACACAAACCAAGAATAGCAATAAATAGCATTTCCATCCGTTTGGAAATTTAGTAATTGAAAATTCATTGAAAATTGGAAATTGATCATTGACAATCTTACTGCATTCCTTCCGCTGTCGCCGTATGCTGACCTGCCGCCAGTCCGCCGGCTCCTTTTTCTAATGTAAAGGTAATAATATAACTTTTGCCGTCAGTAGAGTTATAAAGATAAGAGTTGTCAGCCGGCGGGGTCGGCGCTAAAGGCAACTTTTTAAAATAAATGGTGGAGCACCCCTCTTCCGCTCCTTGAAAACCAGCGACTGTATCGCAAAATACATCGTAGTCGCCGCTGCCTAAAACTATGTTAGCCGCCGCCGGAAAAGAATTTTTATTATAAAAATAAAGTTCCAGCGCGCTTTGCGCTTGCCGGACGTCGGATAAACGAATGACGTCTCTGGTGGCGGCGCGGCTATTGGCCAAGGAGGCGATAGTTAATGTCAATAGTATGCCTAAAATAAATATCACTACTAAAACCTCAATTAAAGTGAACCCGCCGCGTTGATAATTGAATAATTTAGTGCCCATATTGTTAAGTTAATTTAAATTTAGCCTGCCTTTAGTATACCATAAATGGCCATAATATAAAAAATTTCTCCCGTTCGTCTAACCGATAAGGAGAAATTTTTAGGAAAAATTTTAACTTTGGCCTTAGTTAGTGCAAGCGCCGGAAGTAATGGTGCCGCCGGCATTAATGTGATTCAAGCCTTTAGCCAATCCGCCCGCTCCTTCCTCTAAATAGAAACAAAGCTCATAGTCAGCGGTTGACTCCGCTTTCGTCATCGCGTAAGCGCAGGTAGCCGTACTTAATTTATTGCAAGCGGTCGTAGAGCCGCTCGGATCAGCAATGCTGCCCCAAGCAGCGCCGCCAAAAGTTCCGCAAGCAGTCGTTAATTCGCCAATGGCGTCGCAGCCGTCCGGCAAAACGTTATAACCGCCGCTTGCCGTATTAGCCGCCTCCATTTCAATCACGTTGCTTAATTGTTTAACGTCAGAAACGCGCTTGGCGTCGCGCGCTTTGCCGCGGGCGCTGTTAAGCGAAACAACCGCCATCGTGGAGAGCAAACCAATGATCGCTATCACCACGAGCAATTCAATGAGGGTAAAACCCTTTTGAGTAGTTTTCATATTTCACCTCCTAAACTTTATGTGGAGTACATTCCACAAAGTTTAATTATAAAATTATATTACTAACTTAAATTTGTCTTCACTCTTAGGCTTATCCACATTATACCATAAATAACCGCTCGCTGCTAATTATCAACTATTAATAGATACTGCCTTCAATATCAATGGCGTGCAATCTGGATGTCCAGCCGGCGATATTGGTTTCCAAAAAAAAGTAAATCTGCGCGTTAGCCACGTTAGTGCTGCCGATATTAAACGAATACTGGCAAGGCGCGGTCGCTCCGGCTCGGCAAATAGTATTCGGGTCATCAGGGTTAATGATGTTTGAGTCGCTAAAAAGCTTTAAAGTATTAGCGATACTTTCCGGACCAGTACAGGAGCGGACGTTTTTTTCGGTCGTAGCGGCATTGCAGCCGGTTAAATCTAGCGGCCGCGTGCCTTCGGTAGCGGCAATGGCCAAAACATTAGCCATTTGGCGCACATCGCTTAAGCGCTTGGCATCGCGCGCTTTGCCACGGGCGTCATTTAAGGACACAACGACCATGGAGGACAAAACGCCAATGATACTGATTACTACTAACAGCTCTATCAAAGTGAAGCCAAAACTACTTTTTATTAAATTTTTCATAATTACCCCTCCTTAACGCAAAAGGTAAAAAAATAATGATTTTACATTCATTTTTCACTTTGCATTTTAATTTTTAAAATTGATTCGCCATATTATACATCGGCATAATGATGGCGGCGACCATAATGCCGACCCCAATGCCCATCAATACCATAATTAGCGGTTCCATTAAAGTCACTAAATTAGCCACTAAATTATTAACTTCCCGCGCATAAAAATCCGTTACCCGCTCTAAAATTACATCTAACTTGCCAGTCTTTTCTCCCACCGCCAACATTTGCGAGACCATCGCCGGTATCTCTTTACTCGTACTAAACACCGCGGAAATTGAGCTGCCCGCTTCCACTTCCTGCTTGGTGCGCATAATTAAATCGTGATAAACGCTGTTGCCGACCACATCGGCCGCGATTTTTAAGCTGCTGGCAATCGCTACTCCGCCGGCAATCAAGGTATTCATGGAACGGGTAAAACGCACTAAAGCAATTTTTTGGAACAAAGAACCAAAGATGGGCAATTTCAATTTTAAATAATCAATCTGCCAGCGGCCGCGAGCGGTGCGGCCGTAATATCTTACTCCCGCTGCAAGCGCGGCGATAACTAACAGCACTAACCACCAATAATTAGCCGCTACGTCGGACACGGCGATTAAAATTCTGGTGGCTAAAGGCAGTTCTCCCCCCGCTTCCGCAATCACGGCCGTTAATTTTGGCACTACCCAAACAATCATTACGCCGCCGACGGCGGTTAAACCGACCAGGACAAACACGGGATAAATCATCGCCCCGCGAATTTTATGCATCATATCATAATCCTTTTCCATTTCATCCGCCAAATAATTCAACACTTCGTCCAGTTTGCCGCTCGTTTCCCCGGCGCGGACGACGCTCACATAAAATTGATTAAATATTTTCGGCCGCGCCCCGAGCACATCCGAAAGCTTGGAGCCGCCATTGACTTCATCCGCGATTTCGGACACTATCGCCCTTAACGCCGGATTAGCCGTCTGGTCTACCAATATTTTTAATGCTTGCACCACTGGAATGCTGGCGGAAATCATTACCGAAAACTGCCGGGAAAAGATAACCACGTCTTTAGCTTTAATCCTGTTTAATTTGCTCAAATCCAATCTTAAGCGGCTCCTTTTCTTAATGACCACCAGCTGCAAATTATGGTCCGTTAACGCGCTAACGGCTAACTGTTCGTTTTTGGCGTCAATCATTCCCTGTTTGAGGTTGCCGTCTTTATCTTTGGCTTGATAAACAAAAATTGGCATTTTTTTAGTTAATTGGTTAATTGGTTACGCAGTTAAGCGGCTGGGCAACAAAATGACTAAGTGACTACTTAATTATTATCTTAAAGTCGTCTTTGCGCGGAGCAACGGCTAAGGCGTCTGCCTGCGTCACCTCGCCGGCGCGCACTAAATTAACCAGCGCCTGCGTTAGACTAATCATCCCTTGGTCGCCTGAAGTCTGGATAATGGTTTCAATTTGTTTTAACTTTCCTTCTCTAATGACCGATTTAATCGCCGCCGTGCCTACAAGCGCTTCGGCTGCTAACGCCATTCCGCCGCCGTTTTTCGCTAACAGCTTTTGGACGATAATTCCCTCTAAAACATCGGCAAGTATCATCCGCCCTGATTCTATTTTAGTAGCCGCATAGCAATTAAGTATCTTCTCTATTACGCGCGTAGCAGTATCGGCGCTCATTTCTAATAACACTAAACAATTAGTAGCGGCGATTTCTAACACCAACGGCAGCGCTTCGCTAAACTGCTCCTGAATGTCAGAGATAGCCAAAACATCAATGTCCTCCTGCTGGCAATAACGTAAGCCGTCCAATAAAGATTTTACATCCCGCCCGATTGAGCGCTGTTCAACCACGCTTTCCTTGCTGATTAAAAGCATTTCGATTGGATTCTCTAAAGTTAAAATGCGTTTAGGCTGCCCTTGATTAATGTGCTCTAGCATCGCCCCGATAGTAGTAGTTTTGCCGTTGCCGTAAGGACCGGCCACTACTACCAAACCCGAGGCGAGGGCGGTAAAATTAGTTGCCACGGGCGGCAGCGCCAGTGAGGCTAAAGAGCGAATTTGCGCTCCGATCAGCCGGAAAGAAACGGCCAGCAGATTTTTTTGGTAATAAATATTTATCTTAAAGCGCCAATGGCCGCCTAAAGACTTGACGGTGATTAATTCCCGCTTCTCTTCTAAAATTTTTTTTTCTTCCTCCTCTAAAAAAGAATTGATTATTTGCGTTAACAGCTCTTGCTCAATAATTTTTTCGCCGGCTAACTTCAGCAAACGCCCGTCTTTACGGATTACCGGAATGCCGCCGACTGACAAATGCAATTCGGAGGCCTGCTGTTTAGCCGTTTCCGCCAATAAACGATTAAATAAAATATTATAAACTTCCATAGAAAACTCCCTCACCCCGTCGCTTCGCTCCGCCCCCTCTTCCCGAGGGAGAGGGGGCGGGGGGGGATATTATATTTTTAATACTTGTTTCACCTTGGCCACTACTTCCTGCGGCATAAAATGCGCTTTAATCAAAAAATCCTTCGCTCCTAACTCCATTCCTTTTTTGATCTCTTCCTTTTGGCTTAAATTAGTCAATAAAATCACCGGGATATTTTTCGTGTTCGGCTCTTTATTCAGCTCCTGCAGCACTTCAAAGCCGTTCATTTTTGGCAATAACACGTCTAATAAAATTATATCCGGCGTTTTTTCTTTCGCTAATTTCAAACCGCCAGCGCCGTTATCGGCAATAAAAACTTCAAAGCCCTCGGCGCGAAATTTATCCGCGTACATATTCAGCAAAAAATTATCGTCTTCTACCAGTAATATTTTTACATTCTTATTCATAACGAATAGAAGTTAATAGTTGTTAGTCGCTCATTACGCGCAATACCTCTTCGATGCTCGTTATTCTCTGTAACGCCCGAATGATTCCGTCTTGTTTAACGGTGATAAACTTTTGCTTTCTTAAAACTTCCGATTTATGATTAAGCTCTTTACCGTTAGAAATATGGCTCTTTATTTCATCGTTAACATCCAACACCTCGGCAATGGAGATTCGGCCTTGGTAGCCGGTATTGCCGCAGCGCGCGCAGCCTTTGCCTTTATAAAACAGCTTGTTTTTGGCTTCTTTATTTAAAATAGTGTCAGTAAATAATTGCTTAACTTTTTCCTCCACGATATCGTAAATTTTATTGACTTCATTTAAAATATCCTGCCGCACATCCTGGCTGACTTCTTCCTCTGTTTTGCAAAAGTGGCAAATCCGGCGCACCAACCGCTGCGCTAAAATCCCATTTAAGGTGGAGGCTAGTAAAAACGGCTCTACCTTCATGTCAATCAAGCGCGGAATGGTGCCGATAGCGTCGTTCGTATGCAGGGTTGACAGCACCATATGTCCGGTTAAGGCGGCATGAATGGCTAATTCCGCCGTTTCATTATCGCGGATCTCGCCGACCATAATAATATCCGGGTCTTGGCGCAGGAGCGCGCGCAATCCGGTGGCAAAAGTAAACCCCACCTCTCCTCTAATGTGCGATTGGTTAGCCCCGTCCAAAAAATATTCCACCGGGTCCTCTAAGGTTGAAATGTTAACCCCCTCTTCATTTAAGATGCTCATCGCTGCAAACAACGTGGTTGATTTACCGCTGCCGGTCGGTCCGGTGACTAAAAACAATCCGTCGCTTTTTTTAATATTTTTATTAATTACCTCTAAATTCCTCCCCTCATAGCCTAAATCCTCTAAAGTAGGCGCTCCTCTGCTGACATCCAATATTCTCATCACCACTTTTTCCGTTTCAATCAAGGGTAAAATGGAAACGCGAAAATCAATTTTTTTGTTCTCAAAACCTAAACGAATGCGGCCGTCTTGAGGGATTCTGGTTTCATCTAATTTTAAATTGGCTAATACTTTGATGCGAGCCACGATTGAATTATGGACGCTCACCGGCAGCACTAAAGAAGTGTGCAAAATGCCGTCCACGCGGTAACGGACGCGGCTTTCGTTTTTGTACGGCTCAATATGGATATCGGAGGCCTTGCCTTCCACCGCGTGCTTTAAAATAACGGAAACAATTTTGGCAATCGGCGCCGCCTTGATTACTTCTTCGCTCTCCTCTTTGGCTCCGCCGGCGGCCTCTTTTTTTTGCTCCACCTCTTCGGCCCGAGCTTTCAGCGCTACCTCCACTTCTTCGGCGATTGTTTGGTATAAATTAACGGCTTTTTTAAAACTTTCGGGGGAAATCGCGTAATATTTAACCTGATACCCTTCTTCCGCGGCTAAAAAGTTAACGGCTTCAATCGCTTTGAAATTGCCATAGTCCAAAATGCCGACATCAATTTGGTTATCTACTTTATTAAAACAAATTATTTTATAATTCTGCGCTACTTTAAAAGAAATGATATTTAAAACCTCTTTGGGGATTTCCTTATCCACCAAATTGACGTAGCCGATCCCCCACAACTGCGCCTGCATGGCCGCTAATTTTTCCGCGTCAATAACTTTTTCTTTAATTAAAACCTCCTCAATACTTAAACCCTTAGCTTGGGCAACGCTTTTTAATTCTTCAAGCCGCTCCGCGCTAATAACCTTATTAGCTAATAAAACATCTAAAATATCTTTTTGGCTGTTGTTGGCCATACCTAAATATCATTATTGGCTTACGGCTTATTCTGCTTGCCTTAACTATTGCTTGGCTTAAAAAGGATTGCGGTTGCCTTTAGCTTGGATTTCAATCGCTTCCAGATTACTGCGTAAATTCCTCCATTTATTACTAGCTAGAAAATCTAGTTCCCTGCCTCTGTCTTCTTGGTCTAAATCAATTGCCTGCGCCAGGTTATCGGTTTGATAATAAGCCTTGATAACTAAAATTGCGCTTTCGTCTCGGGGAGAGTATTTGATGGCATCAACATCAATTAAACGCAAATTAGTTTCTAAGCCGGTTAACAAACTTTTGAGCGCCGGATAACTTACTCCTCCCACCTCTAAACTAACCGCCGCCTCTTCTGCTTTGGCGCTTATGGCGTTTGGCGCTCCTTCTTCTGCGTTACTAATTATGCCTCTGCCTTTGCTCGCCGCCTTGCCCGTCCGGCTGTCCTCTAAATTGATTTCCTTCAGTAGCATTCCGTTCGCCGCCACTATTTTGTTAATTTGGGTTATTAAATCCCTCTCTTCGCTTTTAGCCGGCAACATCTGCTTAATTCTATCAATATCAGCCGCGCTTAAATTAAGGTAACTATTTTTAATCTGCGTTAACTCCTTAATCTTAGCGTCAAGGTTAGTAATTGCTGCTTGTTTAGTTTCGTCTTGCGCGTTAATTTTTGCCTGGCTGCTAAAAACAGTCTGCATTTTTGGCCTTAATAACCACCAATACCCCGCCCCGAAAATTATTACCAGCTCAATAATGACAAAATAATAAAAATATCGCCGCCAGATTGCCAAAATGGCGCTCGGGTTGTCGTTTCTGCCGTCCGCCGTTAAGGTTGTTTTGGATGGAAATGGCTGTTTATTATCCATAGCGATTACTCTTTAGACTGAAAAATTTCCGGCTTAACTTTTAAATTAATCTCAAAGGAAATAATCTCTCGTTCGCTTTTGATTTCGCCGATTGCTTGCGCCTCTTTTTTAATCATCGCCCCGCTCGTATTAGCGTCTAAAATATAAGATTGCTCCTCTTGCCACGCTTTCATTTGGGCGCTAAAATCCTGAAAACTGCTGGCTTTCGCCGGCAAAACATATTCGCCGCTCAATTCGCCTTCAAACTTATCGTAAGTAATTCCGGGCAAAGTGTTAGTCTCTAAATAATTAAAAAAGTTTGTCCAATAAATATGATTATTTAAAATGTCTTTGGCCGCCGCTACCTTTTTCCGCAAAGGAGTTAATTCGCCTACTGCGGTTGCCAGTTGCTTTAATTCCAATTCTTTCCCCGCCAGCAGTTGGTCCAAAGGAGATGAAATAATCTCTGGTTTGCTTAGCAATACTAAACTCAACCACGCGCCGCCGATAATTACTAAAGCCAAAACCACCGCGACGATATTAATTCCTGCCGCCCGCCGCCAATTAAAAAAGGCGGCTTCCTGCCCTTTGATTAAGTTTGTTCTCAACATGTCTTGGCTGCCTTTGCCGTCAGCATTGGATTCGGCGGTTAGCGGCGATTTACTCTGGGGCGGCAGCGGGGCGGCAACGGCAGACAAAGGAGCAGTAATAGCTGCTTGGGGTTGTTTTGAGCGGGTTGTTTGCTTATTTATTTGCCGCTTTGATTTCTGCGTCCGCCGCTGCTGCTGAATTGACTGCCACCAAGAGGAAATTAAACTCAACCAAAAATATTTTTGTTTAGCCGCTAACTGGCTATGGATATGCTCGCTGCTTAAACCGGCGCCGGCAGGAGCGGCGGCGTTAACTTTAATTGCTTCGCTGCTTTTATTTTCTTTATCGCCTGCGTTTTTTTCTGCCTGATCTTTAACCCCAGCCATAACTTCATTGCTGCCGGCGCTTTTAATGTGCTGCAGCAAACTTTCTCTTGCTTGTTTGATGTTAATGCCGCCTGCCGGCAAAAAAGTAGTGTCAGTAACTGCTGGCGCGGCATAGCTCTCTGCTCCCCTATCTTTTTTAAACAATTTAAAAATACTGCCGGTTAATTTTTTACTAGCAGAAGTAGCGGGAGCGGCAGTTGAATCTTGAGGACGGGGCGCTAGCGCGGGATGAGCCAGCTCTACTGTTTCTCTTTCTTTTTTTAGCTGTTTTCTTTTTGGCCGCTCTTCGGGCGGAAGAAAATTAATGTCAGTAGGCATGGGGAATAATGAAAAAATTAAAAAAATTAATTAGATTATTATTATAATACTGTGTCTCTTAAGGCTAAACCAACGGCGATTGCCATTTTCGCCCCTATTTCCTCTAATGCGGGCTTCAAATCTAAAGGATAAGCTACTCGCGCAAACGGGTCGCCGACAATGACTTTCGTCTCTAACGCCTCGCTTAAATAGCTATCAATGCGGGGTAAATTCGCGCCGCCGCCGGATAATATTACTTTTTCAATCGGCTTATTATTCTCTTGCCGGAATAAATTGAGCGAGTACTTTATTTCATTAACTATCGGCGTTATGGTATTAGTGATGATGGGAGGCGGTTGGGAGGCGGGCTGATTATTCATTGACAGCCCTAAATCCAATTTGAATTGCTCGGCGCGCTTAAAATCTACTTTTAAGCTGTCGCTAACCGCTTTCGTAACCATAATGCCGCCGGAATTTAAACTGCGGCTGAACATCGGCAAGCCGTTGGCAATGATAGCGATATCGGTATTCACCGCTCCCAAATCAACCAAAGCGACCACTGATTTATCCAAGCCCACTAAGGAGCGGATGAGAGAAAATATCTCCGTTTCTAAGCTTAATAAATTTATTTTTGCCTCCTTAAAAATAGCGATGTATTTTTTTACTAACGATTTGGGCGCGCCGGTTAATAAAACTCTGATATTGCCGTTATTACTATCAGTAGAGTTGCCGGCTTCACTGCCGCTCATGGCCGTTAACTCCGGCGCATCCTCTAAAATTTTCCAATCTAAAATCATTTCTTCCAAGTCAAGCGGCATTACTTTTTTTGCCTCCCCCATCACGACTGCGGCTAAATTTTTTTTATCAGTGCGGTTTAAGCTTAAAACCGAGGAAAATACCGAAAAACTAGGCAGAGCGGCTATGGCATTATTGCCTTTTATTTGCGCGCGGTCGCAAATTTCCCTGATTAAACGGGCGGATTTAGCGATATCTAAGGGCGCATTTTGCCCGGCAAAATCAGAGGTTGCTTCGCTATAACCATAATTAACTAAGGTTGGTTGACCTTTAACCTTTTTAAGGGATACAATTTTAATGCTAGTCTTGCCAATGTCTACTCCTAAATAGCTTTGGGGTTGAGAAAAAAAATTTTTAAACATACTTTAATTTTGCTAATAACTCCGAGATAGTTTATAATAAATACAATAATCTTGCGGGCGGTTATCAACATCAGGCAACACATTTATTTTAACACATCTAGCCCCCATGCTGCAACTATTCAATCGGGCCGTCAACGCAAAACTAAAAGCGAAGTGGAGGTAAAAAATTATCCCGGCTGTTTTAATGCTTTAATGTTTTATGGCTATCAATTATAAAAAAATTATCTTGACCGTCGGCTTTTTATTAGGCTGTTTGCTCATCGGCTATCTTATTTATGCTTTATTTTTCAAATCAACTCTCCCTTCTGTTACGACCGGGCCGCAGCCAACCGCGCCCTCGCTAGCGCAACTGCCCAGCGCCAAAGTCGGCGCCGGCGGATCCGTTAGCATTGATGCGGGAACGGGAAAACTGCCGAGCGAAAAAAAAGCGGCTCCGTCCGAAACTACTCAAACCTTAGGCCAAGAAGCGGCTGCTGTCGCTCAAGGCGGCTTAACGAAAACTACTCTGCTTAGTTCAGTATCAAGTTTCGCCTCTACTCTTAGTGATAATGGGGCGGATATTTATTTTTATAATCGCGCTGACGGCCAATTTTACCGCTTAAACGGCAACGGACAAGCAACCGCCTTAAGCGAAAAAAAATTCTTTAATGTGGCGCGGGTTAATTGGGCCGCCAATAAACAAAAGGTGATTATGGAGTATCCGGACGGAGCCAATATTTTATATAACTTCCAAACCGGACAACAGATAACTTTGCCCAAGCATTGGCAGGATTTTGATTTTTCTCCCCGCAGCACGGAAATTGTAGCCAAAAGCATCGGATTAAACCCGGAAAATAACTGGCTGATTATCGCCAACGAAGACGGCTCGCAAGCGCGGGCGATTGAAAATTTAGGCGCCAATTACCCCGCTTTATATTCCTCTTGGTCCCCCAATAATTTATCAGTGGCCTTATTTACGGAAAGCATTGATTTTAACCGCCAACGGTTATACTTTATCGGTCAAAACGACGAGAATTTTAAAACTACCACGATTGAAGGCCGCGGCCCGGAATTCCAATGGACTCTTTCGGGCAGCCGCCTGCTGTACAGCGTTTATAGCGACGCCACTAATTTAAACCCCAGTCTTTGGATAGTAGACGCGCAAGGCGAAAATATCGGCGCTAACCGCAAACCTTTAGGAATCCAAACTTGGGCGCATAAATGCGCTCTTCCCAGCGAAACCGTTGCTTATTGCGCCGTGCCGGTTAGTTTGCCGGAAGGCGCCGGGCTATTTCCGGAACTTGGGCAAAACACAACCGATAACATCTATAAAATTGATTTGGCTACCGGTTCTGCTTCGCTCGCGGCTGTGCCGGAGGGCGCTTACAACATCCAAACAATAGTTGTCAGCGCCGACGAAAGGCAGCTTTACTTTACGGACAGCATTAGCGGCAATATCCATAAAATAAGATTGAAATAAAAATCCAAACTATTCCAACTTATCTCCCGCCCGCCCGCTGCCGCCATGTTTCAAAGATATAAAGCATTTTTATGGCAGCGACAGCGGTCGGGCGGGAAACAATTTGGATTTTGATTTTAAAAACATGTCCCACCCGTCAAATAACTTTCAATTAAAATTTATTACTTTATCTTTGATATTATTATTTTTGTTTTTGTTTAGCTTATTGTTCGTCTATCCCCTTATTTTCCCTTCCGCAAAACAAGCGCGCCTAAAAGCGGCTGACACTTTTTATCTTAATGAAAATTTTAACGCCATTGACCCTTTGCTCACTGCCGTTCCTACTTTAAACAAAATGATTACCGGCCCAATCATTACCGGCCTTGACCCAAGCATCGGGCCAAACGACGCGCCAGTTAATATCGTTATTTATACTGACTTTACCTGCTGGTATTGCGGCCAAACGGTTGCCGCCGCGCTCAAAGTGCAAGAGCGTTTTCCGGATAAAGTAAAAGTGGTGCACAAAGATTTTCCGAACGCTGATAAGCAATATAAATCATATCAAGCGGCGCTGGCCGGCCGCTGCGCCCAAGCGCAGGGAAAATTTTGGCAGATGAGCGATTTATTATACCAAAACTACGATAACTTAAGCCAAACTTTATTTAACAAGCTTGCCCGCGAGCTTAAACTAAATCATCCGCAATTTAAGCAATGCGTAACGGATCCTGCCCCAACCGCTTTAATTGATGACGACATCAAAGAAGCCAATGCCTTAAGCATCAATGGCGTACCAACCGTATATATCAACGAGCAAGAAATGATGGGCAAAGTAAGTTATGAGGAGCTGAAACAAGCGGTGGAGGACGAGTTAACTAAATAATTTCAAAACCTAAATTATTCCAAACTATCTCAAAATAAACCCAAAATCTAAATTTTAAATTTTTTGGATTTTAGATTTTGGCATTGATTTGGAATAATTTGGAACAATTTGAGATAATTTGGATTGCTATGAATTCTTATTTAAAAACACTTGCAATAATTTTTGTAGTTCATATTTTATTTTGCTTTTCTTCTCCCGCTCTTGCCGCCGACACCGGCTTAACGCCGCCCCGGCTGCAGGTTAATATTCCCACTTTAGATTTAACCAAATGGACCGCGAATAACAGCGGCAACTGGCTGGGGCTTTACATTAAAGCAATTTACCAATACGCTTTGGGCATCGTCGGCATTTTAGCGGCTGTAGTCTTAATGTTCGGCGGCCTGCTTTGGCTTACCGCCGGCGGCAACACCGGGCAGGTAACCGAAGCCAAAGAATGGATAAAAGCTTCTCTAACCGGCTTGATTTTAGCTTTGTCATCGTATATGATTTTGTATGTTGTTAATCCGGATTTGACGACATTTCAATCTTTATCTATTGAAAAAATCAAAAACACCGCCCCAGCGTCTTCCAACCCTATAACCGCCAGTACCATAAATAATGACGCGGCGAGAGCTGGATTAAACTCTGACATTTCTATAAACCAAAGCGCGAGCCTACAGGGAGTACAACAATCAACGATAGATGGGATAAATGAATTCCAGCGCCGATTTACTGGTCCCCTAACAATTACCAGCGGCACTGAAGGTCAACATTCAACTCAAAACGAGATGAATCACGCTACTGGTTATAAATTAGATGTCGCTCGTTCAAATGGACTTGATAATTTTATTAGACGTCAGCCAACTAGCGGCCAAGTAAGTGGCTATAATTCTTACACTATTAACTATAGTGATTATCAATATAGAATACTGGATGAAAACGACCATTGGGACTTTTTAATAACTAGACCATAATGCCAAAACTGACAACAATCTACGCTTGCCAAAACTGCGGCGCCCAATCCCCGAAATGGTCAGGGCGCTGTTTAAGCTGCGGCGCTTGGGGCACTTTACAGGAAGAAGTAATTGACAGAAATGAACAAACGAAAACAAACTTGCAAGTTGCTCCGGCCCAAACCACTAATTTAGAAAGTATCGCAGTAGAAAAATTAACCCGGCTCCCTACCGGCATGGCCGAATTTGACCGCGTCTTAGGCGGAGGACTGGTGCCGGGCAGTTTGGTTTTAATCGGCGGCGAGCCGGGCATTGGCAAATCAACTTTAATGCTGCAGGTTGCCGCTGCCCTGCCAAACTCGTTATATGTTAGCGGTGAAGAGTCAGCCGCCCAGATAAAATCGCGGCTTACTCGCCTTCAACTCAAAAGTAACTTGCAATTTTCTGCCGAAACAAATGTGGAAAAAATTATCAGCGCTATTGTGGCTATCAAGCCCGCGCTCGTTATCGTTGACTCCATCCAAACTGTTTACTCGGCTGATGTGCCGGCTGAAACCGGCAGCGTCAATCAAATCCGCGCTTGTGCCGCCAAACTTTTGCCGGCGGCAAAAGAACATAATATCACTATTTTTATCACCGGCCATATTACTAAAGACGGACTGCTCGCCGGTCCCAAAACGCTGGAACATTTAGTGGACACGGTCATTTATCTTGAACAACAAAAAAATAAAGACTTTAGAATCTTGCGCACGGCTAAAAATCGCTTTGGTTCAACGGACGAAATCGGCTTGTTTGAAATGACCGGCGCGGGCTTTAAAGAAATTCACAATCCGTCCGGCGTATTTTTAGATGAGCAAACGGGCGCGCAGTCTGGCAATGTAGTTTCGGTTATTATGGAAGGCACGCGGCCGTTTTTAGTGGAAGTACAGGCGCTCGCG
>CAYHIM010000008.1:0-21954 GCA_964356665.1 uncultured Gammaproteobacteria bacterium
GATTGCTTATTAATTTCCGGAAAATCAATAACAACATAATAGCCGACATAATTTCGCATCTTCCTTTTACTGCCTTCGGCAAAAAGCGGCTGGGTGTAAAAACGCCATTGGTACTTATCGGCACTAGCCAATTCATAGACGCCGGCATCATTATAAGTAATTACTTTTTCTATTCTGTCATTATTTACCACGGCCTCAAGAATATCTTTAGCCACTTTATCCGGCGAACCGTAAGCAAAGCCGTAAGCCAATTCAGCATTAAACAATAAGCAATATATTAAGGTGGCTGTTAAAAACACGCTATTAGCTATAATTTTAAACTTAGCGGATTGATAGATATGCCAAACAGCTATGGCTGTTAAGGAAATAAGCCAAAATACAACAATAAACTTAACCGACATATAAAATCCTAACGGTCCCGAGCCGCTGGAAAATGGCAGCAAAAAATTAAAATCTAAATTTTTTACCTGTTCTAAATAAGCAGTTTTAGGTACTAACGGCAGTATCTTATTAGAAGATAAGGCCAACCCTGCTCCGAGCGGGAATAAAACTATCAAGCTAATTAATAAACCTTTTATTATCAAAGAGCGCCCGACCAAATCCTGTGCCGCTTTAAACCAATGGGCTAAAGCATCGCCGCCGATAAAAACCAGCGGCAAAATCAAAAACATCATATAGCGGTCAACGGTGCGATTACTGAAGTCAAACAGTACTAAATAAAACAATAGGCCACCCGCAATATACCATAGCCAAAATTCATACCGCCGCCAAAATTTTTTTACGCTAAACAGTAATAATAAAAATGGAGACAACAGAAGAGCTGATTTAGTGACTAAGTAAAGCAGTTGGGAGTAATTGCGATTGGTAAAATTAAAAGCAGAAAAATGAGTAGTGTATTGTAAAAATCTAACCGACGAAAGTTCAGGGTAAACTTCGTGCAGGAGCCAAAGCGCTCCGCTCAAGACAACAGCCAAACTAAGAAGCAACAACAGCAATCTACTTAATAATTTATAATTTAGCTTCGGTTTATACCGGCGCCAAAAATAAACTGCCGCGCCAGGAAAAATTAAAATAAAACTTAATTTTGTTAGCAAGCCGCCTAAAATGCTTATTAATAGCAAGGCCCCCCACCAGCGCGCAGTCCGTGATGATTTTAGAGCATGCCAGTCCAGCCGCGTTAAGCTCCAAAACGTCAATAAAATCCAAAACGGCAAAATCGCGCCGTCAATATCAATTTGAATGTTGGCAATAACATTATAGGGAATAACGGCAAACAGCAGTAGAGAAAACAGAGCTGCCTTTTTTCCATATTGACTACGGGCGATAGCAAAAACTAGCCAAAAGCAACCAAGAGCAAATAGTAATATTAACCAGCGCAAATGGTCATAACCAAACAACTCGCCAAAGTAATAAAATGTGATTTCCGTTAGCGGCGGGTGCACGCTTTCTCCCTGCAAATTAAAAACCGGATTAACGATGCGCGCCCATTTGTGCTCATCCTGGTGATAAATAAAATTAAGCAGCGGCAATCTGAATATTAAAAATAAAACAAATAAACCTAAAACGGCAATTATTTCTTTTTTGCCACCGCTAGCAAAGAAACGCCAACAGGATAAGAGATACTTTTTAATAGCCATATTTCTAATAAAAATATATATTGGAGAATATAGTTTACGAGTTTATTATTGATATCAAAATCAGAGCGGCGCGGCAGTGGCATTATTTTGGATAGCTGCCGCACTAAATAAATCGGCAAAAACAGAAAAAAATTAAAATAACTGACGCGCTCTATGCTAAAGCCAGCTGCTTGTATTTTAGCTAATAATTCTGATTTTGTATACCGGCGGAAATGGTGGGAAATTTCGTCCTGCAAGCCCCATAACCACATAAAGGCAGGGGCGGTGATGATAGTTAATCCGCCCCGCTTTAAAATCCGATTTATTTCTTTAATAGCAAGTTCATCATCTTGGATATGTTCTAAGGTGTCAAGGCATAGCACGGCGTCAAATTGGCTATCCGCATAAGGCAAGTTAGGCAAAGCGCATACTCGCAATCCTTCCCTACCTTGACTTTGTCCGTAATTGATTGCTTCCGCCGATATGTCACAGCCAGCGGCGATATACCCTATTGCCTGCAGTCGCGCCACTAAAAAGCCGCCGTTGCAGCCGACATCAAGTATCCCCGCTTTGTTGTCAGAGCCGTAATACTTTTTAAATAGCTGCAAAATCAGTTTCCGCCGGCCGACAAACCACCAGTGCTTGGCTTCAACTTCCTGATAAGTTTTGTATAATACTTCATCCATTGTTTTAATTTTTAATTCTCCCCCCGAATTTCCAAGAATTGCCATTGCGCTTAATAATGTAAATACTATCCTGCTTTACTCGCTGATTATTTTTTAGCCAGCTCTCAATAGTTTGGCGGCTTAAATAAGTTGTCTGCGGCGTTATTAGCTGGTCAAAAGCCACGTGGCGGAAAAAAACAAATTCACGTTTAGCTATCCAGCGGCTATAATTATAAAGCGGCAATCGCCGCAATAATTTCCAGCGCGGCAGCCAGTATAAAATTTTAGCGTACCCAAAAAACGGCACGGCGAGCGGAGTAGCAAGGCCGTATTTAATCAGCCACCAAGGCAAGCAACGGGACACTATTTTACGCAAGGGGTCAACTAAATATATAATTAGGCCGTTGCCTTCGCGAGCGTAAACCCAAACATGGAATCTACCGCCGGGTTTAACATTGCTAATAACAGCGGAAAATCCTCGCTCCGGTTCCTGTAAATGATGCAATACGCCGATGCAATATACTATATCAAAACAGTCACTAGTAAAATTAACTAAATCAGCTTTTATTATTTGCCAATTTTTAAATGGCAATGCCGACATATTTTGGCGAGCCGTTTCTACTGAATCACCTAAATCAACCCCAGCCAATAATATCGGCTCCCAATCAGCCATATGCATAAGCAAACTGGCGTTGCCGCAACCTAACTCTAAAACTTTTTTTCCTTGAACATCATCTTTAGTTAAAGGCGCGAGCCAATCAATAAACTGCTCATAAGTATAAATTGATCCTGCCGGCAGATTATTCCATGATTGGGCAAAAGCAGCGGCGGTTGATTGGTCGGAATTAATGCTCATAAATTACTTAAGGCAAATAAAATTAAATTCAATTTCGTCAAAGCCCCCTACCCAATAGCACCAAATCCGGCTGCAGAATCCCTGGCTTAAATTGGCTAGCCAGGAAATTAGCGCATTCATAATTCGCAAAATCGCAATGGTAATTTTGCCATATCCTAAATACGGCAGTAAATGAAAAAAAGCGAGCCAGTGCAAACTCATTTTCTCCAATTTGAATTCTACGCCGAAATAGCCGGAGCGGGTGAAGCTTTTGTTAAAATAAAGCGGGAAAGTAATGTCAAAACCGTGCGCGTGTTCGGCGTGCGTAAAGCCGCGGCTGCAATGCGGCACTTTAATCAACAACTTTCCGCCCGGTTTTAAAATGCGGTGCAATTCTTTCATAACGGCAAATGGCTTTTCTAAATGTTCTAAAATATGCGAGGCCTCAACTAAATCAAAAGTATTATCCGCAAATGGATAAGGAAACTGATTTAAGTCGTGCGCCACGTCCGGCTTGGTCAAGGTCTGCCAATCCAAATTCACATATCCGACTTTATGTTCTTCGCCGCAGCCTAAGTTTAATTTGGTTAAATTATTATCCATATTCTTTTTATTTTAGCCACTTTTGCTGCCACAATTGAAAACAAAGTAAAGTCCAAAGCAGCTTTCTATTATCGGCCCGACGCTCAAGATGATCCTTTACTAATTTAGAAACAAAAGAGCCGCTGAACAACCCCTGGCGCTGTAAATAATTTTCGTTCAATAGTTCAGCTAATAGCGGCTTCAATTCTTTCGCCAGCCATTGCGCGAGCGGAATGCCAAAACCTTTTTTCTTACGATTGATAATTTCTGCCGGCAGTTTATTTTTCATTAATTCTTTCAAAATAAATTTAGTCGTCAGCCCCCTGATTTTAAAATCAAGCGGCAGCCCATTCACAAAATCAACCAGCCGGTAGTCTAAAAATGGAGCCCGCACCTCCAGCGCCTTAAACATGCTGGCACGGTCAACTTTTACCAGTATATCATCCATTAAATATGTTCTCAAATAAACATAAATCAGCTTATTCCAGTCCGGCTGCCCGGCCATATTTGCAGCATAAGCGTCCAGCTCTTCGTATTCGTTAGTATTTTCCAGCTCGCGCCAAACATCCGGCGCGAATAGGCGCTGACGCTGCTCACGGCTGAAAGAGCCCAACCAGCCTTGATTCCGGCGCAAAATATTTTGTTCCGCAAAACCGGCGATAAATTTCTTTAACTTAAAATCAAAACTGATGTTACGCCAAGATACCGGCAAATGAGATATTACCCGGCTGATTATTTTATCTCTAATGACAGCGGGTATTTTGGCATAAATTCCTGCCAGACGTTCGGCAACAAAAGTGTCGTAGCCGCAAAATAATTCATCGCCGCCGTCCCCGCCCAAAGCAACCGTTACCTGCTCTTTAGTAAAGGCAGACAACAAATACGTCGGCAAAATAGAGGCGTCCGCCAGCGGTTCATCCAGTAGATTGGCAATGTTAGGAATCAAATTTAGCGAGTCCCGTGCGCTTAATATTTTTTCCTGATGCTCGGTGCCCAAATGTTTGGCGGCTAAGCGGGCATAGCGCGATTCATCAAAGCTCTCTTCTTTAAAACCGATAGAAAAAGTTTTTACCGGCCGCGTACTATTTTGTTGCGCATAATAAGCAATCGTTGAACTGTCAATGCCGCCGCTTAAAAAAACCCCCAGCGGCACGTCGCTCACTAGCCGTGCTTTGACCGCCGCGTTTATTTGAACGTCTAATTGTTTAATTGCTTCCTGAATTGATAATTCGTAATTTTTAATTGATAATTGAAAAGTTATGTCCCAAAATTTTTGCTTATTAACGGTTTGACCGTCGTAAGATAAATAATGACCGGGCTCTAATTTATAAACGCTTTTAAAAATGGAGCGCGGCGTCGGAACGTATTCATATAATAAATATTTATTCAACGATTCTAAGTCAATCTCCCGCCGGCAAACCGGATGTTCTAAGAGTGCTTTTAATTCCGAGCCAAAAATTAAAGTAGCGCCAAAAATACCCCAATAGAGCGGTTTTTTTCCAAGTCTATCCCGCGCCAAGATCAATTTATCTTGGTGCGCGTCATACAAGGCAAGCGCGAACATACCGTTTAATTTTTTAAATGCCTCAACGCCCTCGGTAGCGTATAAATTAATAATGACTTCAGTATCGGAATTGCTTTTGAATTTATAGCCCTGGCTAATAAGTTCCTGCCGCAATTCCCTAAAATTATAAATCTCGCCGTTAAAAACAAGCCAGATATTTTTTTGCTCGTTACTCATCGGCTGATGCCCGGCAGAAGACAAATCAATAATCGCCAGCCGCCGATGCCCCAACCCGACTTTATCCGCTAAATAAAAACCTTCGTCATCGGGTCCGCGATGGCGAAGTGTTTTAGTCATTTTTTCTAAAATTTCTTGGTCTCCTTGCCCAAAATAGCCGGCAATGCCGCACATATTATCTTTTAGTTAACTTTATATATTTCCACAAATGGTCCCGTGGCTTGAATTTTGCCTAAAGTAGTATAGGGATTAATCATATTATTAGCAATATCAGTTAAATCTGCCGGCGCCGGCCAAGGATAATATGTTTGCAATAATTTCATCTTCAACTGGGATGAATTCTGCCTAACTATTTCGCGCTCTTCATTATTCCAAAAAGAAACAACGGCGTACCGAACATCCGGCAAAATATCTGGAAAATTATCAGCGAGACCGCCAAGCCCTTGCGCCGTAATCACAAAGTAGCGCGGCGAGGGCAAATTTATGGGGTCAGCGGTGCTAATAAACCGCCGCTCAACCGTGTCTTTCTTTGGGCTCAATAACCTGAGATAAAGCGCGGCCGCTTTATTTTCCGGCAAATCAAGGTAAGGATTGCTTGATAATATTACCGCATCCGCGGGGACATTTTTTAAAATCCATTGCCGCGCTAATAGCAAAGTGTTCGGTTTTAATATGTCTTTGGTCCAAAAAAGAGGCAGATACAAAACTACGGCGATAATAACCGCGTACCATAATAAGCGCTGCCATGACGATATGAATTTATCCGCCAGCCAGACAAAAAAATAACTTACCGGCAAAATAATAAAAGGAATAGTTGCGGTAATGAAGCGCGGCTCGGAATGAATCGCGTAAGCAATTGAAATCACCCACGCCAAAATGAAAGCAATAAAACCAAGGCAAAGCGCTGGGTATCTTTTATAAAATAAAACGAGCGCTGGTATGGCCGCTACTGCTAGCAATACATCATAGCTAAACAATATTTTGGCGTAAAATATGAGGTTACTCCCTAAAGTCCAGTCGCGGCTGACGCTTTCAATCCCCGGCTGCTGCAGATAAATCAGAAATCCGCTCGGGTTAAGATAATACCAAAGTGCGAGCCAAACTACTAGGTATAATTGTAAATAAATAAATTGGCGGTAACGATTCCACCAGCCAGAGCGGAAGCTGACAAAATCCTTCAAACTATATTTATAAAAATATAATATTAAAAACACTAAATAAACTAAGGCGCTGGCTAAATGGACGCCCAGCGCGAGCGCCGTCACTGCGCTAACTAAAAAGTAATCTTTGGCCTGCGGCTCATCTTTAGTGAAAAAATAATGGTAGACATAAACGGCCAATAGCAACAATAAAATCTGCAAAGCCCAAGCGCGCGCAAAATGCGTTACCTGAAAAAACATTAAATTAAACGAGAGCAAAAAACTCGCTAATACCGCGACGGTTTTATTGCTAAAAATACGGTTTGCTAATTTGTACATTAGATAGCCAGCGGCTGCCGCAAATAAAGCGGTGAGCAAACGCGCGAACGGCAAAAAATAGCCGTAATCTAGAATCACAAATTTTTTTAACTCCGTAAAATCAGCAAATAAGCCGGAAAATTTTAGAAACAAAACCAGCGCGGCGTAAAAAGGCAGCTGCGCGTAAGCGGTTACCGGCAGATGATAAAACGATTGATAGTCGGGGCGCAAACTTTGGTCGTTCATCATTTTAAATATCGCGCCCATTGTCGTTACCTCGTCGCCGACGGTATTTTTAAGCGGAAAACTATAAAATAAGCCGGGCAGATGCAACAAAAATGCCACTACCAATATCGCGGCCAAAGCGGTCTGATAGTTCAGGTATCTTCCTCTAACCTTGCGGAAAAAAAGCATAGCGGTTAAAAATTAATCTTAGTTTTAATGTTGTATGGCTTTTTAGCCTGCGACTCGTAGTAGACGCGCATAATCATTTCGGCGATAATGCCCAGTACTATCAACTGGATGCCGATAATCAGCAGCAGCGCGGAAAATGTCGGCAGCGGCGTCGCTACCAAATCGCGGATCTGCAGCAATTTAAGCGTAACAGCAGCAGCGCCGGCAATCAAACCCAAGAAAAAAGAGATGAAACCAATGCCGCCAAAAAAATGCATCGGGCGATTAATATACTTGGACAAAAAAACAATCACTACTAAATCTAACAGCACTTTAAAGGTGCGTGATATGCCATAATGCGTTTGCCCGTGGACGCGCGGGCGATGATTAATAATAATTTCATCAACTCGACCGCCGTGCCAAGCCGCGTAAGCGGCGATAAAACGATGCATTTCGCCATACAAATTTACTCCCTCAATGAATTCTCTTCGGTAGGCTTTCATCATGCAGCCATAGTCGTGTATTTTTACGCCGGTAATCCAGACGATCAATTTATTAGCAATGATTGAAGGGAGGCGACGGGACAAAAGTTTGTCTTGGCGTTGCTTGCGCCAGCCGGAAACGACCATTGAGCCAGCCTCAATTTTAGTTAAAAATTTTGGGAGATCATGCGGGTCGTTTTGCCCATCAGCATCCATAGTAATAATAACCGCGCCTTGGGCGGCGCTGATGCCGGCGGACAATGCCGCGGTTTGGCCGTAATTCATCTGAAAACTGATTACCTTTAAATTTTGGTCTTGGGCCGCCAGTTCTTTTAAAATATTAAAACTTGAGTCTTGGGAGCCGTCGTCAACGCAAATAATTTCATAACTTTTGCCTAAGCCGCCCAAAACTTCATTCAGCTCCTGATATAACGTTCTAAGATTTTCCCCTTCGTTATGAATAGCTAAAACACAAGAAAGCTCTAGCGGCTGGTTAGCACGCTCAAGGGCAAAATAATTTTTAGGCGAAGAGTTATCCATGTTGGTAATTTTTTAATAGCTCTAATTCTTGCTGCCAGTGATAATCGCCCCAATGCGCGTAGGTTTTACTTAACGTTTCGTTGGCAAAGCCCGGGTGGCAGCCTAATTCAACCGTCGCTTGAGGGTATTGGCGAGCGATATGATTAGCATATTCTAAATAACTTTTAGTTAAATTGCCGGCGTTGACAAAACCAATAAACAAATCGTTGCTGGATAATTTGGCTTGCTTTATTTTATTAGCCGCCAGTTTTGATAACCAGCGCAAATATAGTAACGGTAATTTTCTCCTTACTTTGCCAACTCCAAAATTAAATGGCTCATTTACTAAACGAATGTAGTTAATATTATATTCCTTAGCGAGTTTAATAATAATATTGATAATTCCGGGCAATAAATGCAGGTGCTGATGGCTATTGATAAATTGGGGCTGGATGCCGCTACGAATAATTTTATCTAACTGGGTTCTGGCTTCTCGTTCTATCTCCGCCAACTTGATTAACCCCAATAGATATTTAATAAAATAAATTTTGTAATTAGCGGGCAAAGTTACGCCGCTTAAGGATTTTTCTTCCACTAAAACCAGATGCGCTCCGATAGTTAAATTGCTGACTGCGGCGGATTTTATTTTAGTAACGGCGTCGTCGAAAGCAGCGCCGTTAGCCATTAAAGCTGCTCCGTTAATTTTACCCGCTGTTAATAAATAAATAATGCCGTCATTAATGCAGTCGGCAAGGCCAAAATCATCGGCAATTATTTTTAACATACCATTAGCGATTTTAAAAGTTGCTTATGCCGTAAGGACTGTGCTCCACTTGCTCCCGGTCAACATTAATGGTTTCGGAGATTATATATAACGGGCGGCCTTTAACTTCATAAAATATTTTATAAAGATACTCCCCGATCACGCCCAATACTATCAATTGGATGCTGCCTAAAAATAAAAATAAAATCACGAGCGTCGCCCAGCCGGCAATGAGCGGATTGGGACGAGTATAATGGTCCCAAATTACATAAACGGAAAAACCAATGCTGGCCACTAAAACCAATAGCCCAGCCCAAAAAGCGAGCCGTAACGGGGCAGCGGAAAAAGAAGTCGCTCCGCTCAAAACTAAGCTGGTTAACCTTTTTAAATTATATTTTGCTCGGCCGGCTTGCCTCGCTTGCACCGCATAAGGGACATAATATTTCTTAAAACCGACCCATTGCACTATCCCCCTTAAAAATCTTTCCTTTTCCGGCAGTTGCTTTAAAACGGAAACCACCTGCCGGTTATATAAAGCGAAGTCGGAAGAATTTTTAAATTGTAGCCCGGACATTGCGCTTAATATTTTATATATTATCTTGCCAATTATTTCCCGCAGCCAAGAGTTCTGCCGGTTTGCTGTCCTTTCCCCGATGACTATATCCGAGCCGGCTCTAGCATATTTGATAAATTCTGGGATTAAGGACGGCGGGTGCTGCAAATCTCCATCCATAGTAATCACCACTTCTCCTTGGGAAAAATCAATTCCGGCGTTAAAAGCCGCCTGATGGCCAAAATTTCTGGAAAACCTTAAAACTTTAAGGTGGTTATTTTGTACCGCCGCCTCTTTTAATAAAAATTGGGTTCGGTCGTTAGAGCCATCGTCCACTAAAATAATTTCGTAGCTTTGCCCTAAAGAGTTACAAACCGCACTTAACTCCTGCAATAATTTAGGCAAAACTTCTTCTTCGTTGAAAAGGGGAATAACGATTGATAAATATGGGTTGCTTGTTTCTGACATGATATGATAATTATTTATTAAACGACGCTAATTATTGTTTAGATTTAAAATACGTTAACGTATCGTCTAATCCTTCGGCTAAAGGAACACGCGGCTCATCTTTGAGCATTTTTTTCATAAAACTAACGTCCGGCGTGCGGTATTTTATCTCTCCTTTGCTCCGAGCAGGCTTGAACAATATTTTAACTTGGGGAAATTTTTTCTTAACCGCCTTAGCTAAGTCAATTATCCTCATTGAATGCCCAGAGCCGATATTCATTGGCCGGCCGCTCACTTGGTTGTGGCAAAATACTTTTAAAGTTAATCTGATATTGTCCTCAATATAGACAAAATCCCTGGTTTGTTCGCCGTCGCCATATATTAGTAGCGGCTTGCCGGCTAAGGCATTGCGCAAAAATATGGAAACGACAAAGCCGGAATTACTGAAATCCTGCCTCGGCCCGTAAACATTAAAAAATCTAACGATCGTCACCGGTATTCCATACGTATCATAGTATGCCTGGAAATATTTTTCTCCTAATATCTTCACCAAGGCATACGGCCATTTACCGTTAAAAGTATCGTCTTCCGCTATGGGCAATTTAATCGGTTCACCATAAACTTCCGAAGATGACGTAAATAACATTTTTTTAACTTTATGACTTTTTGATAATTCAAGAATATTTTTAATCCCTTCTATATCCTTAAAAACTTCTAACGGGTTCTCACTAGTTCTTTTTACGCCCACCATCGCCGCGTAATGCATCACGTAATTTGGCCACTCGCGTTTAAAAACCGGCTTAATTTGCTTAAGGTCGTTAACGTCTTTTCTATAAAATTTAAAATGACGGTTGTTTTTTAAATGAGAGATATTCGCTAACTTTCCGTTGGATAAATCGTCAACGCAAACTACTGACGCGCCTTGATTCAGCAATTGGTCGCACAGATGAGACCCTAAAAATCCAGCGCCGCCCGTAACTAAAAATTTTTTATTTAAAATTTTTAAACTGCCGGCTTTAGTTTTACTTTGACGTTTTAATCTGACCTTTGGTTTCATCATCATAAGATATTATTTAAATTGGATAATACTTTTTTTACTAGCTGAGGCAAACTGTGCCTTTGTACTACTATCTTACGGAGCTCATAGCCAAGCTGCCGTCTTTTTTCTTCTCCCCACATAATGCAACTTTTTATCTTATTAGTCAACTGTTGGCTATTGCCTGTTGCATACATCAGTGTGCCTGTATAGGGGCCTAACACTTCCCGCATCGCCTCATTGCAGGTGAGTATGGGCAAGCCGCACGCCATCCCTTCCAGCATCGCCTTGTCTAAGCTGCCGGTACGACCCATATTAACAAATAAGTCAGCTGCTTGCAGATAGGACACTAAATCTTTATTGGCTACCGGCCCGATAAAATTTATCGTCTGCCCTAAACTTTTATTTTTAACCAGCTGTTGCATCTCCTGAAGGTAGTTTTTATCGCTAACAGTAGCCGGACCGCCAATAATATTAACTGCGATGCCCCTATTTTCTTTAGTTAAAATGGCAATGGCGTTAATTAAGGTGGCGTAATCCTTGGAGGGCGAAATCCTCCCCACGGTAATTATTTTAAATTTATCATTAACGCATAATGCGTCATTTTTAATTTGGAATTTATTGGTGTCTATCCCTTGCCCGATGACATGCACTTTTTTGCTCGGCAGGCGAAAGCCGCTTTGAGTAGAGGTAAAAATAATATCAGCTAATTTAGCGGCTATTTTTAAACTCAATGAAACATGCCCATGCGCGTACCATAAACTTATTTTTTTATGCCATAATTTCCAACCCAACCAACCTAATATAACATACATCTCATTCATATGAACAAACACCGCCTCATAGTTATGCCACTCTCGCCAAATATACTTATAAAATCGCCAAAGATATTTTATTTTGGAGCGACCAGATTCTTTCCCTAAAGATAAAACTTTCACCTTATCCGGAAGATAATGCTCGCCTGCCTGCAAGCAGATAACAGTAACACTAATACATTGTTTGGCAAATTCAGCAATCCAACCGTGCATAAACCCCAGTACATCATCATTGCTATCAACTTTTTGGGTAATAATTAATAATTTCATAATCAGGGCGCTACGATGTTAACCGCTTTAAATCATGCGCAACCATAATTTTTACTAACTCCAGAAAAGATACCTTCGGCTGCCAGCCCAGTATTTTTTTTGCTTTGCTAATATCGCCCACCAATAAGTCAACCTCTGCCGGTCGCTTTAAACGCTCATCAATGACCACATATTGCCGCCAATCCAGACCAACTGTGGCAAAGGCCGCTTCTACAAACTCTTGTACGCTGTGCGTCTCGCCGGTAGCTATAACGTAATCATCCGGCTCGGGCTGCTGCAAGATCAACCACATTGCCTCTACGTATTCCGGCGCGTAACCCCAATCACGGCGCGCGTCTAAATTACCTAAATAAAGCTTGCTTTGTTTACCCGCCTTAATGGCGGCAACGCCGCTCGTAATCTTGCGCGTTACAAATTCCATGCCGCGACGCTCGGATTCATGGTTAAATAAAATACCATTGCAGGCAAACATGCCATAGGCTTCACGATAGTTGCGCGTAATTTCAAAGCCAGTTGCTTTGGAGATGCCGTATGGGGAACGGGGATGAAACGGTGTCATTTCATTCTGAGGCGTTTCGCGCACCTTGCCGAACATTTCACTAGAGCCGGCAAAATAAAATTTACACTCCGGCGCTTTTTCTTTTAGAGCGCCTAAGACGTGTAAAGTGCCATTGATATTAGTATTCATGGTTGAAAAAGCGTCTTCAAATGAGATGGAGACAAAGCTCTGTGCCGCTAAGTGATAGCATTCGTCAGGCTTGACTTTTTCTATGATGGAAAAAATACTCGCATAGCTTTCTAATGAACCTGAATACAGCTTGACCCTGTTAATTATACGGCGTAGCCGCTCTACCCGCTGCTCGGGGTCTTCTTGAGCCACATGCCGCACGATGCCATAGACTTCATAGCCTTTTTCCAGAAGTAAATCCGCCAAGAAAGAACCGTCTTGCCCCGTAATACCGGTAATGAGAGCTTTCGGCATAATGATATAATTATAAATTAAAATTATTTAATACAAAAAATATTATAGCCGCTGGTTTGCTTAGTGGCTTGTTTTTTCACTATCATGTCAAGCCAATCAAATATCTTTGTTTTTTTGGAAAAAACAGGCAATAAATTAGCAACTGTTGCCAGCGCGCCCCGCACGTTTTGTATTTCTACCGTCTTAAAATTTTTGGTTAAATATTCTACCCCGTCGTAGGTAAAGCGGTAAAAATCGCCGTAGTACCCTTTTAAAGGATGATAGTAATATAGAAAGGGCACATAAATAAAACAATATCCTCCGGGCTTGAGCACTCGATACATTTCTCGCATGGCTTGATGTGGTTCTTCTACATGCTCTAAAACAGCGATGCAAAGTATAGCGTCAATACTATTATCTGCGAGCGGCAAATTATGTATATCTCCCACAATGTCTGGGTTATAGTCGGCCACCCTGTCTAACACTTTATAATCAACTTGAGACAGGTATTCATTGAGCCATTCATTTTTTTTGTCAAACCGATTGTTGCGCGCGCCGTCAATCCGCAGGCCGCCGCCAATATCAATGATGGTTCTTTTTTCCGTAAAAATTTTTTGTAGTTTTTCTTTGCTAAACTTATCCCAAGCATTCATATTGGTAAATTAGCTACGGCTTTCTCCCATGATTTTTTATATAGCGCTAATGTTTCTTCTTTGGTCGGCAACTTTTGTAGCGCGACTAACGCTCCCTGTCCTAACTTCTGAAGTAATTGTTCGTTCTCTATTAATATCACCATTGCGTTTGTTAACGCTTCTTGGTCTTGAGTAGGGATAATGATGCCACTCTCTCCTTCTTTAATTACTTCGCCGGCCAAACCGACATCGGTCATAATAATCGGCAAACCATGCGCCGCCGCCTCTAACACCGCTATCCCCCAGCCTTCGCTATTTGAGGTTAGTAAAAATGCGTCCGCTTGCTGATAAAACTGGTCTAAATCATTCTGCCAACCAAAAAATTTCACGTAACGCGCAACGCGTAACGCGCAACACATCTGCTCTAAAGTCTTTCTCTGATCGCCGTCACCAACTATTAATAATTCAACACTGACATATTTCTTGACCAATTTTGCGATCGCGTCAATTTGCATGGCAATATTTTTCACCGATACCAATCTTCCTACCGTCAAAAAAATAAATCTTTCGCTGTTATGCGTTATGCGTTGCGCGTTATGCGTTGCGCGTTCTGTATAAATCGGCACGACGGTAATTTTTTCTGCTCTGACGCCAAACTCACTAACCAGTTGCCGCTTTAATCTTTGGCTGACAGCCCGCACCGCATTAGCTTGCGGCAAAATTTTTTTCGCCAATATTTTCCTAAGGCCGCTAAATTTTTCTAATCCGTGTACCTGTAACTCTAAGCCTAATTTAAATTGCTTTGCTAACTTAACCGCCAGCCAACCAATAAAATAAACGTCTTGTACCGTAAGGACATCATACTTTTCTGCCCGCAAAATAGTACTTATTTTCTTTTTTAATTTTAATAAGCTAAAAAATTTATTGCTTTTACGTACGGCAATAACTTTAACCTTAGCTGCTAAATTAAATTCTTGGTCTTTATCCGCTAAAACTATTATGGTATATCGTTCAACCAAATTGCCATACTCAACCATCCGCTGGGCGGCGGCGGAATTCTTATCGGCAATTTTTTTGTCCAGACTAATATTTAAAATTTTCATGACGTTAAAACTTTAATTGTTTGCCCAATCATTTTTTCTTCATCAAAGATGGATAAAAAATCAGCAAAGGGAATATGCCTTTCCTCTTTCAACGCAGCTATAATTTCGTGTTTTAACTCTATACGATCATTATATGGAACAATGTGTCCTCGCCCAGCATGTCTGATCACCTCCGGATTGCCTCCGACATTACTAACTACTACTGGAGACCCCGCCATGATCGCCTCAAGCAACGTATGCGAAAGGCCCTCATAGGCACTATTCAATACGAACACGTCCGCTGCCGCCAGAAATGCCGATACTTCGCTGTATGTAGATTGCCCCCGTAATTCAACATCCTCTCCCAACCTTAACTTATCGCGTTTGACACGCAGAATTTCGTAATCAGGCCCATCACCAAGAATAAATAATTTTGCTCTCGGCTCCTCCTTGCGAATCTCGGGCATCAACTCAATTAACGTATCCATTCCCTTCCACGGCACGAGCCGCCCGACCGTCACTATCCATTTTTCTTCTGCTGGCTTATCCTTCGGCTTAGCCTGTTGCAATCTAACGGCATTATAAATTACTTCGATATGATCTTCCGGCACGCCCCATTGCTGCACAATTTTTTTTAGATACTCACTCGGCACAATAATTTTTTTGGCTCGTTGAGCGACTTTTCTTTCTATTCGGCGCATTTTTTCAACCCGCCCGCCATATTGTTTGTGTTGAAAATCATCCAAAGATTCTTTCACGCCGAAGCGCTGTACGCCCTGTTCCCACGCGTAATCCCCTACTATTTTTAAAATATACCTTCTCCCGCGCAACTTGCATGCCCAATAAACCGGCAGCCCTTCGCTCACCGGTCCTTGCGCGTAAACAACGTTCGCCCAATTTAACAGATGCAAAACCTGCCAAAAATACTTAAAGTAGCGCGATAATTTGTTCTGCCCCCGATCAATCCTAAAAATTTGTGTTTTGGAATTTAAATTTTGAAATTTGTTTGATATTTGATATTTGATATTTGATATTTTATCAAAATCACTGTACGTGACTACTTTAACTTCGTATCCATATTTAGGCAACTCTTCTTCCAAAATTTTAACATATGTCGCCGGTCCGCCGATGTCCGGCGGATAAATGCCGGTCGCGAGCAAAATATTGTTAGCGCCCTTATTTTCGTGCCTAAAAGTAATTGTTTTATTGATGATAAAATTCATAAAAGCAAGCACGCCCATAATTACAAACTGGGCCGCCATATACCAGATATTGAGAATATCAACGGCAACATAAAGGAGTAAGATGTTTAATGCCAAATTCAACAGCGCGAGCGCGGTAAAAAAAATAAATTGTTTTTTTATCCGCTGCAGCGAGTTCTCCCGAAATGTCCAAAACTTATGCAACAAAAAACTAGTGAGCAAAGATAGCACAAACGCGATTACCGCCGAAAACAAATACCATACCCCGGCAATTTCAGTCAAAATAAATAGCCCGCCCAAATCAACGGCCGCCGCCATACCGCCGGAAATAATGTATTTAATGCCAGTTTTATACTTTTCTATGAGCCGTTCTATTCTCCGAGGCAGGATGCGGCTAAAATGAGCTTTAAAAAATTGATACATGCTACTATTGCTCTTCATAAAAGTGTATTAAAAATTTTTTCCATCTGCCCGGCAATTTTATCCCAGTTATATTTTTCTTCTACTAATTTTTTAGCATTAACAACCACACGCGCAACCTCTGCTTCGTTTGCCGGATCTAAAATATATTTTATTTTTTCCGCGATGCTTTGCGGATTATTCACCGCGCAAAACCAGCCGGTTTTTCCGTCCTCCAAAAAATCGGGTATGCCACCGACTGGCGTTGCTATTACTGGTAGACCCACTGCCATGGCTTCGAGAAATGAATTTCCTAATCCTTCGGAAAGTGACGGACGAATGAAAATGTCTGCTATTTGTAAATGAATTATTACATCTTCACGAGATCGGACGCCAAATAAGACAATGCGCTGTGCTTGTCCTATTTTTGATTTTTCAAGCGTGGCGCCTTCTGATTGATAGTTTAAAATTCGCTCTTTCAATTTATTCTTTAACGGACCATCTCCTAAAATTATTGTTATTACCTTATATCCACTATCTACTAAATTTTTCGTTGCATCTATTAAATCTTCCAGTCCATTTTTAGGGACCAGGCGAGATGTGGATATTAAAACAGTATCTTCTGGTTGTATATTCAATTTTTTTCGCAACGTCTCTCTCCCTGGATTAAAATCTATACTCGTAAATTTATCTAAATCTACACCGTTAGGTATAACTTCAACGGGGCAAGTTGCTTTCATCTCTCGCGCCCAAGCGGCTAAATAATTAGAGATGCACTGGATATAATCCGCCCGAGTAAAAATTTGCTTAAACCAATGGTGTACCATTAGAGATTTCCGCACGGGCACGCGCAAATCATCCCCTTCCTGTAAAGTCAGTAAAAATTTAACTGGCGGATTTTTTTTCTTAACCAACAAAGCGGCAAAACCGGAGAAACTCGCCATAATTGACCAAACTATATCGTAATGATTTTGCTGATGCAATTTAGCGGCTAATCTGGCCGCCCGGAAAGGAAACAAATATTTATCAATTCTGCCTAAACCAAATCCTAAACGATAAACTTTAATATTGCCGATTTGCTCTTGCGCGGCATCGTTGTTATTAAGCCGCACCGTAATCATTTCAAACTGGTGTTCCAGCCGCTGCGTTATTTCTTTAACCGCTATTTCTGCACCGCCGATGTAAGGTAGATACGCGGTAGAAAATATCAAAATTTTCATAAAATGCCTTTAAAATACTCTATAGTCTTTCTTATTCCTTCTTCTAAATTAATTGTTGGCTCCCAATTTAATTTTTCTTTAGCTAAAGTAATGTCGGGCTGCCGCTGTTTTGGATCATCGGCAGGCAAATCCTGATAGATAATTTGCGAGCGGGAGTTCGTTAGCTGTAATATTTTGGCCGCTAATTCCTGAATGGTAAATTCAGCTGGGTTGCCTAAATTAACTGGCCCGATAAAATTTTTACTAGCCATCATTTTTATTAAGCCCTCAACCATATCACTGACATAACAAAAACTTCTCGTTTGGGCGCCGCTGCCATAAATAGTAATACTTGCGCCACGCAATGCTTGAATAATAAAATTAGAAACTACTCGCCCGTCTTCAATTGCCATTCGCGGACCATAGGTATTAAAAATCCTTACTACTTTTATATCAACTTTATATTCGCGATAATAATCAAAGCAAAGCGTTTCCGCGCAACGTTTACCTTCGTCATAGCAGGCGCGCACGCCAATGGGGTTAACATTACCCCAATAACTTTCTGCTTGAGGATGCACGGTTGGGTCTCCGTATACTTCCGAAGTGGAAGTATGCAGCAGGGGGCAACCAAGGCGTTTGGCTAATTCCAAAGCATTAATGGCTCCCAAGACATTAGTGCGTACGGTCTTTACCGGGTCTTTTTGGTACCAAATCGGGGCCGCCGGGCAAGCGAGATTATAAATTTGGTCAACGGCTAAATCACATGCCTGTTCCACATCTTGGGCAACAACTTTAAAATTGGCATTAGCTAATAAATGTTTAATATTATCTTGGGAGCCGGTAAAAAAATTGTCTAAACAAATAACCTGATGATTTTGGTTAAGCAGTCTTTCGCAAAGATGAGAGCCGATTAACCCCGCCCCGCCGGTTACTAATATTTTCATAACTTAAATTCCTAATTCTTTTTTATATTCTAAAATCCATGCCGGTAAATCAACCTGCGGCGTCCAGCCCAGCAGTTCGCGCGCGAGCGAATTATCAGCCAGCGTTTCCCGCGGCTCAAGGCGCGGCGGTAAATTAGTCGTTGGCCCGCCAATCATCGCCGCCACCTCATTGACGCTAAAATTACTGCTGCGACCGATATTTATCGGCCGGCCGTCGCTGACATTACTTTCCGCCGCCGCAATATTAGCGCGCACCACATCTTTGACAAAAGTATAATCGCGCTTCTGCTCCCCGTCCCCGACAATAGTTAATGGCGCTTGATGCAATCTTTGGTTGGCAAAAATGCCGATCACTGACGCGTAAGCGCCTTCTAAAACCATCCGCGGTCCATAAACATTAAAATAGCGCAAACAAACTGTTGGCAATTGATAAACTAGAGAAAACAAGGAGCAATATTCCTCGCCGATATATTTTTGCAAGCCATACGGACTCATTGGCTGCGGCGGCATATTTTCTTTCAGCGGCATTTGCGTCTGGTTGCCATAAGCCGAGGAAGAAGCGGAATAAACTATTCTTTTAACTTTCGCGTCGCGCGCCGCCACGAGCACGTTCAAGGTGCCATTGACGTTATGGTCATTGTACCTTACCGGGTCTTCAATGGACGGCTGTACCCGCGCCAACGCCGCGCAGTGGAAAACATAATCCACCCCGTTGAAATACGGCTTTATTTTTTCTAAATCGCGCAAATCAACTTCAATAAATTGCGCTTGCGAATTAATATTGGCCCGTTTGCCGGTAGACAAATTATCTAAAATAATAACTTCGTCCCCGCGCTCAACCAGCGCATCTACTAAATTTGAGCCGATAAATCCGGCACCGCCTGTAACTAAAGTTTTCATAAATAATAATTAACGATTAGTTAATAATATTTGAGTCAACTTAAAACTTACAACTTATGATTTATTATTTCTTCTCCGTAAACTCCTTTTAACAAATCAATGTCCTTTTTGCTTTTTACTAATAAATCAATATTTTTTTCTACTAAACTTTCTAACGCCTTCTGCCCCAATTCATCGCCAATTTCCTGCTTATACAACTCGGTAAAGGCGGCAAAATCTTTAATAAAGCAGTGCCCGCCGGCGCCGCGCCCGCCTTGATGGATGGGGTTTAAATGCGTGCGGCCGATGCGCGGGTCAGCCGCCATCGCATCCTGCACTACTTCCCATTGCACGCCCAACTTCTGCGCCAAATCGTAAAGCATGTTGACAAAAATAACCTTGAAAAAAAACCAGCAGTTGCCGCCGTATTTAATCAGTTCCGCTTCGCGCGCGCGGCAAATTACTTGATAAGGCGCGTACGGCAAAACCGCCATCACTTCCTGCGCTTTGCCGCGATATTCGTCGCTATCTACCGGAATACCAATAATATTGCGATTAGGGTTAGCCGCGTCATAAGCGGCGCTGCTTTCAGTTAAAAATTCCGGCGAATGCAGCATAAAAATATTTTTATTCTCGGCTTGGATTGATTCGGTCGTGCCCGGCAGAATTGTTGATTTAACTACCGCTATTTTCCCCACCCCTACCAACGGAACAACCGAACGCAAAATATTATTATTAAATCCTTGCGGCGTAGTGGGCGTGGGCACGGCGATAAAAACTATGTCACAATCTTTTATTGCTTCTTTATTTTTAACATACGGCTCTTCCATCGCGTAACGCACCACCTCGTAGCCGCGCTCTACAAAATTGTCAGCGTAATTTTTTCCAATCCAACCTTGCCCGATAAATCCTATTAATTTTTTCATAAATTTAGCTAAAATTTATTAAATATCAAAATAAACTAAGAGCATATCTTAGTTTAGACTAGTATACTTGAATAAGGTTATTCTATAGGGTATTATTAAATAAATATGTCTAAAAGTCAAACAAAAATACTTTATCTTGTAACCCAATCGGATTTTGGCGGAGCGCAACATTATCTCTATGATTTAACTGCTAACCTTAGCAAAAATTTTATTATAGTAGTAGCTAGTGGTGAACAAACTAATAAGGGAGAATTGGCAAAAAAACTTAAAGCAGCCGGCGTTCGCTATTTGCCGCTATCACACTTAAAGCGGGCTATTTCCCCATGGCATGACTGGTTAGCTTTTTGGCAAATTGTAAACTTAATTAAAAAAGAAAAACCAAATATTGTCCACCTAAACAGTTCTAAAGTCAGTATTCTCGGTTCATTTGCCGCGTGGTTATGTAAAGTGCCTAAAATAATTTATACGGTGCACGGCTGGGTGTTTAATGAAGATTTGCCTGTCGGGAAAAAATTTTTTTATAAAATATTAGAAAGATTAACTGCCCGATTTAAAACCGGCATTATCTGTCTGTCGGAATGGGAAAAACAAAACACCGTTCGACAAAAAATCGCCCCTGCAGCTAAAATTAGCGTGATTTATAACGGCATCGCGCCGATTAATTTTTTACCACGGCTAAAAGCGCGCGAGCAACTGGCAAAAATAACTGGCGCCCCCATTGACGACCAAACAATTTTAATCGGCGCTATCGGTAATTTATATAAAAATAAAGGGTACGAATATCTAATCGAGGCAGTCAATATGTTACGCGCTATGCGCTACGCGCTATGCGTTATAATTGGCGCCGGCCCGGAAAAAAACAATTTGCAATTACGAATTAACAATTACGCATTACAAAATAAAATAATTTTAGCAGGTGCAATTCCTGACGCCGCTCAACTTCTGTGCGCTTTTGATGTTTACGTCTGCTCATCTGTCAAAGAGGGATTGCCTTATTCAATTTTAGAAGCGATGCAAGCGGAATTGCCTATTGTGGCCACATCCGTTGGCGCCGTTCCGGAAATAATCAGTAACGGACAAAATGGACTATTAACTGAACCAAAAAACGCCAACCAATTGGCGGAAAAAATACAATACCTGATTAATAATCCTGGCACTGCTAAAAAATTGGGGGGGCACGCACAAGCGGATGTAAAAAAAAGGTTTAGTCTGGAAAAAATGATGGCTGAAACGCAAATAATATACCTTGACAGGGAGCCAACAGTAGAATAGGCTTAGCTATAAACCAAAGGAAGGAGGAAAAAATCTATGTGGCTCTTTTATAGTATTCTATCCGCAGTTGCTGAAAGCATCACAGACATAGCGCGAAAGACGCTGCTGCACGAATTGCCTCTCCTGCCCACTATAGCGGTGATCCGGCTTTTTTCCCTACTGGCGCTTGTGCCCTTTTTTATCAGAGCGGCGCGCAGAGAAAAAAAACTGATACCGAACTGGTTGGCGCTACGGGCGTTTGCGGTGGCGACGCTATTTAATACTATAGCGTTTTGGATGTTTTC
>CAYHIM010000009.1:0-19893 GCA_964356665.1 uncultured Gammaproteobacteria bacterium
AAAAGTTTGCGCTGATTTGGCACCTTTGTTGTAGCTAACAGAAAATAAAGAAGGGAGGTGATTTGATTGATCCAGAATGATGCGCCGCAGACAGAGCAGGAGCCAATTGCCCTGTCACCAGACGAGCAAAATACCGCTCCCGAAGATGAGTTTCCCACAGAAAAATGGGAAAATGGAGCAGATTAATCGCCCAGGCAACTGGAGATAATCAGGGGTTGAGGAATGTTAAAGCAGCATTCTTCGCCCCTATTTTTTTACAAAATTTGGTCAAATTTGACACAATTTTTGATTATGTTAATATATAACTAATTATGAAAATTTTCCCCAGCATTATTACGACTATTATTGCTATTATTAGCCAGCCAGCGGGTGGAAAATTTTTGTATGTAAGTTAAAAAAATAAAGTTAAATACTTAAATACAAAAAAGTCCACCCTAAATAACGGGCGGGCTTTTTAAGTTTAGCCAAAAATTGTTCTTAAAAATCTTAAAACAAAAGAGGAGTCGGTAATCATGGAAAATCAAACAGGCAGTAAACAAGGAGTAGTCGCTCTTTATGCAGGAGAGCGTCGGATTGGTGACAATGCTCAACTGGTAGGCGTGTTTGCTTCCGAAGATGAGGCAATGATAGGTTTACAGCAGTTAACAAACAAAAGGGGCACAGACGGAAGGGCTGGGAATATGATTGGTTTTATTTATCAATCTGCGAATGGGCCAATAATTTGGCAGGATAGTTGTGAGGTCGGACGCGACCAAAGCTGTCTTTCTCATATGCGTTTTGTTTTAGCTCCTTTGGAAACCGCTCCGCAAGTGCGGAGAATTTACCCTTTTTAGAAAAGGGAAGGGAGTTAAATAGAGCTAGGCCGGTTAATGAATTAATTAGCCGGTTTTTTTATTGTTGTTTTTTATTATCAGGCATGTTAATATAACAATACCTAAAATTAAGACTCCTTATGTTAGACCAAAATGATTTAAAATTGATAAAAGATATTGTTGATAGCAGCATAGCTCCCCTCAAGGATGATATGGCTTTTCTGAAACATGATATTGCCTTAATGAAGCAAGACATAACTTCTATCAAGACCGAGATGGGTAATTTCCATAGTGACTTGATGCGTATAGAAGCAAAAATTGATCGGATGATGAAAATGGAAACAGAAGATGTAACGGTTGTTAGTAACGAAGTTCAGATATTAAAGCAAAAATATATTGAGCTTGAGCGGCAGGTTAAAGTATTACAACAGCAACATACTGCTAACTAAAACAGCATTGACATATTTTACAGAAGTATTATACTATCCACATATGCTACTAGAAGCTATCCAAAATTCAATGAATCTAACTTTGGGTTTATTGCTCGGCCTGCTTTTACTCGGCCTCTTTTTAGGCCGATTTATTTTGGATGGCTCAAATTATTTTTGTAAAGAGAAAATCAAAAATGAATAGTTAAATAATTTATCAAGAAATCAAAGAGCCATCCCGAAACGGACGGCTCTTTTAGTTTTTGTTCTTTTTAAGCAGTGAAGCCTATTTATAAAAACCAAAAGGAGATTAGGACAATGGCAGAAGCAGGATGCATATCACCACAGCAGTTGGATGCAATGGCAGCCGCGGCACAGCGAAAAGTAAACCTGCAGCCAGTAATAGTACAATGCAACGAGGAAGGGAGTGGAATAATTATTCGCGATGCCTTACGGACAATTGAAACGGCCGGCGGCGTGCTCAAAGCATTAAGCGAACGGCTGCAGTGCTCGGTAGCAGAAGCAAGGACAATAGCTATCCTCTATATCGAAGATCACTATGTCAATCCAAAATCGTTAGCGTCGGCTTTGCGGCAGTTTGGGGTCGCTGACGCCGAAACCATCCTCGTCCTGCGGTCAAGATTTCGTTTGCAGGGAGATACGATTGAGCAATGTATTGCCGAGTCTTTGCATGACGAAGTTTTAAGAAAAAGAGGAGGATGCGCTTGATCTATCGGTTTTAGCGGCGCGAATAAATAGGCAGGGGCTGTCTTTAAAAAACAGCCCCTTTTTCTTTTTTTCACAATATTAACTACGCAAGTTATGCTAAGTCGCTTGTACTGTTAAGCTACATAAATTATTCTAAGGTGCCTGCACCGTTAACTACGAAGTTAGTTAACGGTGTGGATAAATTCTTGCGTTTTTTTTAAATATATGATAAATTATCCACATATGGTTAAGACAGTAGCAAAAACTGCCACTTCTTTCAGCTTTTACTTTTTTGGCTTTCGCCGGAGCGGAAGAGCAGTTTTTAGTGGTGTTTTAACTTAATATTAAGTCAAAACTCACTAGGGAAAACAGCTGGCTTCCGCCTAACGGGCGGGAGCCAGTTTGTTTTAGTCCAATTTTTGTATCTAAAATTTATTTTGATATTTTTTATACAAAGGAGAAGCCAATGATTAATCTGACAGTAGAACTTGTTAATCCTTGTCCTGGAGCCACTGAAGTGCAATTTGTTCCTTTGATTAATTTAGTTGACCGATTGTTTTTGCAGGAGGGATGCGGCCGTACTATCAAAAATCATCAAAATGGTTCAATTTTAATCAAAGGGGCTGTTTCCTCTGCAGGGGCGCAGAGAATCAAAGATGCATTCTGTAAAAATGATGGTTCAATAAAAGCAGAGTTCCGGCAAGAAATAATAGCGATTAATTGGTGATAGAAAAAATTTGTTCTTTGAGACAAAAGTGCTATATGTTATTAGCACTTTTCTTTTTTTATAAAATTATAGTAGTATAAAATTAAGATACGGGCCGTAGCCCCAGTCATTCGATGGGGTAAATATAACGGTAGCCCCGCAGGAAAGTAAAGATTCCTACGGGGTAAATACGCGAGCACTTGCCCCGCCACATAATTTAACGGGGCGTAGTATAACGGTAGTACGCATGCATGGGGTGCATGTAGCCGGAGTTCAATTCTCCGCGCCCCGACTGCGTATGTGGCGGGGTGAGGGTGCATGCTTGCCCCGTAGCCAAGCGAAGCTTGTGCTACTGGGGTAGCCGGAGTTCAATTCTCCGCGCCCCGACTAATTGAAAATATAAGCCATTTTTGGTATGATGAAAGGGTAACCTCCGTTAAATAGAATCCCTTATTTTCACGGGGTGAATTTGATTATATGTCCGCAAAAATAATTTACGCTAAAAATATAGAAGAATTGCCTACGGGCGACTTAAACAAAGTCGGCACGGTTAAATTAGGAGAAGAAAAGTTAAGCGGGCAAAAGCTTAAACAGCGGCTGGCAGAGGAAGTGCGGGGAGGCAAAACTTTAACCGCTTTAGAAAAAAATCTAAAAGCAGAAGGACTGGCGGGAGGGCAGCAGAAAAAACGCGCGACATTAATGCGCGTTATTGGCGGCAAAGGGGACGGAGATAATAAAAAAAAGCCAGTGCCTTGGTATCGCCGGGCTTTAGCTACTACAGATACAGATATTTCAAAAGAAACCGGCGTCAGTCTGCAAGGCAGGCGGGGCGGAGCGAGTAGCGTCAGCGTTGACACGAGCGCTACGGGCGGTAAAATGCGCTCGCGGATTAACCCGCTGTCCGGCGCCGCCGGACCGGCAGTAGACGGCAGAAAGAAATAATTTTTATTTATGGGCAAGTTAATTTTTTGTTTATTAGGTCCGCAGGGTTCGGGCAAAGGGACGCAGGCAAAAATTTTAAGCCAAAAGCTGAATTTGCCGCACATTTCTATCGGCGATTTATTTCGGCTGGCGGTTGCCAATCAGACGGAATTGGGTCGGCAAGTGAAGCCGATAATTGACCAAGGTAAATTAGTAGCTGACGACGTCACCTTTAATTTAGTTAAAGAGCGAATTGCTAATTTAGATTGCTCGGCTGGGTTTATTTTGGACGGCTATCCGCGCACAATCAAACAAGCCGAACTTTTGGACCAAGTCGCGGTTATTACTGAAGTAATTTTAATTGAAACATCAGATGCGGAGGCGACTAAGCGGCTTACCAGCCGCCGCCATTGTCCGCAGTGCGGCGCGATTTATAACCTTTACACTTCGCCTAAGCCACAAACAGACGAATTGTGCGACCAGTGCAAAATAAAATTAGTGCAGCGGGCGGACGACACCGAAACAGCGGTGGGCGAGCGTCTGCAGCAATACCACACAGCCATTGAGCCGTTAATTAAGTATTACAAAGACAAAATAATAAAAATTAACGGCGAACAGACGATAGAGCAGGTTGCAGCCGATATTGCTAAAGACGTAGGCAGATTACAACTTAATCAAATGCTTGGGCAATAATTTGTTATGCCAATCCCGCGAATAAATTTATTCGCGATTCGCAGATTATTCGTAGATTAGCGTCACAGCTATTTGTAGTATGATAAAATTAAAAACTAAAGAGGAAATAACAATGCTGCGGGAAGGAGGGTGGAAATTAGCGGAAATTTTAGATACTCTTAAGGGGATGGTGGCGCCCGGCTTGAGCACGGCCGAATTGGAAAAAAAGGCGCTTACTTTAATTAAGAAGGCTGGAGGACAGCCTTCTTTTAAAGGATATGCCAGCTCCCATAACGATAAACAGTTTCCCACCGCGCTTTGCGCTTCCATCAATGCCGAAGTAGTGCATGCGCCTTCGACACCCGCGCGTTACTTAAAAAATAGCGATATAATTTGTTTAGACATCGGGATGCGATATAAAAAATTATACACCGACATGGCAGTTACCGTTCCGGTCGGCGAGATAGACGCTAAGGCGCAGAAATTAATTGAGATAACGCGGCAATGTTTAGAGTTAGGAATTCAGCAGGCAAAGCCCGGCAATAAATTATTAGATATCGCCCGGGCTGTTCAAATCAACGCGGAAGCGAACGGCTTTGGCGTAGTGCGAGAGTTAGTTGGTCATGGCGTTGGCTATGCCGTGCACGAAGCTCCGGCCGTGCCTAATTTTTATGACAGCCGGGAAGAAGATCTAGAATTGGAATTAAAGCCCGGTTTAGTGATCGCGATTGAACCAATGCTCACCCTCGGCGACTGGCACGTCAAAACCGGCAAAGATGGATTTAGCATTTTAACCAAAGACGGCTCTTGGGCCGCGCATTTTGAACACACGGTGGCGATTATGGAGGAGGGAAATATTATAATAACGGTAGCAGAATAATCACATAACACATAACACATAACACATAACATAATACAGCCGTTATGCGTTACGCGTTATGCGTTACGCGAAGAAGTACTTAGGCATTGATTACGGCGCTAAAAGAATTGGTTTAGCTATCGGTGACAGCGAGACAAAAACCGCCGTTGTTTTTGGCGTGGCGCAAAACATTAATGACATTAACAAGATTGTCCGCCAAGAAGATATTGGCATAATTATTATAGGCGCGCCGTATTCTATAGTTGACGCGCGCCATGAATTGCCAGCCAATTTTCAGGCATTTTTAACCGAATTAAAAGCAGCTTTGCCCAAAGCTGAAATTATTTTGGAAGATGAACGGCTGTCTTCTAAATATGCCGATTCACTTTTGGGCAATAAAAAAACTAAAGCCAGTAGAGATGAAATTGCGGCCATTAGTATATTGCAGGGATACTTTAATAAAAATTTTTAATTTTTAAATTAGAATTTTTTGTTAAACATGGAAGTTACTTATAAAACCCGCGGCATTATTTTAGAGCGCGAAGCTTACGGCGAGAATGATTCGCGCGTTTTTATTTATACTCCTGATTTTGGCAAATTGGCATTAGTGGCGCGCGGCACGCAGAAACTATCGTCCAAATTGGCTGCCCATCTTGAGCCGCTTAATTTTTGCGAAATAATGGTGGTGCGCGGCAAGCAGTATGATTATGTCGGTAATGCTATTAGCGAAGAAGTTTTTGCCGGCATTAAAGATGATTACGCCAAAACAGCGGTAGCGGGAGAAATTTTAAAGTTGGTGAATGAAGTTACCAGAGAGAAACAGGCGGAGCGGGAAATATTTTTATTGCTAAAAGATTTTTTAGCTGCTGTTAGCATTGAATATGGGCCGACGCCAATTCGCCTTTATATTTTAAAATTTACTTTTATTCTAAAATTTATTTCTTTACTCGGGTACGCGCCGGAATTAGATAAATGCGTTGTTTGCCGCAAAAAAATAAGCGGCCTTAATAATAAATTTAATTTTGCCAAAGGCGGCGTAGTGTGCCAGTTGTGCGATGTGAAAGACTGTATAACTATATCAAGCGAAGCGATTAAGGCCATGTGCTTTCTATTAATTTCTCCTATAGCTATGGCAGTCCAGGTAAGGATTAATGAAAGAGCACAAACAGAGATAGCAGATATTATTAATGGAGTCCGACTTTATCACCTTACTTGACATTATTGTAAAACATATTATAGTAATAACAACAACTTAACAACGCGTTTTCAAATTCTCGAAGTGTAGAAAGGAAACGATCATGACCAGTCAAAGCGAACGAAATGCGCATTATCACAACGAGGGACAGACAGACGCTTCCAAAGGTGTGTTTAACCCACCTCATGGGCTCGATTTAGCGGTTGATCCCTTCCTGGATAACAAAGCGGCCATCGATGAAAACAAGCATTACAAGGATGGCCACCACAACACCAAAAGTCAGAAGAAGTAACGAGGTGACGGATCGCGCCAACAATAGCGTTGTTAAGTTGAGGGGATATGATATTTAATATCTATCCCCTTTATTTTTTTGTTTAGTTGATTTTTTAAGGCAAAAGCGGTAAAGTAATAGATATAAATATTAAACTTGTGCATTATGCTTCGGACCCACACTTGCGGCGAATTAACTAAAAAAGACATTAATAAAAAAGTAACTCTTTGCGGCTGGGTAAACCGCTGGCGCAATTTAGGCGGACTGCTATTTTTGGATTTGCGCGACCGCTACGGCTTAACCCAAGTTGTGATTAATCCGGAAAAACGGCCGGAAATTTACGCGGCTGCTAAGCGGGCGCGGGGAGAATGGGTAGTGCGGGCAGAAGGTAAAGTAGTGGCGCGGCCGAAAGAAATGGTTAATAAAGAATTGCCTACCGGCGAAATTGAAATTGAGGCAAATGGATTAGCGGTATTAAGCGAAGCCAAAACTCCGCCCTTTGAAATTGACAGCGAGACCAAAGCGGCCGCTAACGAAGAGATGCGTTTGCAATACCGCTATTTGGATTTGCGGCGGGCGGAACGGATGGAGTTATTAGTTAAGCGCCACGACTTTGTCGCTTTTATCCGCCAGTTTTTATCCCATCGCGGATTTTTAGAGGTGGAAACGCCGGTTTTAACCAAAAGTACGCCCGAAGGCGCGCGCGACTTTTTAGTTCCGTCCCGCCTGCATCCCGGATTATTTTACGCTCTGCCCCAATCGCCCCAGCAGTACAAGCAGCTTTTAATGCTCGCCGGCGCCGACCGCTATTTTCAAATCGCGCGCTGCTTCCGCGATGAAGACACGCGCGGCGACCGGCAGGCCGAGTTTACCCAGCTTGATTTAGAAATGTCTTTTATAGAGCGTGAAGATATTTTAAATTTGACCGAAGAGCTATTTACCGCCGCGATTAAAAAAATTTTTCCGGCAAAAAAAATTAAATTTAAATCTTGGCCGCGCCTGGATTACGATGAAATAATGCTAAAATACGGCTGCGACAAGCCGGATCTGCGTTTTGGTTTGGAAATTAGCGATATCAGCGAGATAGTTAAGGGCAGCGGTTTTATGGTATTCAGCGATGTTTTTAAAAGCGGGGGAGTGGTGCGCGCTTTATGCGCGCCAGCCGCCTCATTGAGCAAAGCGCAATTGGAAAAGCTGGAAGAATTGGCGCAGAAAAACGGCGCCAAAGGTTTAATTTACATCGCCCTCACCCCCAACCCCTCTCCCAAGGGGCGAGGGAGAAGTTACGAAATAAAGTCCCCTGTTATTAAATTTTTTCAACCTAATGTGGTTGACTCTATTATAAAGGAGACAAAAGCGAAAGCGGGCGACGTTATTTTTATGGTGGCGGACAAAAAATCAGTTGTGAGCGCGAGCTTGGCCGCGGTGCGCAATGAGCTTGGCCGGCGGCTAAATTTAGCGGATCCGAACGAAATTGCTTTAGCTTTTGTCGTTAACTTTCCTTTGTTTGAAGAAGAACTGGCAGACGGCCATTACGCGCCTTCGCATCATATGTTTACGGCGCCGCGCAACGAAGACATAAAGTTGTTAGATAAAGAGCCGGCAAAAGTCAAGTCATACCAATACGATATGATTGGCAACGGCTATGAGTTAGGCGGCGGCAGCATCAGAATCCACGACCGCGCTTTGCAGGCAAAAATTTTTGATTTAATTGGCTTTTCCGCCGAGCGCAAAGCGCAGTTCGCGCATTTTTTGCGCGCTTTTGAATATGGCGTTCCGCCGCATGGCGGCATCGCGCCCGGCATTGACCGGATTTTGATGGTTTTGACAAACCAGGCCAGCATCCGCGATGTAATGGCTTTTCCCAAAACCGGCGACGGACGCGATTTAATGATGGAGGCGCCCAGTCCGGTAGAGGAAAAGCAGATGAAGGAGTTACATATAAGAGTGACGAGTGACGAGTGACGAAGGGACGAATTATAGATATATTTTATATAGAAATAGTATGGCGTCTGAAATAAAAAATTTTTATAATTTGACAGTATGGAAAAAGGCGCATGAATTGACTTTGAAAATATATAAAGCAACGCGAAAATTTCCTAAGGATGAACTTTATGGCTTAGTAAGCCAATTGCGTCGCGCCGTCAGCTCAATCGCCGCTAATATTGCTGAAGGTTTTGAAAGATATTATTTTAAAGATAAAATTAGATTTTATTATCAAGCCAGAGGATCTGCTGCTGAAGTGCAGAATTTTTTACTGCTATCAAGAGATTTGAACTTTATTAGTTCGGAAGAATGTCAAACCTTTTTTACCGAAGCTGACGAAGTAAGAAGATTAATTAATAGCTTGATAAATGCTATAGAAAAGCATTGTTAATTTGAACATAGCCGTCACTCGTTCCTCGTCCCTTCGTCCCTCTTCCTAATAAATAGCTGATAACTATAAAAGTATGGGTATAATCTTAATCAAACAACTCTACCGCGAGCCGAAAAAATTTTTAGATAAACCAGTAGCCGTGAGCGGCTGGGTTAAAACCGTGCGCTCAACGAGCGCGACCGGCTTTATTGAATTAAGCGACGGCACATTTTTTAAGCGCGTCCAGATTGTGGTTGACAATAAATTAACCAATTTTGCCGAATTGACTAAACTGCCGTTAGGCGCCGCGCTGGAAGTACAGGGCATGCTGGTAAAATCTCCCGCGGCCGGCCAGCCGTTTGAAATCAGGGCGGAGAAAATTGTTGTTTTAGGCCCGGTTGCCGCCGGCTACCCCTTGCAGAAAAAAAATCATTCCTTTGAATTTTTGCGCACGGTGGCGCATCTGCGGCCGCGCACTAATACCTTTCAGGCGCTTTTCCGCCTGCGTTCGGTTTTGAGTTTTGCCATCCATAAATTTTTTCAGGAGCGCGGCTTTGTTTATGTGCAGACGCCGATTATTACCGCTAGCGACTGCGAGGGCGCGGGAGAAATGTTCGCGGTAACGACTTTGCCGCTGGATAATATACCAAAAGACAACAAAGGCGAAGTTGATTTTGATAAAGATTTTTTCGGCAAACCAACCGGCCTGACGGTCAGCGGACAGCTGGAAGGCGAGGCCTGCGCGCTCGCGTTCCGCAATATTTATACTTTTGGGCCGACTTTTCGCGCGGAAAACTCAAATACCGCGCGCCATGCTTCCGAATTCTGGATGATTGAGCCGGAAATCGCTTTTGCCGAACTCGCGGACGACATGAAATTAGCCGAAGAGATGGTTAAGTATTTGATAAATTACATTTTGGAAAATCTGCCGGAGGAAATGGCTTTTTTCAACGAGCGCATTGATAAAACTATTTTAAAGCGCCTGGAAAACGTCCGCGATTCCCAGTTTGAACATATTACCTATACCGAAGCAATTAAGCGGTTAGAGCAAGCAGGCAAAAAATTTGAATTTCCGGTTTCCTGGGGCATTGATTTACAAACCGAGCACGAACGATATTTAACGGAAAACTTATTTAAAAAGCCGGTATTTGTGACCGACTATCCCAAAGCGATTAAAGCTTTTTACATGCGCCAGAATTCTGATAAGAAAACAGTCGCCGCCATGGATTTATTAGTGCCCGGGGTAGGGGAAATTATCGGCGGCTCCCAGCGCGAAGAGCGGCTGGAAGTTTTGGAGAAAAGAATGAAAGAAGCGGGCTTGAAGCCGGAAGATTATTGGTGGTACTTGGACCTGCGCCGCTACGGCGGGGTAAAACACGCCGGTTTTGGTTTGGGCTTTGAGCGGGCGATAATGTACCTGTCCGGCATCACCAACATCCGCGACGTCATTCCTTTCCCGCGGACACCGAAGAACGCGGAATTCTAGAGACATTAAAACGCAAGAGCATTAAAACAAAAAAGCAATTTCGCTACGCCGCAGTTTCCAGTTAGTGGACTGCGGCGTTTTTATAACATATTATTTTTAAAAATGAAAAAGGGGAAGCAAAGCTGTGTGTGTTGTGGTAGCTTCGCTTCCCCTTGTTGGGCGCCGTCCGCTCAAGATTCTATCTCAAAATTGAGTGATGAAGAGCGGAACGGCAAAGTGCCGTTGCGGCAGGGACGGTTTCAGCGATGGTACGCTTCCTCCCCTTCCCACGCCCTTTTACTTGGCGACCGGGTTTTGACTCAGCTAGAGTCAGTACCCGGTCAGGTTGACCATGTTGTTCTGGTTGTTGGTCACCGCGGTGTTGTTGGCGTTCGATCGCTTCATGAAGTTGTTGTTGGCCGGGCGATTCATGAAGTTATTGTTGTTATGAAGTGCATTCATAATCGTTTTCCTTTCGAAAGGAAAAAAAGGCGAGAAAGAACAGGTTGCCTGTCTGGCGGGCAGGCACGCTCTCTTTGTTCACGGACAAAGAGCTTCCGCCAGGATTATTATTTTAGGAGGTGCTGGAGTTCCCCCTGTAGTTTTGCCGCCTTTGTGTTTTAATACTTACTTAGCGGCATAGAGAAAGCGCAAGCAATCTCTGTTGGTCCTAATGACCTTGAAATATAGAAGGATCACCCCCCATCTATTGTATTTTTGCCTGGTAAATTGCTACCAGACTTACTCTTTTTCTTTAAACTTTGGTATATCTTTTATTTTATCCACAAGACGACTTTCTGTCAATAGAGTGTCAAGAGAAGCAAAATATTGACAAAATTATTTTTTTATTGCTTTAGATATATTCTCGTGCTATAATGTAGTTGAAATTAATTTAATATCCTACGCTTATGTTTGAAAAAAACAATTCGGCGAAATTTGCGTTCTTTTATCTATTATCCCTGGTTTCTCTGGGATTTTTAGCGGTGTCAGTAGGCATTATCATTTTTCAAATTATTAATAAAAACATCGTGGATATCGTGGAAGATTGGCAGATGCGCTATAACTTAGACGCCCTGCGCTTCGCGATGTCGGCGATTATCGTGGCCGCGCCGGTTTATTATTTAAGCGCTTGGCGGATAAACAAAAATTTGTTTGCCGGCGCTCTGCCGAAAGACGCCGGCGTGCGGCGCTGGCTGACTTACTTTATTTTGTTTGCCGCCGCTGTCGTAGTTATCGGCTACCTGATCGCTTTAATCAATATTTTTTTAAACGGCGAGTTGACTTTAAAATTTTCCCTGAAAACATTAACGGTATTGATAATTTCAGGAATTGTGTTTTCTTATTATCTTTATGACATCCGGCGCGAACAGGTAGAAGGAAAAAAAAGCAAGGTTACCGCCAGTTATTTTTATAGCACGCTCGTGATAATATTGGCGGTTTTTATCGCCAGCTTCTTTTTCGTGGAATCGCCGGCGCAGGCGCGGCGCCTGCGCCAAGACGGCGAAGTGTTAAACCGCCTGATGAGTTTAGCCGGCGGCATTGACGCTTATTACCGCGAGAAAAAAATTATGCCAAAGGATTTAGCGGTTTTGTTGGAAGATAATATTTATGTAATTGAGCGCAACGCGCAGAATCCGGTAACGAAAAAACAGTTTGAATATAAAATAGTTGGCGGCAATAAATACCAGCTTTGCACCGACTTTCAAACCTCCAACAAAAAATCCGACACCGAACAATACGACTATTACCTTGACCCGCAGTGGCAGCATGACGCCGGCTACCAGTGCATTACTAAAAAAGCGCAGGATGACATCGGCGTAAAAGGAATTGCGCCAGTGAGGGAAGTGGGGTATTAAGATGACATTAAAACATTAAAACACAAGAACAATTAACATATAACACGTAACATGTAACACATAGCACAGTAAAACAAGAGAGAATAAACGTAATGAAAAAGGGGCGAAGCTGAAAAGCTTGCCCCTTTTGGTATGGCAGTTTTACCTGTTTACCTGGTTAAGAGATGTTGTTGACCAGGGCAGCTATCGGCAGTTTCAACGACGTAGTCACCACTACCGGATTGGCGCTGATATGGTTGACCGCCACGCTATTGACCGTTTCGTGGGCGATACTTATCAAGATGGTTCCAGGGCTCGAGCCATAGCTCACCGTGTTTATCGTAAATTTCAGCGACGTAGTCACCGTTGCGGGGTTTGCAGGCGCCGGGGTCAATGCGATCGTGTCACCAAAGTTAACCACGCTTTTGAGCGAGAAACTTAAGTTAGAAGAGATCGCCAGCGGAAGTTTCAACGACGTGATCACCGCTGCGTGATTCGCATTGACTGGAGCCGATACGAAAGTATTATCGATGGTCAACGTGGTTTCAGGCGCGAAATTATTGGAGGTACCCGCAGCCATATATGAATGATTGGACACCTCATTGAAGACCGCCGCGTTGGCCGTTGCGTCATTCGTAAAGTTCGGGTTGACTGTCAGCGAGGCGCCGGCGTTGGTGAAGAAATCGTTATTATTAAGGCCGGACGCGTTGACGGTGTTGTTCGCCGGAATCGTCACGTCGCTTTGGTGGTTGACGATATTCTGGCCGGCGTTCGCGATGGGAGCTCCGATTACGGAAGTCCCGATGAACGTCAAAAACAAGAGACACAGGAAAGCCAGGAACTTGAGCCGATAAGACATAAGTCACCTCCCCGCGTATGCGGTTAAATTTTTGCCTCTACATCTACTTCCTAAGAGCATTGCGCTCTTTTAAGAACGGACAAAATTACGGCGGAAAATTTACTGCAGGGCGTCTGTGTTGGCTAGTTAGGCATGGGGTTTATGCCGTTTGGCCGCTTTTTCCCCTTACGCTTTTAATAGCGTTTTCGTTGCTTTGCCATATTAAACCCTCCTATAAATTAAAAGATCGCTTTTATTTATTCACATTATACAATAGTTTACCCTCTAATGTCAAAATTTGTCAAATATATGAGAAATTAAGGCGACATTGAACATTTTGCCCGAATGGTGAAAGTAAGATATAATAAAACTACGCATAACGCCTAACTCATAACGCGTAACACCGATCATCTATCGTTGTGCGTTATGTGTTACGCGAGGGAAAATATATGCCAAAGAAAAAAGTCAAATTACCCAAGAAGGTAATTGCCTATTTGGAAAAAGCGGGCGTGCCGCATAAAATTTTAGAGCATAAAACCGTGTACACTGCCTATGACGCGGCGCAGACATTGGGGAAAAAGCTGGGGGAAGTGGCGAAGTCACTGCTCGTTAAGGCGGATAAAGATTATTATGTGGTCGTTTTGCCCGCTGACCGGCAGGTTGATTTTAAAAAGTTAGGCAAATGCCTCCTGCAGGCGCGCGGCAAGGCGGTAAAAACAATAAAAATTCCGGGCGAAAAAGTTGTGCGGGAATTGTTAAAATTAAAAAACGAAACTGTGAGCGCTTTTGGGCAACTGCATAAAATGCCGGTAGTTATGGAAAAAGAATTGGGAAAATTAAAGAAAGCCATTTTTGCCTCCGGCGGCTTTAACCACTCGGTGGAAATGGCGGTGAAGGATTTTTTAAAGATGGAGGGGGCGAAGACGGGGAGTTTTGGGGTGAAGAGGAAAAAATAGCCATCGGCAACGAAGATAAGGAAAGCGACAATGACTTTTGTCATTCCGACCGAGTCCTGATGAGCGAAGCGATATCGGGACGAGCGGAGGAATCTCTGAAATCGACATAAATTTAAACTTCACTATAAACTTTAGAGACGCCTCGGCTCCCTTGCAGTTCTGCGGGGTCGCTCGGCATGACAATAAGTCTGTTTACTGTTTACTCTCTATGAATATTAAATTACAACAATTTGAAGGGCCGCTTGATTTGCTATTGCAAATGATTGAGGAGCAAAAACTTGATATTACCGAAGTAAGTTTAGCGGCCATTGCCGAGCGGTACGTGGAGCGGATACGGCAAAATGGCATTGAGCCGGAAGAGCTGGCTGATTTTTTAGTAATCGCGGCCAAATTACTTTTAATAAAATCAAAAACGCTTCTGCCGTATTTGGTGCGCGACGAGGAAGAGGCGGAAATTAAGGATTTTGCCAATCAATTGAAAATTTACAAAGATTTTTTGGCGGCATCTAAAAAAATCACCGGCTTATTAGGCGAGCGGCGCTGGATGTTTGCGCGGGAGTTCAATAAAAAACTATTAACCGAAGAAAAATTTTTTTACCCGCCGCAAAACGTTACCGCCCGCGCATTAAGCCAGACTTACCAAGAATTAGTCGGCCGGCTAAAAGTAGAAGAGGAGTTAGCGGAAAATACCTTGGCGGCGGTCGTTAATATTGAAGCCAAAATGTCTTTAATCCAGACTTTACTTAAAAAATTAGATAAATTTAATTTTAGCCATCTGCTTAGTGAAGCGGCGACGAGAATTGATGCTGTCGTTAGTTTTTTAGCGATGCTGGAACTGATGAAACAGCGGACAATATTAGCCAGGCAAGGGGAGTTGTTTGCGGAAATTGAAATTTTAAAAATTTAGAAATGTTATGCCCACAGACTTAAAATCAAAAATTGAATCCCTACTCTTCATCGCCGGCAAACCTCTCGCGCCCAAAGAGATGGTTAAATTGGCGGGGGGAAAAATTTCGGCTAAAGAAGTAAATACTGCTGTCGACGAATTAATCAAAGATTACCAAAATCAAGAAAGGGGGGTGCGGATAATTAAGAGCGCAAGCGAAGTGCAGATGGTGACGAGCGGAGATAACGCGCCGGTTATCCAAAATTTTATTAAAGCAGAAACGACCGGGGAGCTGACTAAGCCTTCAATTGAGGCCTTAACAATCGTTGCTTACCGCGGGCCGATAACGAAATGGGAGCTGGAACGAATTCGCGGCGTTAATTGTTCGTTGATTCTGCGCAATTTAATGTTGCGCGGCTTAGTGGAAGAAAAAGTTGACTCTAAAAGAAAGGAAACGCACTATACGGTTACGTTGGATTTTTTAAAATATTTAGGCATTTCGGATGTCCGGCAGCTGCCGGATTATGAGAGTTTGAGACATAATGAGAATATCGAGAAGTTTCTAAGAGGAGAAAGTTAATATGGCTATCATTGTTACTATTTTAGTTGCCATTACTTTAATTATCACTAACATTAATCCTATCACGGCGGTGCGGGATAATTTTTTTATCTTCAATTCCCAGGCCTCTACTTCGGTGGATATCGCTAAAAGCGGGCAGGTAATGGGCGCGAGCGAAACCAGCGGCAATAACAGCGCGCCGGAGCCTGCCGAAGTTAAAGCTGCCTTGCCGATAATTGAGGCCAAGCCGGCGGAGCCGGTCCTGAAAAGCGTTTACCGCAAAGCGCCGGAAGTTGCCGCGCGTTCCGCTATGGTAATTGATGTTGAAAGCCAAAAAATTTTATATGAAAAAAACAGCCAGGAACCGATAACCATAGCCAGCATTACTAAACTCGTTACCGCTTTAGCCGCTTTAAAGCAAAGTCCGAACTTTAACCAAGAATATGTAATGCAAGCCGAAGACCGGCGGGAAGGGGGCAGAATCAACTTGTTTTGGGGAGATAAAGTTACTATTAAAGATTTGTGGCACGCGAGTTTAGTTGGTTCGGACAATACGGCAACGATTGCGCTCGTGCACGCGCTCGGCTTTAACGAGCAAGATTTCGTTGCCCGGATGAATCAAGAGACGCGGGACTTAAGTTTACGCCATACCAATTTTGTTGACCCGATTGGCTTAAGTACGAATAATAAATCAACTTCGGCCGAAGTGGCTAAAATCGCCGCCGCCGCTTTCGCTCATGAGGAAATAAGGCAGGCCGTGACGCAGCCGCGTTATATTTTAAGAACTAAGCAGGGGAAAACCAGAATAATTGAAAGTACCGACGATTTATTAGGCGGCTCCAAGAGCTATCAGGTTTTAGGCGGCAAAACCGGCTCCTTAGGCAGCGCCGGGTTTAGTTTTACCGGCAAATTTTCTCAAAATGAGCGGGAAATTATCTCCGTAGTTTTAGGCAGCAACGGGGTGGATACCCGGTTTGCCGATACGGACGCGCTGGTAAATTGGGCGTACGAAAATTATGTCTGGCCCTAAAAAAAAATTTTCAATTTCTAATTTTCAATTTTCAATATTGCCTTTTGCTTTCGTAAGAGTTATACTGCCAGCGGGCATAGCTATAGGCAAGATTAACATTTAATTAATAGGGCTATGAAGCAAAAAATCATTATCTCCAACTGGAAAATGAAGTTAGATATAGGAGCCAGTTTAGCTTTAGCCAAAGAATATAAAGAAAAATTCGGCGGCGGCGTAACAAATAAAGAGGTGGTTATTTGCCCATCGTCAATTGTGATTGCCGAAATTAATAAAATTTTAGCGGGCGGTAGCGTGCAACTGGGCGGGCAAAACGTTTTTTGGGAAGAGCAAGGGGCGTATACCGGAGAAGTGTCTGCCAAAATGTTAGAGCAAGCCGGCTGCCGCTATGTTATTATCGGCCACAGCGAGCGGCGCCAGCACTTATTAGAAAATTATCAGATGATTCATCAAAAATTAAAAGAGGTTTTATCGGACAGCAACCTCATCCCCATAGTTTGCATCGGCGAAACCCTAAAAGAAAAAGAAGCGGGCAAACGGGATTATGTAATTGTGGACCAGCTGCAGCAAGCTTTAGGCGGCATTCAACTTTTGTCCCAGCAACAGGTAATTATTGCTTATGAGCCGGTTTGGGCGATTGGCACGGGGCAGGTGATTACGCCGCGGGACGCGGAAAATATGCATGAAATAATTCACGCTTCTTTGGTTGATTTATTCGGCATTGATATTATCAACCAGCAATTCCGCATTATTTATGGCGGCAGCGTTGATAGTAAAAATGTGTCTGGGTTTTCCCGCTTAGATAATATTGACGGGCTGCTTGTGGGCGGCGCGAGCCTGAAAATAGAGGAATTTTATAAAATAGTTAAAAAAATTTAATACAAATTACTAATGACGAATTACTAATTTCTAATTAAATCCCAATGTCCAATACTAAAATATCTAAACTATTCAGTAATTAGGCATTTGAGCATTAGTTATTGATTAAAAATTAGGTTAATTAGAAATTAGAAATTTTATTTATGTTGGTTCACATTGAAGACATCATTTCCAAAGCGCAGGCGAGCAATTACGCCATCGGCGCTTTTAATACCCAAAATTTAGAAACCACTCTCGGCATTATTCGGGGAGCGGTTGCCCAGCATTCTCCTATTATCATTCAAATTTCGGAAACAACCATTCAATACGCCTCCCTGAAAGCGATTACTCATATCGTTACTACTTTAGCCAAAAATGAATCGACCAACGTGCCGATTGCTTTGCATTTAGACCACGGCACCAATTTTTTAAGCGTCACCGAATGCATCAGCGCCGGCTTTTCTTCCATTCACATTGATGGCTCAAAACTGCCTTTTGATGAAAATGTGAATTTGACCAAGCAGTCAGTGGAATACGCGCATGACCGCCACACTTGGGCGCAGGGCGAAGTCGGCACTATTTTAGGCAAGGAAGGAGTGCTGAAAAAAGAGAAAAATTTAATCAAGCCGGATGAATATATGACTCATCCGGAGCAAGCCGTTGAGTTTGTCAAACGCACCAAAGTTGACACCCTAGCTGTTTCTATCGGCAATATGCACGGCATGTTTATGGAGCATGAACACCTGGATTTAAAACGGCTGCAGGCGATTCGCGGGCAGGTTGATATTCCTTTAGTGTTGCACGGCGCTTCCGGCGTGGACGCGAAAGAAATTAAGGAAGCGATTAAGTTAGGCGTAAAAATTATTAATATTGATACGGATTTGCGGCGCGTGTTCACGAGCTCTCTCCGGCAAACTTTAGAGGCAAACCCGGCCGAAATGGACCCGCGCCGGATTCTGTCTCCTTCCATTGACGCCATTCAAGAATTGGTGGGAAAACACGTCAAAATTTTTGGTTCAGCCGGAAAATCATAGACATTTGAAAATTGAAAATTAGAAATTGAAAATTTTTCTATGTGGTATAATCTTATCCCGCTGTTATTAATATTAATTTGCGCCGGCGTCATTATTTATATTATTAAAAAAAAGCTGCCGGCAGTGGCTAATTTAGATTTGGCTAATTTACCGCAGGAAAAAGAAAAAATGGTTAAACAGCGAATTATCACTAACCGGCTGAAACGTAATTTAGCTCGCTTCTGGCTTTGGCTGCGCAAAATCACCCAGCCGATTGGCAGTAAAATTAAAGAGTGGGCGGTTAATTGGTATGATAGGTTAGTTGCCGCGCGCGATAATTTGGCTCGGACAGCGGCCAAAACAGAAGAAAATATCTCGGAAATTGATGAGCTGTTGGCCGCGGCGGCAGAGGCGAAGAAAAAAGAAGATTACGAAGAAGCGGAACGGTTATACATTCACATCATCAGTTTAGACAGTAAAAATGCCGCCGCTTTTAAAATGCTCGGGCAGCTTTATCTGGAGATGGGGAAATTAACCGAGGCTAAAGAAACTTTGGAGCATGTTTTGAAACTTACCGCCGAAGACGCTGAAGTTTACGCCAAATTAGCGGCGGTAGCCAGGCAGAACAGCGAATTAGAGCGGGCGCAGGAATATTACCGGCAGTCGTTAAAATTAAACAGCACTAACGGACAAAATTATTTTGATTTAGCCGAAGTTTACGCCGCGCTCAATAAACCCAAAGAAGGGGCCAAATGTTTAAAAGAAGCGCTTAAAATTGAACCCAAAAATCCTAAGTATCTTGACGCGATGTTTAATTTAAGTATACTGAACAAAGATAAATCCGAGGCGTTGGACGCTTATAAGATTTTAAAAGAAATCAATCCGGAAAATGGGAAACTGGGAGAGATGAAGAAGCAGATAGATGTGCTATAGACAATTAACAATTACGAATGAGTTCCGGGAATAGGCAATTTGTCATTCGTAATTTTTAATTGATAATTGAATAAGGGTGGATACCGAAGCGGTCCGCCGCCGCGGGCGGGGCAAACAAACGGGACAGACTGCCACCGCCTTAGGCGGGGTGCCGCTAAAAGCGGCGGCATAAATCTGTTGGCAATTATGTATAAAGTTTATATATTATTTAGTGGAAAAATAAAAAAGTATTATATTGGTCATACAGAAAATTTAGAAAAAAGATTAGCAAGACATAATAAGGGCTTAGTAAAGTCGACAAAAAGTGGTAAGCCTTGGATTATTGTTTATACAGAAGATTATCCGACAAAACGAGAAGCATACAAAAGAGAACTACAGATAAAGTCATATAAAAAAGGAGAAGCTTTTAAAAAGTTAATAGGGGTAGATACCGAAGCGGTCAAACGGGACAGACTGTAAATCTGTTGGCTTACGCCTTCGTAGGTTCGAATCCTACTCTACCCACAAATATTTTGCAGACTGCCACCGCCTTTGGCGGGGTGCCGCCAGAGGCGGCATAAATCTGTTGGCTTACGCCTTCGTCCCGCCGTGGCGG
>CAYHIM010000009.1:19903-20785 GCA_964356665.1 uncultured Gammaproteobacteria bacterium
CTGTGGGGGGGGGGCCCCCGGGGGGGTATTAATGGGGTGGGCTTCCCCGTTCGCCCCGCGGGGGCGGGACCCGGCCAACTAGCAGCCCCAAAATATGAAACTCTATAGATTTAGCCCTCTTAAAACCAAGGCACAATTATTAGAAGCCATAAAGCATATCCATTTTTCCTGCCATCATTTATGTAAGCAATCTTTTAATAAATATCTGCCCAATGCGGGAAATATGGGGGTATTCTGCCATTACGAACACGAATATAAATTTTTAACGAAACTGCGGGAGCAGCTGACCGAACCCTCAGACAATTTTAACCAAAAATATTATCGCTTGCACGAACCCATTATAATTCCAGCCCGGGCAGATGTGCCGAAAACAATATATACCTATTTATATATCCGGCAGCCGGATCCTTACCGATATCAGGTTGGTGATGTAGATTTTTTTCTAGAACCAGATAAATATTCTAAGCTTAAAAATTCATTATTGTCTGGCGCAGGCATCAAAGGCGTCCGGGCGTTTAATCGCGCCGACCTTGATATGATTGAGTTATTCGACCCAGATATTGACGCGCTTGCTTATGTGAGTACGCATAAGATGGCCGAAAAAGTTAGAGCCCGTACAGTTTGAAGTATAAATTTACAAAAGTAAAGATGGCTAAAATATAAAGTCACTCTGCCCAATTTTGAGCGGAGTTATTTTTATCTAGTAGTATTGACAGCTAAAACTTTTTGTTCTATGCTCTGGTAGTAGACTAATTTTAGCTAAAATAACTATATGGAACAAGAACCGCTAATTCCTGGTTTTAGCGAACCCATACAATTTAACGAAGAGCAAGGAGCAGAGGTACAACCGCCGCAGAAGAACAGCAAAACCGCAATAATTAT
>CAYHIM010000010.1:0-20730 GCA_964356665.1 uncultured Gammaproteobacteria bacterium
CTGTTCCACTTCCTGTTCGCGCGCGTATTCAAAATTTTTCGCTAAATATTTTTTTAAAAACGGCGGCTGATAGATATGGTGCAGTTTATATAAAATCCAAAGTTGCGACCAAAAAGTAGGGTCGCGCTTAATGTTGGGCTGGCGATTGCCCTCGCCATACTGCAATTGGCAGGTGCAGGCGGCAATGCCGGGCCGCGCTTCCAGATAATGAAATAATAAATGCGGCGTATTTTCCACGAGTTCCATATCCGGATTCATAAATAGCGCGTATTTTCCTTGGGCAACCTGCAACCCCTGATTATTGGCGCGCGCAAAGCCGGCATTTTCCTGATTAAAAATTACCCGCAAATTTTTATGCGCAAAACTCAAATCATTAAGCATTTGTACCGAGCCGTCAAGGGAAAAATTGTCCACCACAATTATTTCATATTCTAAATTATTGGCAAAAATAAAAATGGACTGCAGGCAGCGGTACAGCAATTCTTTAACGTTCCAATTAACGATTATAATACTAACATCCATAGTTAATTGTCATTGCGAGGAGCGTAGCGACGAAGCAATCCCATGGTTATCAGCAAAAACAATGAGATTGCTTCGTCGTCGCAGACTCCTCCTCGCAATGACATTATATTTTATGTTTCGTTTTTATTATCTCTACCGCCTCTTTATACCTCTTCACCTCTTTCAGCCACGGCATAAATTTATAAGCGAAACGCGGCAGCCAATGCGACATCGTGCCGTGTTTAGTATTAACGGTAAATAAAAATTCCGGTACCCAAACGCCGATACGCCCGTGCTTTAACAAAGTAAGCCATAAATCCCAATCCTGCAAGCGCTTTATTTCCGTGTCCCAGTGCGCCAGATGCTCGCGCCTGATTAAAGAAGTGCTGTGAATATAAGGCATTTGTTTTAATTTCTCTGCGTCAAACGGCCAAAGTTTGAATTTTTTTTTGCCGTATACAAATGAAGAGTAGGCATAGCTTGCTTGCGGGTTAGCTTGCAAAATATTATACATTTTTTCTAGCATAACTGGGGCGGCCACCACATCCGCGTCCCAAAAGACAATAAATTCACCGCGCGCTTCTTCCGCTCCGCGACTGCGCGCCGCGTTCGCCCCTTGGTTATTCTGCTGAATTATTTTACAACGGATTTTTTTATCCCAGAATTTATACTTTAAACTTTCCAGCGCTAACGCCGTGCTATCCGTTGAACCGTCATTAATAATAATAACTTCATATTGTTTGTATGTTTGGCTTAATACCGACGCTAAAACCGCCTGAATTTCTTCCGCTTGATTGTAGATTGGGATTATTATGGAAATCATAAAATTTGAATTATTTTTTGAACTTGTGACTGCCAATCAAATTGCTGTACCCATTCCCTCCCCCGTTCTCCCAACTTTTTTCTTAAACCTTCGTCTTTAGCTAATTTAATAATCGCTTGGGCAATTTCGTCAACATCCGTTGGATTAACTAATATTCCATTAACGCCGTTAGCAACCGCGTCGCGCACTCCGCCCGAATCTCCGGCAATTACCGGTTTGCCGTGGGCGTTCGCCTCTAAATACACAATCCCGAATCCTTCAAAATCCCCGTCAATTTCTCGCGCCGGCATAATGAAGATATCGCCTAGCTCATACCAATAATCAACCTCATCATCAGAAGCATTAGTAATCAAGATTACATTATTTTGTAACTTGTAACTAGTAACTAGTAACTTATATTTCTCCAGTGCAGGGCCATCACCAACTATAACATAAGCTAACTCTGCACATTCCTGCCAAACCTGCGGCAGCGCCTTCAGCACTTTATCCACTCCTTTACGCTCCACCAAACGCCCCACCTGCAACAAAACTAACTTATTCTGCAAATTATATTTTTCTTTTATTTGTGTTATGCGTTGCGCGTTATGTGTTATGCGATTGTCAACTCCCGGATTAACAATGGCTATTTTATTATCAGCAGCAATTTCTCCGGCCAATTTCGCTACGTAACTATTAGCCGCAATTATTTTGTTTGCGTCCGCTAAAATTTTACGCGCCAATTTTTTTTTGCGCGGCACTTTCAAGGCATAAGTCAAATCCATGCCGTGCAGAAAAACAACATAATCAAATTTAATAAACTTTGATAATAACCAAGCAACAGTGCCCAGCGGCAGAATTTGGCCGACCAAAACAATATTAATTTTATTTTTTTTAACCGCCCGCCATAAACGCCATAAACCAAACAGCCAGTGCGGTTTTATTAAATTTCCCCCCGCTAATACCTTTATTTCGCCTTCCGGCCAATGTTTGACTAAATTGCCGTAGTAATTCGCGATTCCACCGATAGCGGGCGGATATTCTAAAGTGAATAGTAAAATTTTAGATTGATTATTGATCATAGCCAGCTGCTGTTTATTATTGAATATTCTTTCTCACTAATGAATTTTTAATGCTAATAACATCGGCGTTCGTATAGCCCTTGATAATATACAAAAAAGCAAAATAAATAAAGCCGCCTAAAGGAATGAGGATAAAAATATTAAGGATGTGCTGATAGTAAAATAAAACAAAACTCATCAAGGCGGCAGCGGCTAAAGATTTAAACGCGACCTTGAGGATCGCTCCATAACGGCAGTTGATTATTTTTGGCACCCAAATAAGCCCTAAAATAAAGAGTAAAATGCTTGTGCCTAGCACGGTAATGCTGGCGCCGACTGCTTGCAATTTTGGGATTAAAATTAAATTCATGATAATGCTTGCCGCTAATACGGCCGCCATATTGGCGCTGTTAATTTTTTGCTTGTCGCAGGCGTTCAAGAGCGACCCTACCGGGTACGAGGCAAAAATAAATACTAAACTAGCGATAATAATCTGCAGGGGCAAAATTGAGTCGAAGTATTCGGATTTAAAAATTAAAATTAAATTATCGGCTAAGACAATAATGCCGGCCGAAATCGGCAGCGCGATAATAATTAAATAGTTCATCGCCCGCTCAAAAGTAACCGCCAACTGCTTTTTGTCGCTGACATTATAAGCACTCATCGCCGGATACAGCGAAGCGACAAAAGCGAGCGGCAAAAACTGCAAGGCAAAGGTTATTTTAAAGGCGACGCTGTACAAACCGACAAACCTGTCGCCCGCAAGCAAAGACAATAAAATGCTGTCAAAATAGGTGTAAAATCTCTGAAAGATGCCGTACAGCGCGAACGGCAAAGCCATCGCTAACATATTTTTGATAAAATCGTACTTAAGCGCTGGCCAAAGCGTTAATTTCCATTTGATTACCACTAAACTCGCGGCATAACTAAAATTGATTAAACTCGCAATTACCACCGCTCCCATCAGCCAGCGCAAGCTAAAGCCGGCGCTTAAAAATGTTGCTCCCAAAATCAGCATGATTAGTTGATAACCCACGACAGCAAAACTTTCATAGCTTAAATTATGAAACCCGCGGCTGACGGCAAAAAATACCAGAGTGAATGAATCTAAAATCATGGCGAGCGAAGAAAGATACACTAAATCTTTGGTTAACTGGGGGTAGCCCAATAAGTTAATTAAAGTAAAAATAACCGCCGCCGACAAAATTGCCAAAATTAATTTTAAGCCGATGATATTTCTTAAATAGCTATAGGCTCGCTCCTGATATTTTGCGATTTCGCGAATCAGCACTGGTGACATTCCGATATCAATAAAAATAGAAAATATAGTAGTAAAAGAAATGGCAAAATAATATTTGCCTAAATTTTCCGGCCCAATGGCGCGCGCGATAATAATAAAATAGCCAAAAGAAATTATCTTTTGTAAAATTAACGCTAGGGTAAAATAGCTGGTGTTGCGAGCGATGTTGATTACCTTCATATTGTCTATATTATACTTATATTTCTAAAAATAACAAAGTTGGCTATACCAAACATCCCGCTGTCGGCGGGATGTTTTGTTATGTGTTATGTGTTGTGTGTTAGGTGAAGTTTTACCGTTTCTGCCATTGCTCGGCTTTGCGGGCGCGCTTGAGCCCGGGTTTTTTGCGCTCTTTGACGCGCGCATCGCGAGTGAGCAGCTTGGCTGCTTTCAGAGCTGGTTTGATTTCTTTATCAAGTTTTACCAACGCCCGGCTGATGCCGTGCCGAGCCGCTTCGGCTTGGCCGCGCTTACCGCCGCCGCGCACGATAATCAAACAATCAACCTGCCCCTCTAAACCAGCTAACTTAAGCGGCGTTAATACTAATTGATTGTAGCCGGCAACCGGAAAATATTCCGTCAGTTTTTTGTTGTTAACCATAACCACCCCTTTGCCGCTTTTGTACAAACGCACTTGCGCGACCGCGCTTTTGCGCCGCCCGATAGCAAAGATATATTTTCCTTTTAACTCGGCTGTTTTATTTTCCTTTTCCATAATTATGAAATGGTTAACCTTTTAATCATGGTCGGTCTAAGCTTATTTTTGGGCAGCATCCCCCAAACTGCCCGCCGCAAAACCTCGCCGGGGTTAGCCGCAAAAACTTTCCCTATCTTGACCCTTTTTAGCCCCCCCGGATAGCCGGAATAACTTTTATACTCTACTTTCGTTAATTTTGTGCCGCTAAATCTTGCTTTGGCAATATTAATTACTGCTACCTTGGCGCCGCTATCAATGTTGGGTTGATATTCCGGCTTGTTTTTCCCGCGCAATATAATCGCTGCCTGGGAGGCGATACGCCCGATCGCTTTATCAGTAGCATCGATGGTGATTATTTGCTTATCAATTTTATTGCTCATATTTTAAACTAACTCAATTTGCGCTAAGACAGCGCTGTCACCCGCCCGTTGGTTAAGCTTTATTATTCTGGTGTAGCCGCTCTGGCGGTCCGAATAGCGCTTATTTATGACCTCCATCAGCTTTTTAACTGCTAATGGCTGCGGTATTAGTTGCATTAGCTTGCGGCGGGCAATTAAGTTATTTTGTTTACTGATGGTAATTATTTTTTCCACTAGCGGGCGCGCCGCCTTAGCTTTGCTTTGGGTAGTCTTAACTTTTTCATAAATAATAATGCTCGCGGCTAAATTACGCAGCATCATTTCCCGCGGCTGCTTAGTCCGACCTAAAATTTTTTTACTTTTCCGATGACGCATATTTTTTTATTCGCAAAATTATTTTATTTTTCTTCTTTGTCTTCTTTTTTATCTTCTTTATCTTTTTTGCGGGCGCTCCTTTTTTCTTTCTTTTCCTCTTTACCCGCTGCCGCCGCTTCCTCTTCAGCAGGGGCATTAATTTTGTCTTCGGCGCCGATTTCTTTTTTAGTTTCGTTTAAAACAAAAGAAAATTGTTCCACTAAAATCTCGGCCGCTTGCTTAAAGGCTTCCTGAAAACTGATAGTGCCGTCGGTTTTTATTTCAATAATTAATTTATCCCAATCCGTCATCTGGCCGACGCGGACATTTTCCACATTAACCTTGACTACCCGCACCGGACTAAAAATAGAATCAATTTCAATATAACCCACCTCTTTATCGGGAGTTTTTCTCCCCTCAATCGGATTATAACCGTAGCCGCAAGCAACCAGAATTTCCATCTCTAAACTGCCTTTGGGGTCGGTGATTTCCGCCAAATGCAGCTGCGGATTAACAATTTCCACTTGGCTATTTTTAGTGATATCTTTAGCGCTTACTTTTTTTTCGCCTTGGGCTTTTAATTCCAGTTTTATAACTTCATCTTCAGCGCCAAAAAATTTTAGCCGTAAATTTTTTAAATTCAAAATTATTTCTAAAGCGTCTTCTTTTACGTGCGGCAAAGTGGTAAATTCATGGCTGATGCCTTTTATTTTTACCCCTACTACCGCCGCTCCCTTTAACGACGACAACAACGCCCGACGCAAACCATTGCCCAAGGTAGTGCCATAGCCGGGGTAACAGGGTTCAATCACTATTTGCCCCTGATTAATGCCTTCGTTTTGGATAAAAGTTACTTTTTGCGGTAAAACTATTTTGGGCATACAATTTTCTTTAACCTTAGCCCTTTCCGAAGAGGAAAGGAATTAAGCATTATTAAAATAAATGTCCTTCCCGCTCCCCTGACCGGCGGGTAAGGAGGGGGAATTAAAATTAGCGGCGTGAATAATATTCAATAATCGCCTGCACATCAAATACCTGCTCCACTTCATTAGCGGGAGGAGAACTTAATACTTTCGCCTCTTGTTTAGCCGGCTCAAAATGCAGCCAACCCGGGATTAGGCCCGGCTTTATTTTACCAAATTGCTGCTTAAAATACTTATTGGCTGCGCTCTTAAGGTGCAGACTAATGACATCTCCCATCTTAACGATATAAGAAGGGATATTGACTTTCTTCCCATTGACTAAAAAATGCCCGTGATTTACCAACTGCCTCGCCTGCGCCCGGCTGTCCGCGAACCCCAAACGATAAATGACATTATCCAGCCGCCGCTCCAGCATCACTACTAAGTTCTGGCCGATATCGCCCGGCATTTTAGCGGCTCGGGTAAAAAATAAACGGAACTGTTTTTCTAAAATATTATAAACGACTTTAGCTTTCTGCTTTTCCGCTAACTGCAAACCATATTCTGTCTGGCGCTGCCTTCCTTTCGGGCCATGGACGCCGGGCGGATAATTGCGGCGCCCGAGCGGGCATTTGGCAGATTGGCAGAGTTTTACTCCTAACCGCCGGCACATTTTGTGGGTGTATCTTGGCATAGCGCAATAAATTAAACTCGCCGCGGCTTACGCGGCCGGCAGCCGTTATGAGGAATCGGCGTTATATCTTTAATGCTTAAAATATTTAAACCATTGGCGTTTAGAGCCCGCACGGCTGATTCGCGGCCGGTGCCGACGCCTCTGACAAAAACCGTTATTTCCCGCAAACCAAGCTCCTTTACTTTATCAACGGCTTTTTTCACAATCACCTGCGCCGCGTAAGGCGTTGCTTTTTTAGCGCCTTTAAAGCCACACCCGCCCGCGCTCGCCCAACCAAGCGCGTTCCCCTCCTGATCCGTTAAAGTAATAATAGTATTATTATAAGTGGCGTTGATGTAAGCGCGGCCAACCGCCACTATTTTTTTTTCTTTCTTTTTCCGGCGGACAACGGCGGCTGTTTTTTTCTCTTTGGTTTCATCTGCCTCTTCGGCCTTAATATCATTAACAATGGCTTCGGCGTTTAATCCCTCCTTTGCTTCCGCTGTTTCTTCGTTTATTTGTTTTTCTTCAGGCATAAAACAATCTAAAAGTTATTAACTTTAAAATCATGCAAAATTTAAAATATTACGTCTTTTGGGCCGACGGACGTTTACCGGAAATAGTAGTTTTTCTGACATTGCCGCGAACGGTGCGAGAATTGGTTTTTGTCCGCTGTCCTCTGACCGGCAAACCTTTAAGATGGCGAAGGCCGCGGTAACAGCCGATGTCTTTTAAACGTTTGATATTACCCATTACTTCGCGCCGTAAATCGCCTTCTACCCGATACTCTTTTTCAATAATAGTTCGTAGCCGATTTGCCTCTTCTTCGCTTAAATTATGCACTCTGGTGTCAGGCGCTACCTGCGCTTTTTGCAGTATTTTGGCTGAACTGGTGCGACCAATGCCAAAAATATAGGTTAAAGCCACCTCTACTCTTTTCTCATTAGGAATGGTTACACCGGCTATTCTGACTGCCATAGTATTCATCAATTAACAATTATCAATTACGAATTATTAAATTATCCTTGCCGCTGTTTATGCTTTGGATTTTTGCATAAAACATAAAGCCGATTCTTGCGGCGGACTACTTTGCAATCCTTACAAATTGGTTTAACTGACGCGCGCACTTTCATAAATTTTACAGTCTATAAGTTATTCGCCCCTTAGTCAAGTCATAAGGGCTCATGGCCACCTTAACGCGGTCGCCGGGCAAAAGTTTAATTTTATTCATTCTCATCCGGCCGGACAAATGGCATAAAATGGCATGACCATTTTCTAATTTAACTACAAAAGTTGCCCCGGGCTTCAACTCCAGCACCTCCCCGACTGTTTCAATAAAATCTTTAGCATTAATAATAGGATTCTGGCTATTGTTGCCGGCGGAAATATTAATTCCTTGAGGCGAATTATTATTGTCTATCATTAGCTAAAAAAACTTAAAAAAATTCCTCCCGCCGTACGGTGGGAAAGAATTTTACCTATAGTTATTAATTAGGAAATATATTTTAGGTTTCAATTTTGATTATAATAAGCTTGAGTTTATTATATATTCTACTCGCTAAGCTGTCAAGAGCCTAAATCTGCCGCCAATATTTAGCCAGCAGACTATATATTTTTAGCTCCTTTACAGCGATTGCAGTTTTTTTAGGATTGCCTCTTTAGTGGGTTGGTCGCTGACGACATCCAGCAATCTCTCGTAATATTGCTTGGCCTGGCCTTTATTGCCGATAGTTTCATAAATCAGTCCCAAACTATACAAAGCATTGGCATAATTAGGGCTTACGTCAATAATATTTTTAAAAATAGCTTCCGCCGCCTGCAAATCGTTATTCAAGGTAATAGGCGGGGCTGTTTTTTCTTGATTAACGCTTAATGTTTCCTCCGCGATAACTTCCTGGTCTTTATTGGCCGCGGCAGTAATATCTTTAGTCTGTTGTTGCTGTAAATTCTGGCTTTGCACCCCGCGATTAAAGTACATTCTTCCTAATTCAAAATGATAATCTAAATTATCGCCCGCGAGCGTTATTGCTTTCCCCATCTCTTCAATTGCTTGATTGTAATCACTTAACCCTTCATAAGCAACGGCGCTGCCGTAATAAGCGGGCGCGAAATTTGATTTTTTGGCGATTGCCTGTCCGTAAAATTTAATGGCTTCATTATAAAAACGATTCTTTTCCTCGGCGGCTGTTTCTTTATTCGCCTGCGCCATATTAATTAATGCCAGCCGAATATAAGCCGCCGGATTATCCGGTTCCAGTTGGATTATTTCCGTATAATATTTTTCCGCCCATTCCAGCGCTCCAGCGATATTATAAGCGGCCGCATTTTCATATATTAATGCTAATGACTCTTTATTAACTACGCTATTAGGAGCTAAGTCAACCGCTCTTTTGCCGGTTAAAATAGCGGAACTTAAATAGTTTTGGATACTATTAATATTAGCGGACTGGCCCTTTTGCGCCTCTTGATTGGCAAGCGCCATATATAATCGCGACAGCCGCAAATAATATTCGTCTTGATAATCGGCGGTAGCAATGGCTTTGTTTAAATAATCAATGGCCGCAGCCGCTTCCGCGCTATTGGCTTTATTAGCGTAAAAATCAGCTAAATAAATTTTAAAACCGCTCGTGAAAAGTACGACTACGCCGGCGCTAACCAAAAGAAAAATAGCCGCTAACGCTAACGCATACTTAGGCGAGGAGCGAAAAGATAATTTTAATTCTTTAAATTTTTCGGGATAATCAATCACTATTAAAGCGGTCGTCAGCGAACCTAAAATGGCAATTAATAAAATAATAGTGCCGGAAACGGCTGTTATAGACGCGTTCGCCGCTAACACCGCCAAACTGGAAAAAGCTGCCAATAAAAATATTTTAACCTCCTTATTTTCCGAACGGGTTAAGGCGATAAAAACGACGCTTAATAAAATTAGACTAACCACAATGAAAGCAAAAGTCCCTCCGATGCCGGTAGTGGCTAAAAACTCAAACATATTGCCGCTGGCCGCATCAAAACGGACGTTCCAGAGATTGCTGATATTAAATTCCGTGCCGCGGTATTTAACAAAGGAATAATCAAAAGTAGCGGGTCCGCTGCCAAAAAGCGGGTCATGCTTTAAGCTCTCTTTGGCAATCTGCCAAGAAAGAGCGCGCGAAAGGCTAACTTCGGCGGGCAATTGCGCATTCACTAAATTAAAATTACCGCCCACTAAAAAAGTTATTAAGACTAAAAAGATAACTACCGGGATAAAAGTATCAGCCGAGCGCAGGCGCACTACTTTGGATAAGATGAACATTAAACTAATCGCCACTCCTACAATAGCGGCTGGCCAAAATACGAAGTTATTTAATAAAAATAAAAGAAATAAAGTGACTAGGGTCGCAAGCACTACCATGATTGCCCAGCCAATCGCTAATAATTTTTTTCCCCAGGAAGGTGTATTTTCTGGAATCGCCAAGGGAACGGCTAAGGCCAACAAAGGCAACATGGCTGACGCATATATGCCTAACGACGAGGAGCTGCCAATGGGGTTAAACGCAATCGCTTGCGTAATCGACCAAGGCAAAAGAAAGATGCCGGAAATTTGCAAAGCAGAATAAGCAATCGTTACCATCGCTCCTAAAATCAAAGACCAAAAAAATATCTTCAGCCGCCGATAATTTATGTTATTAATTATCAAGCAATAAAAAATCAGATAAATAATGAAAGCGATAAAACTTTTGGTAGTGGCGCCGTAAGAGCCGACAAAACTAGTTAATTTATCAACGGAAAAAATTGCCGAGATCAATAAAATGCCTCCTAAAATACCAAGCGGCAAATCAAGCGGCGTTCTGATTATTTTTAATTCTCCTTCCGCCACTCCTTTAGTTATCCAAGCCACCAATCCAATTAACACCAATAGATAAAATAAAACTATTTTTTCAAACACAATCCCTTGCGACACTAGGCCGGTAAAAAAGAGGGGCAGTAAAAATAAAACTAAACCTATAGTAAGAGTAATGGCTGCTTCGCACAATCTTACTAAAAAGCTCTTTTCCCGGGCAAAAGAAAAAAATTTGGGCATAAAATAACAAGGTAAATTATTAACACGATTCCTATAACATATTGTAATACTTACAACAAAAGAATCAAGGCGAGTGTGGCAAAGCCCCCTTGCTTAATTTTTGAGCAGTAGTTTACTTAATCAACTTCTTTAAATTCCCCTACCTGTATTTTGCGCAAATCATCATTTTTAATGCCTAATGATAAGAAGCGCATTACGTTATAGGCAGTATTGCCGTCACCTAAGTAGTAGCGTTTGCCGTCGTTGGGATTAATATACCAGGCCTCGCCGTGCGATTCAACTTGCAGAGCGATCCTACCTTTTAACCTGTCAATTAATTTAGTGTTGTAAGCATATTTATCAGTTCCCTTAGGCTTAAAGCCAGCTAAAATTTCCGTCTTATCATCAAAGCCATCGCTATCCGTATCAGATTTTAGAGGGTCGGTGCCAATGGCAATTTCCAAATTATCCGGAATACCATCAGAGTCACTGTCTTTTAAGCTGTAGATGTTTTGTTGGATGCCAAGGGGAATTTTTTCTAAGTTGGCGTTAGAAATTCCCAGCCCCAAAGCGCTCATAATATCATAGGCGGCTAAACCATCTTTCATATAAAACTTATTTTCCGATGCGGGATCAACGTACCACGCTTCGCCGTTAGCTTCCGTCTGCAACAAAATCTTACCTTTAACGCGGTTTACTATTTTTTGGTCAATTTTTTCCACCAGCCGCTTCTCCAAATCAACGATTTTTTGCTCTAATTGGGAAATGGCGCGTTGAAGCTTAATTACCTCGCTTTCCGTTTCCGGCACCGGCAGGGGCTCTGATTGAGCGGGAGCGTTAGAGGTGGGAGTAGTCGCTCCCTCTCCGCCGCACTCATTCATCACTTTAAAAGTATTAACACCGCATTTGCTTCCATCGGCGTAACAATGGTCTTTGCATGATTCTTGCGCGTATTTCTGCCAAGTTTCGGAAGTTTTACAGGACATTTCTTCGCCCTCATTAGACTCTGTCCCGTCATAGCATTTCCAGTAGGCATTACGGTATTTATATGTTACCTGCATAAAACGGCAAACGCCCTCATAAGCCACTTTCACTTTTTTCTGTTTTTCCGCCACACAGCGGTTACTGTAAGTATTGTTATCAACGCCGCAGACAGGAGAGTATTGTTGGGTGCAGGCGGTAATTGTTGGGACAACGCACTGGGGAGGAGTGGCACAGCCATTGACGTCTTTGCCTGCCACTATCTTTCCTCCTTTGGCTAGGCACTCTTTTTCTACTTCCGGAGAAACTGGGGTGTATTCACGGCATCCTTTTATATCTATTTTTTTGGTAAAAGTATTGTTATTTTCATTTGATTCTTCAATAAAGCCCGCCGCGCCATTGTCCACTGAAACATTGACCGTTATTTTATTAGTATCAAATAAAACATTATTCAGGGGCAGAGCAAGTGTTGATGTGCCTCCGGCAGCTAAATTACTAATGTAGGTATAACTGTCAGTTCCGCTCCAGTTAACTAAGGCGCCATTTGCCTTAGTAAGGGATGCCCCTACCCGTATGCCTTCAGCATTATTCGTCGCTCCTTGACCAATATTTTTCACTGAAATTTGTAATCTGCCAATATATGCTTCATTTTGTTTAGGATAGGTAGGCGTGAAACTAATGTCTGAAATCATTAAATCTGGTTGACCTAGGTAAGAACTGCCAGAACCATCACCCGAGGTAGCACCACCCGAGGTAGAGCTACCGGAAGAATTAGTTGTATTATTTGGAGTCGTAGTAGTAGCGCTGCCGCCGCTGATAGGCACAGCCACGACGGTAATAGTCTGATTTAAGGTATTATTGTTCTCATTAGATTCAGTAATGTTATTCTCGGAATCAATAGTAATACTAATGAGATGGTTACCCACGGCACTTAAGTTAACAACATTACTAATGATATCAGCATTAGTGCTGCTGATTAAAGCATTACTGACGGCTAAGTGGGAATTTAAAGTACTGTCTGCATACACATTAATGTAAAAAGGGATGCTGGCGACCCCTTCTCCGGTGTTGGAAAAATTTGCTTTAACATAAAAAGGCTGACCAATTTGCGGATTACCTGATAAAATAGTAGTACTATCTTGCATTAGAGTAATAGTATTAACTATTAAATCCGGATATGTCGGCGGCGGCGTTGACGCCGGATTGGCAGTAACCGTAATAGTACCATTTTGATAGGTAACCGGAATCGCTCCGTCATTTAAACGAGTACGGGAATCAATGGTCAGCGTATAACTGCCCGCGGCGGTTCCGGCTGGCACTAACAAACGAAAGGTGACTAAATTAAGCGACCCACTGACTGCCTGGGCGGAAGCAGCGGAAGATAAAACGCCGTTGCCGGCATAATCAGCAATATTCTCGTTGGTGGCAATCATAAATCCGGCCGTATCGCTGGTAAGAGCCATGCTGCCGGATACATAATCAAGTTCTTGGGGCCAAGTTACTCCAATCCGAAAGCCTACCATATTAGTTACTCCCGTTAAACTTACCGTAACAGTAGCTTGTTCGCCGGCAGTGACAGTGGCGCTGGATAAACTAATTACTGCTCCAGTGGCTCCAACATTAAGCGGCATAAAACCGCCCCAAGCTAAGGCGAAAATTAGCGCGCCTAAAAAAATATTTTTAAGCATAGGTTAATTTTAAATAAATAAAATATGTGAATCTATTGATTCGCACACGAAATTCTAAAGACAAATTAACATGATAACTTGATAACTTTTAACTGGTTATTCGACCTTCCCCTGCCCTTTGCCCAATTCATCGTCTTCTAAATTAGTAGTTTTAGCTTTAGCAGTTAAAACAATGGTGCCGCCGGTTTGTTTGTCTTTAGCTTCCAGGCGCGCCTGGTTTAATAAAGGCAGCACTTTATTTTTGGCGCTGGCTTGCGGCGTAAGGCTGATAACAAAATCTAACAGCGCCGGCTCTTCCGCCGCATCCAGAGAACTGATGGTCCAATTAACCGTCCGCTGATTAGCCGCATAATTAATTGCGCCAACCGTATTAGTAAAGTTATTTCCCCAAGCGACGTTATCGGCTAGCGTCGCACTCACCGTAATATTTTCCAAATCGTGCAAGCTGTTAGTTAAGGTCCAATAAACATGAAAACTGGTTTTTTGCCCGACTTTCGGCGGTAAGGGCCCTTCGCCGACGGCGATATTTTGGCGGTCAAAATATCTTATTTCGTTATTGAATTGCAAGTCGCTATTGACCGGATTGACAATCTGCACCAGCGGGTTAGCGGCATTATTAATCGCGCTGTCAATACTGTAATCAAGCGCGCTGCGGACTTTAATGTCGTTAGTAGCGATATCTTTTGTTTGTTCCCGCGTTTTTATTTTAATGGCAAAGCCAAAGCTATCTTCCGCGCTCGGTCTAATTTCTCCTAAATTCTTAATTTGCTCTTTGGTCCAAATGATGGAGTTCCCTTTAACTTCGCCCCCCTGCTCATCTTGCAATGTTTGCCAGTCAACTGCCGGCGAATCAATCGTGGCCATGATAATAACATTTCTTAAGGTGGCGTCGCTGGTATTTTTATAGTGCACCACATAATTTAAAGCGTCGCCGAAATTTACCGCCTTATCGGAGGCGGAGCCATTAACGGCTAAACTCAAATTGAGCGCTCCTTCCGCTACCAACGGCTGCCATTCATATTCGTAAAAAAGATAATCTTTAATCTGGGTTGTCGCCGCGCCTGATTCATCAGCGGCTTTTATTTCTTGGGGCGAGACAAACGATAATTTTAGTTTTTCGTTCGTTGGCGGCTTTTTCACATATTGGCCTTTAATCAGTAGCTCCCGTTGGCTGTCAGACAAATTAGTAATGTTCCAAACGCCGCTTTGATCGCTGCCGCTAAGAGAAAAATCATCGCCAGCGGAAAAAATAATTTTAAAATTATTAAGGTAGCTTTCTTTTGTTTTTAGGTATTTGATGGATACAGCCGCTTCTTCTTTAACATTAAAAAATGACGGCGCTTCGATATTGATGTCTAAACCGCTGGCGCTCACGGCAGTAGTGACGCCGGCATCAGCGCTGAAGGTGGAAGAAAAATTTTCCGGCCGGTAAGCAATCGCCGCCGGAAATATGGCCGCCGTATCCACCGGCGCGATCAAACGCCCCTTAAATTCAATCCGGCCGCTGCGTTTGGCATCAATTTGGGATAACTGCCAAATATGGCTGCCGGCTGCCGGCGCGGGCACCGCGTCCATGAATACGAAATTAGCCGGATAATTTACGTAAATTTCCACCTCCTTTAAATTAAACTGGCTTAAATTTTTATATTGGATGTCATACACCACCTCTTGGCCAACGATTGCTTTGTCCGGCCCGCTAATATTAAACTCTATGTCTTTGGCATCCAATCTATCGCCGGCATTAAAAATTAAAAATGATGTCCAGGAAATGCCGGCTAATACTATTAATAACAGCAAAAAAGTTCCGGCTATTTTATTCCAGGGGCTGTTGTTGCGGCGCGATATGCTCGCCATATGATTCGCGTTTAAATAACTATGATTATTATTTTTGTTGGCAGAAATAAGGGAAGGGTCTTCCGCTTGATAAATTTCCTGTAAACTCTCGCCAACTTCATCCTGTTGTTCCCTTTCTTTTAGCAAGACAGAGAAATCTTTGTCTAAATCGCTCTGTAATCCTTCCGCTTTTTTATCTCCGTTATTTTTTTTAACCTCCTTGGACATAACTATTAATGAAAATATTAAAGTGAAAAATGCAAAATGGCAAGATAAAATTTAAAATTTTTTTATTTTTATTTTTGCATTCTTCACTTTTCCAGCCATTCTTCCTCCTGCCGCACTAACAACTCTTTCGCTTGCAGCGGTTCGGCCATAATTTCTTGGACAATGCGCTCCATCCGCATGCCCTGCGAACCTTTGACTAAAATTAAATCGCCGCTCCTGATCCGGTCTTGGACAAATTTGCCCGCGTCTACCGCGCTGGGAAAGTGAAAAATGTCATCTTGCGCCATGCCGGCGTTCGCCGCTCCGCGCCCAATGTCGCGCGCCCGCTCGCCAACGGTGATTAAATTATCAATCCCTAATTCGGCTGCTTGCCTGCCTGCTGCCTGATGCGACTCAATGCTGGCTGAACCTAACTCCAACATATCTCCCAGCACAGCGAAGCGTCTCCTCTCTCCGGTAAGCGGGATTTTACTTAAAACATCAAGCGCCGCTAACGTTGCTGGCGGCGAAGAATTATAAGTGTCGTCAATGATTACGCTTTTTTTAATTCCTTTGATTAAATTCATCCGGCCCGCCGGAGGCATAAATTCGCGCAGCCGCGCGGCAATGGTTATTAAATCAATGCCGTAAATGATGCCGCACCCCACGGCGGCGAGAGCCGCGTAAACTTGACCAACGGCTAAGCTATGCGGCAAAAGTATGGGTACGGTCGCGCCCCGATAGCTGACTTTAAAACTAATGCCTTGCAAATTATCAATATCGCTTTCGCCGTCAACGTAACTGAACTTAACATAATCAGCCATGATATCGGCCGTCTTGCCAAAGCCGTAAGTAATTATTTGGGCGGCGGTATTTTTAATATACTTACGGACGCGCTGGTCGTCAATATTTAAAATCGCCCAACTTTGCTTAGCCAAAGTACTGATTAATTTTCCTTTTTCAGCGGCAATATCTTCAACGCTCGAAAAAAATTCTAAATGCGCCGGCCCGACCGTAGTCATAATGCCGATATCGGGCTTTACTATCTTTAACAAGTAATTCATGTCTCCCGGCCGGTCCACCCCCATTTCCAAAATTAAAATCTGCGGATAATTTTTATCAGGCAGTAAAATTAGAAACAAAGCCCGCCAAAATATCGCTAGCCAGCCAAAGATATTTCGGCCGGCTGATTTGCTGCCAATAATAGTCAGGGGCACTCCTAATTCATTATTATAATTTTTACTGCTCTGGCGGACATTAAATTTCCCCGCGAGCACTGTGTAAACCGCCTCTTTGGTGCTCGTTTTGCCAATGCTGCCGGTAATGCCAATGATTTTGGGCCGGTATTTCCAAAGTATTAATGTAGCTAAAATTTTCAGTTTGAATTGGAGTAATTGCTTCATAAAATTCTACCTTTCCTTTGGCACCTGATAATAGTTTAGCACAAAATTGGCAACTTCGCCGAAGAGAGGGGTCGCGGTAGATTCGGCGTATTTCGCGTCTTTAGGGTCTTCTAAGTATGTGACCATCACGAAAACAGGGTCGTCAGCCGGCGCAAAGCCAGCGAGCGTATGGTTAGTGCGGCTGCTGTAGCCGCGCCCAGCTTTAGAGGCGATTTGCGCGGTGCCGGTTTTGGCGGCAACATAATAGCCGGGAACGCGAGCGCGCTTAGCATGGCCTTTTTCAGTTACATTGACCATCATCCCCGCTACCAGCGTAGCGGCGCGGGGCGAAATCACGCGGCGGACGTCCTGTGCCGGTGTTTTTAAATGTGTGCCATCGGCTTTGATAATTTCCTCAATAATATAAGGCCGCACGAGCATTCCGCCGTTAGCAATCGCGCTGAAAGCGGCCGCCAGTTGCAGCGGCGTAGCGGTGATGCTCTGGCCAAAAGAAGATACGGCTAAATTTAAATTATCCCCGTGCATCTTGTCGCGCAAGGAGCTGATGTTGCCGTCCGATTCGGTCATTAAAGTAATGCCGGTTTTTTTGCCCAAACCATAATCCTCAACGTACTTTAAAAAATTATTTATTCCCACTTTCTGCGCCACGTAAACCGCGCCGGTATTGATAGAATCTTCCAATACTTGCGCCATTGTTACCTCGCCATAAACTTTATCTTCGGCGTTTTTAATGGTTTCCGAAGCTATGGTCACCGAACCGGTATCAGTAAATTTGCTGTCCGGCTCTATCAGTTCCAGATCAATGCCCATTGACATTGTCAGCGGTTTAAAAACCGAGCCGGGTTCATACGCCTGCCAGACGCCGACATTATTAAAGTAATTTATATTTTTTGTTTTGCCGTATTCATTAGGGTCAAAATCAGGCCAAGCGCACATGGCAATGATGGCGCCGGTTTTAGGATTCATTATTATCAGCGCCCCGCTGTCAGCGCCGTGCCGCAGGGCCGCTTCGTTTAATTTGCGGCAAGCGACGTTTTGGACAGTCTTATTAATAGTTAAAATTAAATCCGCGCCGTTTATTGCCGGGTTCACTTTGCGGTCGGCGGCGATAATTATCTGACCGGCGGCATCCCGTTCGGCTACCACCCGCCCTAAACTCCCCGCTAACTCCTGATTAAAAAAACCTTCCAAGCCATAAGAGCCCTGGGTCAAGTTATTACTGCTATCGTCAATGACGTAACCTAAAATATGGCTCGCAATATTTTTTTCCGGATAATAACGCCAGTCGCGCAGCCAATAATCAACCCCTGCCAAATGCAAAGATAAAATTTCCTTTAACTTGTCTTCATCCACTTTTTTGGCTAACGGTTCATAGGGGTCGTTGGCTTTGGCTAATTTAGCCAACAGCTCTTCTTGGTAAGCTTTCATTTTGGCTTCTTTTTCTTTTTGTAAATTTTCCTCTAAAATAAGCTGTTCTTTGGCTAAAGCGATTCTTAACTGCTCCTCGTCAATGATGATTTCTTCGCCCGCGGCGGGCGGATTATTGGTAATGACATCGGCGGCCATTTGCCGGCGGATATTTTTTTCAATGCCGGCGATTAAAAGTTCCCTATCCGGCTCTTCATAAAATAAAGGAAATAATGTGGGCAGCAGTTTTTCTGCCGTTATTTCCGGGCTCAAAATATCTTTAGGCACGGCATAAACTAAAGCGAATTCTTTATTAGCGGCTAAGGGATAAACAGCCGATTTGGCTTCGGCCGTACGCACAAATATTCTGCCTCGCGGCGGCACAATTTCCGCCTCCACTCCGTGCTGGCGCATCGCCCGCGCGCTGTATAAATCATAATTTAATATCTGCACATTAAAGAGACGGGCGATGATGCCGGCGGCAAATAAAAAAATAATCGCTCCGAGTATGGTAAGGCGATTATCTCTCGCTGGTTGATTTTTTTTAAAACGATTGCTCCAAATCATAACGCGTTATGCGAAGTTATCTCATCGCTACCTCTCCGCGGGTTATCTCTAAATATTCAACATCATTGGCGGTTACCAGACCTAACTTAGTTACCCGCTCATTAATCGCGGCGTATGACTCTAAATTCATTGCCGTTAATTCCAAATTTTTATTAGTCTTGCTTAGTTCGGCAATATTATTTTTCAAACTATTAATCGTAAACCCCTTGCTAACCACTTGGTTGCTAATCACCAAATAGCCGATAACTAAAGTTATTGCCAGCCCAAGGCAGACGCTATTAATCAGGGCTAAATTAAATTTTAATAAAATTTTATTATCCCGCCTAACGTTTGCCGGTAAAGTCAGTTCGGCGGCGTTAGCCGTAAAAATTGGTTTGGTTGATCTTTCCTCCATGGTTTTATTTTATATTTTAAATTTTCTCGGCTGCCCTTAGTTTAGCGCTGCGCGCCCGCGGATTGGCTTGTTCTTCTTCTTCACTCGCAACAATAACTTTTTTTGTTAAAATTTTTAGCGCCCCTTGATTTTGTCGCTCGCGTAAAAACCGTTTGACAATTCGGTCTTCCAGCGAGTGGTAAGACACTACTGCCAGCCGCCCTCCGGCTGCTAACATCTCAACTGCCTGCGGCAAAGCAACCTTTAAATTATTTAACTCGTCGTTGGTCGCTATCCGCAACGCCTGAAAAGTGCGGGTGGCGGGATGAATTCTCCCGTACCGGTACTGTGGCGGCACGGCTCGGGCAATCACCTCTGCCAACGCTTTGGCAGTAACGAGCGGCCGAGCTTTTACAATCGCCTCCGTAATCCGGCCGGCATATCGTTCCTCGCCGTACTCCCTAATGATTTTTTCTAATTCTGCTTGTTTAAATTCATTTACAATTTCCTCTGTATTCTTATTTCTTACTTCTAACTTCTTACTTCCGAAACTCATGTTCAGCGCCGCAGTAGAGCCAAAACTAAATCCCCGAGTTGTGTCTTGGAGTTGAGCCGATGATAACCCAAGATCAAAAACAACACCATCAACTTTTTCCAGCCCAACTTGGTTAATAATTGCTTGTAAATTTTTAAAATTGCCATGGACTAAAATTATATTCCTTAATTTTTCATTTTGAATTTTGCTTTTTGCATTAGTGATAGCCAGCTCATCCGCATCAATAGCAATAACTTTTCCTTGCTCGCCAACCCGTTTAGCAATTTCCAGCGTATATCCCCCTCCGCCTAAAGTACAATCAACAATAACGCCTCCTGACTGCGGCTGCAAATACTCCATTGCCTCCCTTAACATCACCGGTATGTGCCTATATTCCATAGTTCAAACTCCTAAAATAGTCAGCAGTTCCTCCCTAACGCCAATGGACGCCACTGCCATTAAACAAAGCGGCACCACCACCACCGCTAACATAAACATTAAATTTGGCAAAATGTTATTTTTTAAATTTACCATCATAAAATTCAAATTTACTTTACCCTGTGAAATTTACCGCCAAGTGGTATTTCACGGGGTGAACTTGGCGGCTTGTCACTTTCCCACGCCTTCCAATTCTTCCGCAATCCGGCCGCTATTTCTGCCGGTAACTTTGCTGTATTTCTGCCAGCTCCCTTCATCCCAAATTTCAATGCGGTTATAGAGGCCGGCTAAAATTACATTTTTACGCAACCCAGCGTGCGTGCGCAGATATTCCGGCAGTAAAATTCTGCCCTGCCTGTCAAATTCCGCCTCCATCGCGCCCGCAAGCATAAAGCGGCTAAAAGCGCGCGAATTAGCTTTATTAATGGGAGAGGCGGAAATTTGTTCCGCTAATTTTTGCCACTCTTCTTTCGCGTATAAAAAAAGGCAATTATCAAGACCACGGGTTACCACTGCCCCGTTTTGCAGCATATTTCTAAATTTTGCCGGCACCGCCACCCGGCCCTTATCGTCAATCGCATGGCTATATTCGCCGATAAACATAATTCCC
>CAYHIM010000011.1:0-20332 GCA_964356665.1 uncultured Gammaproteobacteria bacterium
CAAAAATTTTAAATCTGGGTTATCCGGGCGGACCGGCAGTCGCCCAAAGGGCGGCAGAAATTACAAATTACAAATTACAAATTACAAAAATAACCTTACCAAGACCGATGATTAATGAGAGCTCTTGTGATTTTTCATTTTCCGGATTAAAAACCGCGTTATTATATAAAATACAGAGGGACAAAAATTGGCAATCTAAAATTCCCGCTTATTGCGCCGAGTTCCAACAGGCAATTATTGACGTTTTAATTTCTAAAACTATCAAGGCCGCTAAAAAATATAAAGTAAAATCAGTAATGCTTGCCGGCGGCGTAGCCGCTAATATTGAGCTCCGCCGTCAGCTAAAACAAGCTTTGGCGCAATCATTGCCTCAAACAGCTTATTTTGTGCCAAATTTAAAATACACGACCGACAACGCGGCAATGATTGCGGCGGCCGGGTATTTTTATTTAAAAAACATTAAAACCAAAAAGTTGCCTAAAATAAAAGTTAACTGTAATCAAAGATTGACAAAATAAAACATTTATGATATCTTAAAGTGTTCTTTTAAATCTTTAAGTTAAAAATAAAAAATCACAGGAAAAGGGGATAAAATCATGAGAGAAATATCCACCAGTAACGAATTGTTTTGGTCAAAGATGAGCCGCGGAGCGGCATATACTCTTGGGGGCGGCCTTCTGCTTTGGGCTCTGCTGATACTTTTCAGCCAGATGGGCTGCGCCTACTTCCCAGCAAAACCGCATTATGACAACTTGGCGCAAGCGTTGGAAGGAAAACCTTCTATGGGCTGGGTCGGTGCGAATGACGCGAATAGTATCATCGCTGTTCAACGAGGACAGTTGGTTAACGAGCAGATTAAAGATGGCATGAAGTTTTCACAAGCGTATGCCGCAAACTTCATCCATAGTAATACCGACTGTGTTCAAGTTATGAATGGGGTGACCGCATATAAGGTCATTATTGAAAATCGCAATCGCTGGAAGGCTTATAGCTTCCAGTTGCGAAATGCGGCCGGATACGTTGTATTTTCGGAAATGTTGGCGCCAAGCCAACGGTCTGAACATTATCTGCCTCCTGGCCTATATACAGGGGAAGCGTCAGAAAATGGGCGTACTACCGGGAAGTCTACTCAATCAATAGACCCTCTAGTGCCTAAGTCATTTCTGGGTAGCCCCTGCTACATGTTTTTTGCTATTGATTTGAATTACAATTGATTGCTTAAAATTAATTGATCAAATCAAAAGTGGGCAAGCTATATTTAATCTGCCCACTTTTTTATTTAAATATATCTTAATTTGTAATATTTTTAGCCTTTATTTAACCGCCCGTAACATTGCCATTGCCTACCCCCAATAACGCCATTACCACATAATTCACAATCGCGTACGCCGCGATAATGACAATAAAGCCGATAATGGCATTGCGGATTTCATCTTTGGCTTGATTAACTTGGTCCTCCTCGCCGCGTGCCGTCATCCAAAGGTACCCCGCGTGAATTAAATAAAACAAAAAGATAATGCCGAGTAAAGCCAAAAAGCCGTTAATCACCGCGGCTACCACTGACGAAAGGTTATTTCGCCCGATTGCCGTTTCGTAGCCGGCTTTATCGCCTAACTGTTGCAGTAAGCCTTTGGCTGTCATTCCAGAGCTAGCGCCTGTACTCCTGTTAGCATCTTCCGGCAGTTGTGCAAAAACAAAATACGGAATTAAAAAAATGCTCAAAAGTAACACTAAAGTAATAATCTGCCGCCAGTTAATTTTTTTAATAATGGCCATATTGCTAATAATTTTACTGTTAAAACTACGACACATTAATACTGAAACCGTTCAGCGCCGTCAGCACAAAATAAGTAATCGCGTACGCTCCCGCTAAAATAATAAAACCAACGATTGCCTGCCGGATTTGGTCTTTGGCTTTCATCACTTGGTCTTCGTTGCCGCGCGCGGTCATCCAAAGATAGCCGGCGTGGATCATCAACACGATTAAAATTATGCCCACAACGGCAAAAAAAGCATTGACTACCTGTCCGACCAAATCAACATAAGCGGGTATGCCCTCTCGGCTGGCATCGGTGTTGTACTTAGCGGCATTGCCGGTCGCGCGCAAAGTTCCCAAAATAGTGTCCGGCCCTGCGGGTTCGTTAGCGGCCTGCGCAAATTTATAAGCTGGCGCAACCACTATATTAACTAGCAACGCCAGCGTTAAGCTAAACTTAACAAAATTCACATTATTCACGCTAAACATATGTTCTTTACAATTTTCAAACGGTTTAAAAATTTAGTCATTGAAAATTTTATTATCCCTGATAACCGGTGTACTGCGACCATAAAATAACGACCGCGGTCGCAAGCGCGTAGCCGCCGACCAGAATAAAACAGGAAATAATTACGTTGCGGATGCGCTGTTTGGCTTTAATTACTTTTTCTTCTTCGCCTTGGGCGGTCATATATTCGTAGCCGGCTACTATTACCTGTAAAATTATGGTAACGCCCATAAAGACAGTCCAGCCCAACAACGTGCCAATATAGGTCGGCAAATAACTAACCGGCACATCTATATAGCCGTTATCGCCACTGACTTTACTCAAGGTGTTGCCAAAGGCATCGTTAAAAACGCTTGCCGCCGCCGGCATAATCCCAAAAATATTCCCCAATAAATAATAAAAAAAATCTGACATACTGTTTAACTGCCGACATTAAGAACGGCGTTGGCGAAAAATTTTATAAAAATAGCGGTTAACATATACGCGGCCATTACTATCAAAATGCCGATAATTCCGTTTTTAATCCATTGCTTAGCTTTCCGCACCAGCTCTTCGTCTCCGCCCGCGCCGCTCATGATAAAATAGCTGATGAGAACAATCGCGAGCATGATAACGCCTAAAAAGGAAAGTACATACTGGATGACGGTGCCAATGGTAGCCGGCAAGTTGGTTTTTGAGGTATCGTAGCCGGCCGCGTTTTCGCCGGCTATTTTTTTTAAGCCGCTGAAGTCTTCAAAGCTGACGGCCAAAGCAAGGTTGATGTTAAAAAATACCGCTAACGCCATTAGTATAACGATACCAAAACGATACATACAAAAATATTAGGATATTAGATATTCTGATTATTTCAGGGAATTAATTATCGCCGTCCCTAAATAGCGGGTAACTAAATAAGCGGCAATCACTATCATTAAGCCGTAGGCGGAGTTAGAAAAAACCTCTATGGCTTTACTGACTTTTTCCTCGCTGCCGCCCGCGGTCATCCACATAAAACCGCCGTAAATAACTAAAATTAAAAATACGATGCCCAAAAAAGACAGCGCCGTATTGATGATTCGGCCCACGATAATGGCAATATCCGCTTCTCTGCTTTGGCTAAGGGGAGTATTATTAAAAGCCACGTTAGCCGTTTCATTCAAGCCAAAAGAACCCGTTGCTAAGGCCGTATTATGAACGGTTAAAAACAAACCTATTAAAAATACTGCGGCAATAAAATTAAACGCGATACCTCGCATAAATTTATTAGGCAACTAAATCGTCAGGGCAAATTTAATTTGCACTAATTGCTAAGTGGAGATTAAGCCAATCATATTAAATGCCGGCGGTCGCGCTGACTAAAGCGTTGATGACAAAGCGGGCGATGCCGAAGGAGGCCAAAATAATCACTAAACCAATCGCGCCCGCGGCCATTAGTTTTTTTGCCTCGTCCACTTTGTCCTGATTTCCGGCCGCAATCATCCATTTGAATCCGCCGGCCAAAATTAATATCACCGCGATAATGCCCAAGAAGCCCAAAATAATATTAATCACGTTCGCGGCAATTTCGCGCGGGTCGCGCTGGCCTAACTGAATGTCGCTTTCAATGTTATTAGCGACGGTGTTTCCGCCCCAATAAGTATTCGGGTCAATGGTGCCGCCAGCGCCGGTGCCGCTAGTAGTATTAGTAGCATTAGCTGTAGCAACAACCGCCAAACTGAATACCGAGATGATTAAGGCGGCTAAGAAATTTTTGGCTATTTTTTTCATAATACGCTTTAAATTATCCGCCCGAAGAGCGGACCCGCTCGCGCAGACGAGCGGAAAAATTAAATTAAAAATATTAAAATACTCGTTATATTATACCGTCGCTGTTATCAGCGCATTAATCACAAACTTCGCGATGCCAAAGGCGGCTAAGACGATGACGAGACCGATGATGCCGGCGGTCATAATCTTTTTGGCGGTAGCCACTTTGTCGTCGTTGCCCGCGGCGGTCATCCACATAAAGCCGCCGACTAAAATCAACACTACCGCGATAATGCCCAAAAATCCCAAAATAACGTTAATGACTTTGGCGGCAATTTCGCGCGGGTCTTTTACTCCCAAACCGGTAGCGTTAGCAATATCGCTGGGGTTACCAGTATTATTTCTATCGCCGTTCCAATATCCTCCCCAAGCGGTATTTTCGTTAAGCGGGGCCGCTGCCACCGTGTTAGCCAGCGCCAAACTAAATACCGGCGCTATCGCGAGCATAGTGATAAAAATCACTAAAAATTTCTTCATAGATTTTACCTTAAATTTATAGCTAAGCTCTAGCTACAAAATTATTAAAATTATATAAATAAATTATAAAATAAAATGATTTGCTAGGCCGTTGCCCCGATTAGGGCCTGAATCACGAACTTCGCGATGCCAAAGGCGGCTAACACTATCACTAAACCGATAATGCCGGCGGTCATTACTTTTTTGGCGGTAGCCACTTTGTCGTCGTTGCCCGCGGCGGTCATCCACATAAAGCCGCCGACTAAAATTAACACTACCGCGATAATGCCTAAAAAGCCCAAAATAACGTTAATTACGTTGGCGGCGATTTCGCGCGGGTCGGTAGCGCCTAAACCTGTTATATTACTTATTGTGTCCGGAGACACATTGCCCCAGCCGACATTATTGCTGGCTGATCCATTTACCGTTGTGCCACCTCCGCCTAGCACACATGTTGTGCCGCCCCCGCCCGTAATAAAGCCAGCATTACATACACAAATATTAGCTATACAGGAACTTTGGGCTACGCCCGAACAATCATTAATATTACTACAGCTTCCTCCCAAAGCGGCTGACGCGACATTGACACTAATGAACGCTAAGGCGAGAAAAGCAACTGCTAAAAAAATTGTCAAAAAAATAGTTTTTAGCCTCATAATTTTGATTATTTAAATAAATTAAGTTATTAACAGCTTACCTTTTATATTTTACCATAAAATAGCTAAGACAGCCAAATTCTAAAATCGCATAACACCTAACTCATAACGCATAACACATTATAATTTAATCTTTTACCTTAAAAATCACTAACTCTTTATTTTCATATACTTTAGTAAAATCCGCCTTTAAAGTATCAAAAACCTGGAATACCCAGGTGTTTTTGTTATTAGGCAAGACAACTATCGGTGAATTTAAGATGTTTTTTAAAGCAAACTTTACGCCGCGTACCTCTTGCCTGGGGCTAAATTCCAAGCACGGCCATTCGTGCGGACAATAAACGCCCCGATACGCGATATTCGCCCAAGTGTAATAAATACTTGGATTATACTCATACAAAAACTCCGGTCCAAAGGCAGTCAGGTAACGATTATGGTCGTTATAAAAAAACATTTGCGGCCACATTGACCAAATGGGATAATAAACTACTGAATTAAAAGGAGTATTGTCTATTAACCAGTTGTTCGCCTCTTGAAAATAATAATCGCTAATGTCCTGTCGGCGGTCATAGACGAACATAAAAACAGTAAAAATATTATAAGCGGCAAAGATGGCAATAGCGCTTAAGATAAAAAAATATAATAGAGCGGGCGTAATTTTTTGCCGGAGTTGTGTCTGGAAAACTGGCCAATCGGCTGATTGGCGCAATTCTTGGAAAGCATAAGCTACCAACAAGACAGCCAGTGGCAACCAGTATTCTGTGCCGCGCGGCACCAATAAGGTCACTAGGAACCAAAAAATACTTACTAACCAAAGCGAGAGCGACAGCCGGTTGACTTTTTTATCCGACCATAATTTAAAGCAGATGGCTAAGGCCAAAATATAAAATAAAGTGATTAAAAAATTACCTTCTAAAAAATCAGCGAAACTATGCAATTGGATTTCCGCGCCGGTATTTAAATTAACCCCCGAAAGCAAATAATAAAACACTTTAAACAGGTGAACGGACATCACGTAGATGTAATTTAAGGGGTGGGGGTGTAAAATAATACCGGCCGCTATCCCGCCTAAAACCGCGATGCTCGGCTTTAAATTTAAACTTCGGCTAAAATAAAAATCTACCGCTAAAAACACCGCTACTAACAATAAAACGATTGGCGCTAAATTATAGGTTAAGATATATAATACGGTGGCAATAAATAGCCAAAAATATTGCCGTTGGTACAAAAAATAGTAACTAAGAAAGAAAAGTGGTATAGAAATAACAAAGGGGCGCTCAAACAGCAAACGCACGGTAAAAATTGAGGAGGCGATGAATAAAAAAAACGTCCAGACGAACGCGTAAGTTATGTTAAGCCGCTTGAAGATAAAGTAAGCAGAGGCAAAAACGAAAGCGGCGGCGACAGCGGCCCATATTTTGACGCCAACGAGTAAACCAAAAATTTTTATCAAGCCGGCGGTAATGACATGATACAACCACCAAGGGTCGGTGGGCGCCGTCGTTAAAAAATGAAACGGCACCCAACCATCCACTAAAGTAAAATTATTATTTTCCGCCATTAACGAGCTGTGTTTAGCGTGATAATAAGGGTCATCAGTGCTCATTAAGTAAGGGACCAGCATCTGCCAGCCAAAAAAAATAAGAAAATACAAAATAAAAACACTGCTACTTTTTAGTAATAGTTTTATCGGCATGGCAAAAAATAATATTTTATTAAAGTCCGGGCGGCAATAATGCCGTCTTTGACGCGCACTTTTTTCCCTTGGCTAATGGTGCGTGGCGTATAATGAATAGGCACTTCCATAATCTTTATTCCTTTTTTTAAAATTTTTGCCGTTACTTCGGGACAGAATTCAAATCTTTGGCAAGATAATGGTATGCTTTTTAGTAAGTTGGCAGTAAAAACTTTATAACAGGTCGCCTCATCAGTTAAGCGTGAACCATATAAAATGTTAGTTAAAAGTGTTAACGCTCTAACGCCCCAATAATACTGGGACCGCTTATTGCCAAGCTGCAGAAAGCGAGAGCCATAAACAACTTGGGCTTGATGAGATGTGATGGGTTGGATTAAGCGAGAATAGTCTTGAGGGTTGTACTCTAAGTCGGCATCCTGGATTAAAATAATATTGCCGCTAGCCGCTTTAATTCCTTGTCGCACGGCATATCCTTTGCCAAAATTTTTAGGTAAATGAATAACTTTATACCGCTCGGCTACTTTTTCTAAAATACTGCGCACTGCTGGTTTAGATCCATCATTGATAATAATTACTTCTTTGTTGACATCACCTAAATCTACTGCTTCAATAGCGGCTAAAACATCTCTGATGCGCAACTCATTATAACAGGGGATAATGATAGAAAGGGTTGCTTTTATATCCATAATTCAATAAAATAAAGACACTGACTTTATCATAGCAGAATCATCTCTTTATGGGCAATAAGATTATGGCAATGTCGCCCGAACAAAAATTAGCCATTCCCCTGACAACGATTGTGCCAGAATACTATTCCCACAACCCAGTGGTGCGCTGGCTTTTTTTTAAACGTCTGCGAGAAGCGGCCTGTTTTATCGCGAGCATAAAACCGAAAGTTCTGCTTGACCTCGGCTGCGGAGACGGCACTTTTATTAGGCTACTGCAACAAAATCGTCTTCTTCCTCCTGGCCTTTATGCTATTGATTATAATACTAATGTACAAAATCTTACCCGCCAAATGCCTTTTTGTAATTTTTCTAGACAAAATCTGTTGCAAACTAACTTTGCCGACCATGCCTTTGATGCAATAGTGGCACTTGATGTTTTAGAACATATCCAATTCATAGAGAAAGCGCTAACGGAAATTAAACGGATACTAAAGACGCAAAAATATCTAATCACCAGCGAACCCACCGAATCTATTTTATATAAAACGCTTCGTTTTATGACTAAAGGAACTTTTTCTATGGAAACCGGCCCTGGCGCTGGCAAACATTATTATCAGGCGCGTGAAATAGATATAAGGGTTACTAGTCTTGGTTTTAAAAAAATTAACTCAAAAAAGATACCTCTACCCTATCCGTTAGATTTATTTCATATTAATTTATATCAAAAAATATGAATATCAATCCAACCATCTTCAAATCCTACGACATCCGCGGCATTTACCCGGACGAACTCAATAAAGAAGCGGCTTACGCCATTGGTCGGGCGTACGCGCGGCGAACGCGAGCAGAACAAATTGTCGTGGGCAGCGATATGCGGCTTTCCAGCCCAACCCTTAAAGAACAATTTGTCCGCGGCGTTACGGATGAAGGCGCGAATGCCGTTGATATCGGGCTAGTGCCGATTGACGCGGTTTATTTCGCGGTGCGAAAGCAAAATTACCCGGCGGGCGCAATGATTACCGCTTCCCACAATCCTAAAGAATACAACGGCTTTAAACTGCCTCTGCCCGGCATCGGCTGGGTGCGGGGCGAAGAACTGCGCGAGGATGTTTTGAACTTGCCGGCAGGGGAAGAAAAAACTAAAGGCGATGCGAAAGAGTTTGACATCATGCCGGACTACATTAAACATGTATTGTCTTTTTGCGACCTGACAAAAATAAAACCGTTGACAATTGCCGTTGACGCCGGCAACGGCCTGGCCGGAAAAGTCGTGCCGTTATTAGCGCCGCATCTGCCGATTAAAATTATCCCGCTTAATTTTACGCTGGACGGCAGTTTCCCGGCGCATCCGTCCAATCCGCTCCTGCCGGAAAGCCAGACGCAAATTTCACAAGCGGTTATTAACAATAAAGCTGATGCCGGCGTAATTTTTGACGGCGATACGGACCGGCTGTTTTTCGTGGACGAACGGGGAAATTTCGTCCGCGCCGATATGACCTTATTAATTTTAGCCAAAGAATTTTTGCGCCGCGAGCCGGGCGCGGGTATTGTCTATAACGCGATTTGCTCAAAAGCCGTGCCGGAAATAATTACCGAGTGGGGTGGCCGGCCAATCCGGAGCAAGGTTGGCTATGTCCATATTTCTCAAACCATGAGTGAAAACCAAGGGGTGATGGGCGGCGAATTATCGGCTCACTACTCTTTCCGCGATAACGGCTATGCCGATTCCGGCTTTATCGCTTGGCTGATACTTTTAGAGCTGTTGTCTCAAGATGGCCGCCCCTTATCTAAAATCGTCAAAGAATTCCAGCGCTACCATAAATCAGACGAAATTAATATTACGATGGATGAAAGAGCGCGCGAGGCGGCTATTGAGCGGCTCAAGGAAACATATAAAAATGCCGACCAAGATGAACTTGACGGCCTGACTGTATCGTTTGCCGACTGGTGGTTTAACGTAAGAAAATCAAATACCGAACCGCTCCTGCGCCTGACGATTGAAACGCCTGACAAAGAAATGACTGACGCAAAAAAAGAAGAAATTTTAAAAATTATCCAGAAATAATATTAATAAAATAATTACAGAGACGCCCACAGCACTTCGGGACGTCTCTATTTTTGTGTTACTTATGATGTGTTATTGTTATGCGACTCCAATCGCTTGTTTCACTTTAGTTAAGGTTTCGGCGGCGATCACGTCCGCCTTTTGTCTCCCCTGCTCTAAAATATTATTGATAAACTGATCGTCAAAACTATTAAAACGATACTGGAATTCTGCCAAAAATTTCGCCACTACTTCGGCTAAATCTTTTTTTAACTCTCCGTACCCACGGCCGTTATAGCGCGCTTCCAGCTCTTTCACGCCTACCTTTGCTAATAACGAATAAATCGTCAATAAATTAGTAATAGCTGGCTTTTTCTTAAGGTTAAATTTAATTTCATTGCCGCTGTCGGTAACGGCTTTCATTATTTTTTTGCGCGCACTTTCCGGTTTGTCCAAGAGCGCGATGTAATTTAACTCGCTTGACGCGCTTTTACTCATCTTTTTAGCCGGGTCGTCAAGGCCCATTATGCGCGCCCCTTGCTTTTGGGTATAAAGCTCCGGCACTTTAAAGACGTCTTTAAACTGCGCATTAAAACGCCGCGCTAAAACGCGCGTTAATTCCACATGCTGGCTTTGGTCATCGCCCACCGGCACTAAATCAGTGTTATAAAGTAAAATATCCGCCGCCATCAATACCGGATAATCAAACAATCCCATATTGATGTTTTCCTTGTTTTCTTTGGCTTTATCTTTAAATTGCGTCATGCGCGTTAGTTCGGCTGTTTTGGCAATGGTATTTAAAATCCAAGCCAGTTCGGTATGCGCGCTTACCTGCGACTGCGGAAAAATAATGGCTGTTTCCGGGTTTATTCCGGCCGCTAAATAAAGTTTGGCGATTTCTAAAATTTTTGAACGCAAAACTTTCGGGTCCTGCTTGACGGTAATGGCGTGATAATCAACCACGCAAAAAATGCAGCGATATTGGTTTTGTAAGGCAACCCAATTTTTAAGCGCTCCCAAATAATTGCCTAAGTGCAAATTGCCGCTCGGTTGTACCCCGGAAAATATTGTTTTGGACATATGCCTCTATCTTATCAACAATCCTCATCCCCCACAAGCCCCTTGCCGCCAAAAAGCCAAAAATCCATAGCAAATTGCAGCCATTGCCAAAGTTGCTTTTCCGTGCTACCATAGGAACATCAATTTAATTATTAATTTCGCAATAAAGCTAGCGCCGGATTGAGATGTTTAGCACGCGAATTGAATTAAAATGGCTAACATTAAGATAAAATTTTCGAGTTACTCAAAATTTCTCTCTTCTCAACTTTCAAGAGTATTAGCTATTCTTCCTTCTTTAAAAGGCATTAATATTAATGCCTAATTTTCGCGTCTAACGAAAATCTCTCAACTCCGAAAAAATTATTTTCTCTTGGCAGCCCAAGCATCAATCATGCGCTGGGCGAGCTAGCTTTTACCGCGAAGCTTAAATTTTATGCTTGCTGGTTTAGAAGTTATTTTGGGCATCATCGCCCTTTTTATCGGCATCGCCTTGGGCTATTACGTACGGAAACAAAAGGCGTTAAGTGAAATAAATTCCGCCGAAGCCCGGGCGCAAAAAATAGTGAGCGAAGCCAAAGCGCAGGAAAAAGAAACGCTCATTAAAGCGCAGGAAAAGGGCTTAGTTATTATTGAAGAGGCAAAAAAAGAAGAAACGCGCCGCTACCGCGAGTTAAACGAATTCCAAAAACGGCTGGAAAAAAGAGAAACTACCTTCTCGCAAAAACTGCTGGAATTGCAGGACAAGCAGCAAAATCTTTACGACAAAGTCAATCAGGTGGAAGAGGCGAAAGAAAAAATTATCGCTATCCGCAAAGAGCAACTGGAGAAATTGGAAAAAATCGCCAAGATGACCAAAGAAGAGGCGAAAAATATTTTAATGAATAACGTGGAAGGCGAAATTAAGGATGCGTTGCTCTCCCGCATTAAAAAACTGGAGCAGGAATCAACCGCTGAACTGGAAGAAAAAACCAAAGCCATGCTCGCCATCACCATGCAGCGGCTCGCGCCCACTTACACGGCGGAAGTAACCACCACTACCGTTGATTTGCCTAACGATGAAATGAAAGGCCGAATTATCGGCCGCGAAGGCAGGAACATCCGCGCCATTGAACATTTAACCGGCGTAGAAATTATCGTTGACGATACGCCTAACGTCATTACTATTTCCGGTTTTTCCATGATCCGCCGCCATTTGGCTAAACGGGCGCTGGAAAAATTAATTTTAGACGGGCGAATTCATCCGACCAAAATTGAAGACGCGATTGAAGAGGCTAAAAAAGAACTGGCGCTGGACATAAAAAAAGCGGGTGAAGAAGCGATGTATGACGTGGGCGTTACTGGCTTTGACCCTAAATTAGTGCAAATTTTAGGCCGGCTCAAATATCGCACCAGTTACGGCCAAAATATCTTGAGCCACTCGGTGCAGGTCGCGCACCTCTGCGCTTTATTAGCGGACCAGCTCGGCGCGGACGTAACGATTGCCAAAAAAGCGGGGCTCCTGCACGACATCGGCAAAGCGGTTGACCACGAAGTGCAGGGCACGCATCCAGAAATCGGCAAAAACATCGGCCAAAAATTTAACTTGCAGACGGAAGTTATCAACGCCATTGCTACCCACCATGACGACAAACCGGCTGATTTAACCTCGTTGATTGTGAAAGTGGCGGATGCGATTTCCGGCGCGAGACCCGGCGCGCGCAAAGATTCTTTGGAGCAATACTTGCAGCGGCTGGAGGAATTGGAAAAAATTGCCACTTCCTTTGAGGGCGTGGAAAAAGCTTATGCCATTCAAGCCGGCCGCGAGGTAAGGGTATTTGTCGAGCCGGCTAAAATTGACGATTTAGCCGCTTACAATTTGGCGAAAACCGTCGCGAAAAAAATTGAAGAAGAACTAAGATACCCGGGGGAAATAAAAGTCAACGTCATCCGGGAAATGAGAGTGGTGGAATACGCGAGATAATTTATCTTGGATTAACTTTTACCAGAAGCAGGCTGATTTGCCTGCTTTTTTGGTTGGAGTATAATAAGAAAGAAATATACAGAAACTAAACTAATTATAGTTTATGCTCAAAATTATATTTATTGGCGACATCGTCGGCGCTATCGGCCGCGCCGCGGTAAAAATTATCGTGCCTAAATTAAGACGCAAGCTTAAGCCAGATTTAGTGATTGCGAACGCGGAAAATATCGCCCACGGCGTCGGCGTCACGGCTAGCACCCTGCAGGAAGTTCTGGACGCGGGCGTTGATTATTGCACCAGCGGCAATCATGTCTTTGCCCGTCCGGGAAATGACCAATTACTGAATAACGATGCCAAATGGCGCTTGCTGCGGCCGGCCAATTATCCTGCCGGCGCGGATGGGATAGGAGAAAAAGTTATCAACATTAGCCCGCCTAGACTCGGCGTAGGCGAGGCTGGCCAAAAAAATATTCTTTTGGTAAACTTAATGGGCAGAGTGTTTATGGATGCGTCACTTGACTGCCCTTTTCGCGCTTTTGACCATATTATAGAAAAATACGCGGACAAAAAAATAGACGCGACTATCGTTGATTTCCACGCGGAAGCGACGAGCGAAAAAACCGCTTTTAAATTATACGCTGACGGCCGCGCCACCGCGATTTTGGGAACGCACACGCATATCGTTACGGCGGACGAACATATTACGGCTAAAGGCACGGCTTATATCTCTGACGTCGGCATGGTAGGCGCGTTTGATTCAGTCATTGGCGTTAAGCCAGAAGCCGCTGTCAGCAATTTTCTTAACGCCGCTGACGGCCAGCCGTTAGAACCAGTGGAAACCGGCGCTTGCCTTTTTAACGCGGTGCTTGTTGCCATTGATACTAATAATAAAAAAACAACTGGCATTAAAAGAATTAGGAAGATAGTAAAAATAAATTAGTTACTTAGTTGATTAGTTACTTAGTTAACTAATTAACCAAATGACTAATTAACTATAAATTTATGAACAAAGAATCACTAAGCGAGCGGCTCGCTACTGAAGCTAACTTGTCTAAAAAACAAGCCGAGCAAGCGATTGAGGCGCTCACTAAAATTATTATCAACGAGATGAAAGCCGGCAACTCGGTCACAATCGTCGGTTTTGGAACATTCTCTCCGCGCAAGCGCCATGCCCGCGGCGGCGTTAACCCCCAACGCCCTAATGAGCGTATTCAAATCCCGGAGGTAGTAGTGCCGAAATTCAAAGCCGGCAAAACCCTTAAAGACGCGCTGAAAAAATAAAATAAAATAAATCCCGTGTACTCGGGATTTTTTTTATTTAGTGGGTCGTACAGGAATCGAACCTGTAACCTTAGGCTTAAGAGGCCTCTGCTCTACCAATTGAGCTAACGACCCAAAAAATTCTGCGTCCAATCCACCCATAAGCCTATTTGTGTCCCTTAAGGGATTTGAACCCCTAACCTCTTGGTCCGAAGCCAAGCGCTCTATCCAATTGAGCTAAAGGGACAAATTATAGCGAGCAGGGAAGCCTGGCGTGATACCTGCCCCGTGTTTATCACGGGGTCCATTTCACTATGGGAGCAAATATGGGCGGGCTATCTATTGAGTTGCCGGATTTAATATTTATTTGTTATTTGAAATTTGTTATTTGAAATTTTTACTTAGTAGCTGGGGTGAGGATCGAACTCACGACCTAGGGGTTATGATTCCCTCGCTCTAGCCAACTGAGCTACCCAGCCATAAAAATATTATAAAGTTTAGCAAGCGGGCGGATGAAATTCCCTCGTCCCGCAGTACTGCGGGGCTACCCAGCCCTAATGGTTTTATTATAAAAAACTCCCAAGCTGAGGAAGTTTTCTGGTTTAGAATAACATACCAATAAAGTTAAAGCAAATCTTAGTCTTTGGCTAATTTTTCTTTTACTTTCCGGACAATATCCTCAAGCTTCCAATCCGCCTTCACTAAAAAGTCGTAAGCCCTATTTTTCATTGCTTCCGCCACTTTATCCGAGTCGCTTAAGTTGGTTAAAATTATTACCGGCACTTCCTTGCCCCATTCATCCTGCCGCAATTTTCCCAAAACGGTTAAACCATCCATTTTGGGCATAATAATATCCAGTAAAATAATGTCCGGATGATTGGCTAAAGCGGAGTCCAAACCATTGGCTCCGTCATTGGCTTCTAACACGCTGAACCCTTCCTCCCTAAATTTATCGCTTAAGGAACGCAGCATTAAGGCCTCATCTTCAATAATTAAAATTTTTTTATTGGTGCTTGCCATATAATATTTTTATTTACTTAATAGGAATAAGACAATAGAAAGTGCTGCCCTCGCCCTCGGTTGATTCTACCCCAACGGCGCCGCCGTGCGCTTCCGCTATGCCTTTGGCGATGCTCAACCCCAGCCCCGTTCCTTTAATTTCGCTTTTCACGGCAACGTTATTAATTTGTTTAAATTTATTAAATAATTGTTCCCTGCCTGCTTCTGCTAATCCGATACCGGTATCGGTTACGGCTAACAGCAGCGCCTCCGGAAAATCTGCAAAACTTTGCTTCCCTTGACTTAAAAACCACTCCCAATTTAAAGCTTTGCCTTCGGCGCGAATATCCTGATTTTTCTTATGCAGCATAGCCTGCACTGTTACTGTACCTCCGGCATCCGTAAATTTCAAGCCGTTAGAAATGAAATTGTTAAGCAGCTGCGCCAACCGCTGCGGGTCTATTTTAATAGTGGCGGGCAATTTGACGTCAATTGCCGACTGTAATTTTATGGTAGCGTCTTGGGCGATTACTTGGTAAAATTTTATCCGCTCGCTTATTATCTGCCTGATGTCGGTTATTTCCGGCTTAACGGCTAAACTGCCGGCTTCTATCTTGGCTACTTCCAATAAATCATTGACTAACCCTAACATTTCGCTCGCGCTTTTATTAATCAGCGCGATATATTCCCGATAACTTTGTTCCTTTTCGCCTAACTTTGCGGTCTGTAAAAATTCAGTCGCCTTTTTGATGCCGGTAAGCGGCGAACGCAATTCGTGCACCATCATGGAGGTAAAATCTTCCCTCATTTGCATTAATTTCTTTTCTTCGGTGACATCGTGAAAAATTACTACCCCGCCTAATATTTCTGGCTCATTGAAATCGTTTTTACTTTTAACCGGCGCGACAATTATCTGCCAGAATTTATCGCGAATCATCACTTCGCGCTCAATGATGATTTTATTAAAACGGATGCTAGACTCTAATTTCCCCCGCATATCAAATTTGCCTTCCAAATTATCAATAAAATCAAAAATAGATAAATTTTCCGATTTGGCCAAACCCAGCGCTTGGCTAATGGCCGGATTAGCCACCACAATTTTATAATCGCGGTCCGTCATCACAATTCCTTCGGTAATGCTTGCTACCATGGCGTTCAATTTCCGCTGTTCGTTCCGCACCACTTCCTGCAGGCGCGTTACGGCGAGCGACGCCTGCCGCGTAATCTGGTATAAAATCGTCATCTCCTCTTCGCGGTAAAGCCCTGGTTTGGTATGCGCAACAGTCAAAACGCCAACGGCTTGGGCGCCGATTACCAAAGGAATATTAAAAAAAGAGCGGACCGGCTCCTGAAACTCTTCGGCTAAAACGGCGCCGGAAATTACCTCTTTGATTTGCCGCTGGGGAATAGTTTTATTAAGCAGCGCGCTTAACGACTGCCGCGCCCGCTCCCGCGCTTCGGCCACGAATTGTTTAGCCACCGGTTCGGCTAAATGGATTTTAAAAACAACTTTGTCCGCTTCTACTACCAAAGAAGCAACCGCGCTGAATTGAATTAATTGGTCTAAAGAGCCGCAGATAATTTCAATAATATTAGGGATGTTTAAAGAGTAGCCGATGCGCTCCCCCAATTCTTTTAAAATAGTCAATTCATACAACTGCCGTTTCATTTCCGCCTGCCGCCGCTTAAATTTATCCCGTAAACTAAAAATCTGCCAGCAGTATAAACTTCCTAAAATTAACGTCGCTGCCGCTCCCAATAATATCGTGGTTTGGTTGTCAAAATAATTCATCTCCTTGGATTAGCTAAAAGTTTGCCTCTGCCCGGGGAAATTATTTTTTATCTACAATTCCTTTTAATTCTTTTTGGGCGCGCGTTAAAGTCCCAAGCGACCAAATAAAAACTATAAACCAGACCCCCAGCACCGCGAACAAAAAGTAATCTCCTGACGCGCTCTCCCGCCGATTAAACAGATACAGAATATAAATTACCCCGAGACTCGAAATATCAACCAAAATGGTATAAATCAGCGCTTTGGTAATTCGCCCTACCAGCGCGTCCTTAATTAAACGATATACCCGCCAACCTTTAATAAAAACGCCGGCGCTTAACAGAATAAACAGCGGCCAGACTAGAAATAAAAAAATGTTATCCAAAGAATTAAACATACGATTATATTTCTACTAATTACTAATCAATACAAATATACCAATAAAAAAAACAAGGTTAGATAATTCGCATATTCGTATTATGTTCGTAATTCGTAGGAGGTTAATTAATGCCGTTTTTGAGCCCGGGATATTTAGAAAAAATCGACCCCAGCGCGTTTTTGACGATTAACCCGGATAAATTCACATACGCGTCAATTAGATTTTGCAGCGCCTCCGCCGGCTCGCCTTTAATGTCAGTAACTTTGCCGCTCTCATCAATCGTCAAGCCGGCTACATTGCGCGCTTTAATAATTGCTATCTGCGGCCCTAAAATAACAATTTGTTTGGTGATAATTTCGCTCATTAAGGATTTATATTGTTCAAATTTATCCATAAATTATCTTGGTTACTAAATAAAATTCTGCTCCTTTTATTATACTCTCTCCCGGGTTCTGGCGCAAAGCCAAAAGGGTTAATCATCCTTCCATTCTGCCGTCAATTCATCGGTGATTTCCTCCTGCTCTAAATCAGACAATTCATCTTCTTCGCTATCGTCCGCTAAATTTTCCGCCGGCGATAATTCGACCGCAAACTCGCGGGTGGAAATAATTTCAATGTCTAAGTCTCTCGCCGCTTCAATGATATTCATGTCGTCGGTAATTACCGTCCAATCCTGCGGCTGTTTTTCGTTAGCCATTAATTCCATAATTTTGTCATCCGCGTTGCTGTAAACCGCATCGCGCGGCGTATAAATTACGGTCACGTCGCCTTCCGTATAACGGTCCCCGAGCGGGTCGGGGCTGTCAAAAACCAAAATAAATTTTTTTCCCGTGCTGGCCCTATAATCTTTAATTAACTCAATCAGAGTCTGGTCAAAATCCGGTTCGCGCAAAAGCTTCAAGCGCCCGGCTAAATTGTTTGCATCCACTAAATAAGGCATATAGCGAGTAAGAAGTTAGAAGTAAAAAGTAAGAAATAAAAAGACTATAGTTATAATATAACAAAATAAAAAAATTCGCCAATAACAAAAAACTCTCGTTTTTGAGAGTCTCTTGTGATTTTAATTGCTTGCTTCTGACTTCTTACTTTCTCACTTTCTCACACCCAGGTCACATTGGCTATTTTATCTTCACCTTCCTTAAAGCGCATTAGCCGGACGCCTTGAGTGTCGCGCCCTAAAGTAGGTACGGAATTAAACGGCAAGCGAATCACCTGCCCTTTTTCGGAAATAATAATTAAATCTTTATCTTTCATCGCCGCGCTATTAACGACATAAGCGTTAACCAGTTGGCCGGTTTTAGCCGTAACCTTAAAAGTCTTAATGCCCGAGCCGGCGCGCGCTTGTACTTTATAGAATCCCAAAGCCGAGCGTTTGCCAAAACCAAATTCGCTCGCAACCAATAACTGGTACAATTTCATGTTGGCCGGCTCATTTTTAATCACGCCCATGCCAATCGCCCGGTCTTCTTTTTTAATCCTGACGCCAAAAACTCCGGCCGCGTTCCGGCCCATAACGCGCACATCGGTTTCTTTAAAGCGGATAGACTGGCCTTTGGCGGTAATAAGTATTATTTGGTCTTTGCCGCTGGTTGGTTTTGTCCAAATCAGGCGGTCGTCGTCTTTTACTTTAATCGCGATTAATCCGCTGCGGCGCACATTGGAGAATGCGTCCAGTTCCACTTTTTTTACCAAGCCCTTTTCGGTCGCCATAAATAAAAACTTGGCGTCGGTTTTGGTTAATTTGTCCAGCGGCAAAATAGTAGTTACTTTTTCCGTGCTTAACAGCTGTAAAAAATTCACTATCGCCTGGCCCTTGGAGGTGCGGGAAGCAACCGGAACATCATAGACTTTCAGCTGAAAAACTCGGCCTTTGGTGGTAAAAAACAGCACATCGCTGTGCGTCATGGTGGTAAAGAAGAACTCCACGATATCTTCTTCTTTGGTTGACAGCCCCATAACGCCTTTGCCGCCGCGGCCTTGCACTTTAAAAGTTTCGGGAGGCACGCGCTTGATGTAGCCGTCGCGCGTCATAATCACAACCGTCGGCTCGTTGGGCACCAAATCCTCCTGCTTGAACTCTTTCACGGATGACGCGATAATTTTAGTTTTACGCTCGTCGCCGTACTTGTCAATTAAACCCCGCAGATCGTCTTTGATGATTTTTGCTATTTTGGCTTTTGACTTTAAAATTTCTTCCAATGCTTTAATCAGCTTGCGCTTCTCGGCGAGTTCGTCCGCGACTCTTTGCTGTTCCAGGTTGGCTAAATTTTGCAGGCGCATTTCCAGTATCGCGATGGTCTGGATTTCAGTCAATTTAAAACGCTTCATTAAATTAACTTTGGCGGTGTCTTTGTCTTTTGACGACTTAATCACTTTAATGACCGCGTCAATGTTTTTCAGCGCAATCATCAGACCCTCCAAAATATGGGCGCGCGCTTTGGCTTTGTCCAGTTCAAACTGCGTGCGGCGCCGGATTACTTCGGTGCGGTGTTTTAGGTATTCGTCCAGCGCCATCTTTAAATTTAACAGTTTCGGCTGGATGCCGTCCACCAGCGCGATTAAATTGACGTGAAAAGTGGTTTGGAGCGAGGTATGCTTAAATAAGCTGTTTAAAATTTTCTTCGGGTAAGTGTCTTTTTTTAACTCAATCACCACGCGCACCCCGTCTTTGTTGGACTCATCGCGCAAATCCTTTATCCCTTCGATTTTCTTGTCTTTTACCAAATCGGCGATTTTTTCCACCAGCTCCGCTTTGTTGACCTGATACGGAATTTCCGAAATGATGATTTTAGCGGCGCCGGCTTTGTCTTCCGTAATGTCCGCTTTGGCGCGCATTACAATAGCGCCCTTGCCGGTAGCATACGCTTTTTTAATTTCGGACGCGTCGTAAATAATGCCGCCGGTCGGGAAATCCGGCCCTTTAACATATTCCATTAATTCATCAACGGACGCGTCCGGATGGTCAATTAAATAATTTATTCCCTGGCACAATTCGGTCAAATTATGCGGCGGAATGTTGGTCGCCATGCCAACCGCGATGCCCAAAGCGCCGTTTAATAATAAATTCGGCAGTTTGGCCGGGAACACTACCGGCTCTTTTTGGCTGCCGTCGTAATTAGGGATAAAATCAACCGTATTTTTTTCCAAATCGCTTAACAATTCTTCCGAAATAGCGGAAAGTTTCGCCTCGGTATAGCGCATCGCGGCCGCGCTGTCGCCGTCCATGGAGCCGAAATTTCCCTGGCCTTTGACCAGCATGTAGCGCATGGAAAAATCCTGCGCCATGCGCACCATGGAATCGTACACGGCCGTATCGCCGTGCGGATGATATTTGC
>CAYHIM010000012.1:0-17305 GCA_964356665.1 uncultured Gammaproteobacteria bacterium
ATTTGTGGAAATGCTGGAATACGGCATGCCGCCCACCTGCGGCTTTGGCGTGAGTGAGCGCCTGTTCAGCTTTTTAGCCAATAAATCAATTCGGGATTGCCAGATATTTCCGTTGTTAAGACCGAAACAGTTTTAAGTTATCAGTTGTAAGATTACCATACAAAATGGCTAAAGCAAGGCCCCTTAGCCCAAAAACTATATTTAATAACTGAATACAGAAAATTATGCCGAGAAGCCGGAGTAGATTATGACGAAAAATTTATTACCAAATATTTAAAAGAACAGCACGGGTTATAATTTTATTTATGAAAATAACGATTGTCGGCAGCTCCTCCGCCCGCGTGGAAAAAATCAAAATTAGGGATAAACTGCGCGAATTAGGGCACGAGCCGATAATTAACCCTTATTACGAACGCCTCGTTAAGGGAATGGAGCCGGAATTAGCGGAAATGATTGCCCGGGAACATGATAAAGCCAAGCGCAAGTACGGTTTTATTAAATGGTATTATGACCGGATTGTGGAAAGCGACGCGATTCTGGTAGTAAATATAAATAAAAATGGCATAATTAATTATATCGGCGGTAATACACTCATGGAGATGGGTTTCGCGCATGTTCATGATAAAAAAATTTTTTTACTGAATCCAGTACCGACCGAGGTGCCTTATATTGATGAAATCAACGCCATGGTGGACGAAATTATCAACGGCGATTTAACCAAAATAAAATAGAATATTTTTAGAGGATAAACTCGTTCTTTAGAAAGGAAAAGCCAATGGCTGATAATATAATTAAACTGGCAGACGCGCAGGCAAAAGTTAGAGCGATTTGTTTGAATGGCACAAATAATCTCGTGAGTTTGATGAGAAACGCGGTAAGTAGTTACGCTGAAGACTGCTGGGATAATTTAAGCGATCCGGCGGCGAATTTTTTAAGAAGATGCATAGATTGTCTGGAAGTCCAGAAAGATATCCTAAGCGCCCAAAAGGCGATTAAGAATATTCTGCAGCATTTCGGGGACGACTTAAATTAGTCCCCATTCTCTAAAAATATTTTATGACGCAAAATATCGTCAATGTATTATTTGTATATTTGTAAATAATTTGTAATTAGTAGGGCTTATATGTTAGACATTAAATTCATCCGCGAGAACGCCAAACAAGTCAAAGCAGCGGCGAAAAATAAAAATATTAAAGTGGATATTGATGAATTGTTGCGTTTAGATAACGAACGCAAAGAATTGCAGCAAAAAATTGATGAATTACGCACGCAACGCAATAAACTGGCTGAAGCGGGGAGGGGGAGCAAACCAACGGCAAAACAAATGGCAGAAGGTAAAAAGATAAAAGAAGAGATTAGTGGGCTGGGAGAAGAGTATAAAAATATTGACGGGCAATATCAAGAATTAATGTGGCTCGTGCCGCAAATTCCTTCACTGGAAACGCCGATAGGAAAAGATGAAACAGGGAACCAAGAATTAAAGCGCTGGGGTAAAATACCCAAATTTAATTTTCCCCTTAAAGATCATATTGAATTAGGTAAAACACTAGATATTATTGATTTAGAGCGGGGCGTAAAAGTGCACGGTTTCCGCGGCTACTTTTTAAAAAATGAGGGGGCGCTATTAGCAATGGCGATTGTGCAGCACGCCATCCAAAAAATGGTAAAGCACGGCTTTGTCTTTATGATCAACCCCGTGCTGGTAAAGGATTTCGCCCTTTACGGCAGCGGCCATTTTCCTTTTGCCCGCGATGAAGTTTTTCAGATTGCCAATAACGATAACGGCGATAAAATGTATTTAGCCGGTACAGCTGAACCGGCACTGCTGGCTTATTATGCCGGGGAAAAATTAAAGGAGGCAGATTTGCCGATAAAACTTTGCGGCTTTTCCGCCTGTTTCCGCAGTGAGGTCGGCAGCTACGGCAAGGACACTAAAGGGCTGTACCGCGTTAATGAATTTATGAAAGTTGAGCAGGTAGTTTTATGCGCCAATAATTATAAAATTTCCATGAAATTTTTTACGGAAATGCTCGCCATTGCCGAAGAAATACTGCAGGATTTAGAATTGCCATATCGGGTAGTAAATATTTGTACCGGCGATATGGGGGCAGGGAAGTACTACATGAATGATATTGAGACCTGGATGCCCAGCCGCGCTAATTATGGCGAAACCCACTCCTGCTCTAATTTAGGTGATTGGCAGGCGCGGCGGCTCAACATTAAGTATAAGAATAAAGCGGGACAGGCGCTTTTTGCGCACGCACTCAATAATACGGTTATCGCTTTGCCGCGCATTTTAATAGCTTTGCTGGAAAATTTTCAAACTGCAGAGGGCAGCATTAAAATTCCTTCCATCTTGCATAAATATTTGTCGGCAAACATGAAAGTAATTGCTAGAAAGTAGAGTTGTTAATAGTTTTAATATGTCTTTTTCCAGGAGATACTCATCTATAAAATTTTACTCTCCGCGCAAATACAGCTCTAATCCGCTATTTCAAAAAAGAAGAAGAAAAATACGCCGCCTTTCTTTAAAAATTAAATTAATAATTTTGACCGGCGGCTGTTTGGCGGTGGCTATCAGCTGGGCGTTATTATTCAATCAATATTTTATGATTGATAATGTTGTTATTAACGGCAGCCAAAAGATAGCCGAGCGGAAAATTTATGACATTATTGAAAAGCAATTAGCGCAGCGGCGTTTAGGTATTTTTAGCCAGCAAAATATATTTGCTTTCAGCAAGCGCCAGGCGAAAAAAGAGATTTTAAAAAATTTTTTTGTCGCGGAGTTAGTTATTAAAAAGAAATTGCCGCGCACTATCCAGATTAGTTTTAATGAAAATACGCCGGTAGCGGTTTGGGCGGAAGGGGAGGAGTACTATTATATTAATTCCGATCTGACCATACTTTCATCCGTGGAGAATTTAGAGCTTAACGCTAATAATCTTATTATTTTAAAAAATGCCTTGGCTGAATCGCAAATTAAAACAGCAGGAATAATAAAAAAAGTGGGCATTGAAAAAAAATATTTAGATATCTGCCTTAGTTTAAAGCAGAAATTAGCGGCGGCGCAAATAGAAATTGACAATAATTGCGAGATTAACGGTTTGGAAGCTAAAGTGCAGGTTAAAGCCAACAATGGGCCAAAAATTTATTTCAGCGCGGATGTCGCCTTAGACAAGCAGCTAGAAAAATTGTCATCCTTGTTAGCCGCAAAAATTACTCCGGACGTTTTGACTAAATTAGAATATATTGATTTGCGCTTCGGCGACAAAATATATTACAAGTAGAAAAGATTTTATTGGTTTATAAATAATGCTATAATAATAAAAGAGCAGGGGAGTAGTCCCCCATCACTAAAATTTTTAATCTCAAGGTCTCTACCTACCACTCAATTTGTAAATTTTAATGGCTAATTTTATGACCGGCAAGGGAATGGAAAAATTTTTTAAATTTGTATTCAGTTTCGGCATTATTTTGGCAATTTTTTTTATTGTCGGAGTTTTTTTATTAATCCTGAAAATAATTTTATTATTCGTGCCGGAACTGCGCATTATGGGGATGACGATACTGTAAGTTAAAAGGCCCACAGCGCAATCGCGCTGTTTTTTTGTATATCTAACTTCTCTTAATCTATATTATGCGAAGTTAGAGTTAGCTAAGAAAGTATGATATAATAATTGCATATGGATAAATCAGCTAAACCAATAATTAAATACTTTACCGACTATCTAAACTATTTAGAAATTGACCAGGGACTTTCCCCCGTTAGCGTGGAAAATTACGGGCGGTTTTTAAAAAAATTGGCTGCCTGGCTGGATAAAAATAAATTAACCGATTTAAAGCCGCATGAGTTAACTAGCGAGCATATCTATAGCTACAAAACTTTTTTAACCCGCCAAGGCGCTTCTCTTAAATCCCCTACTCCCCTCAAAAAGTCAACCCAAAATTATTATTTAATCGCTCTGCGCAATTTATTAAAATATTTTGCTGCCAAAGATATTCAAAGCCTGCCGGCGGATAAAGTAACGCTTCTACGCGCCAAAGAAGATAAGCAGGTTAAATTTTTAAAATTAGAGCAGGTAGAGCAGCTTCTGCTAACGCCGGACACCTCTGCCCTACCCGGCCTGCGCGACCGCGCCATTTTAGAAACTTTGTTTTCTACCGGCTTGCGCGTCGCGGAATTAGTTGCTTTAGACCGCGACCAGCTTAAGATTAAGCCGGGCACAGATTATTTAGAAATAGCTATCCGCGGCAAAGGCGGCCGCATCCGCACCGTCTACTTCTCCCAACGAGCCATAGAATGGCTCAAAAAGTACCTAAATTCGCGCGAGGATATAGATAAAGCTCTGTTTGTATCTTATAGCCGAAATAGAGGTTTAAATGACAATAAACGGCTTAGCGTCAGAAGCATTGAAAATATCGTTAAAAAATACATAAAAATAGCTGGTTTGCCGGTAATGATGTCGCCGCATTCCCTACGCCATTCTTACGCAACTGATTTACTAGCCAATGGCGTTGACCTGCGGCTCGTGCAGGAATTTTTAGGCCATCGCAATATTGTTACCACCCAAATCTATACGCACGTAACTAATAAGCAGCTCGCGGACGTACACCGTAAGTTTCACGGCGGGAATAAAATGAAGAAATAAATTAATAGAAAAAGAAAAAAGCCGAGCTCTTGCGAGATCGGCTTTTGAAATTCAAGTTCTCCCTTTCAAAACATCTCCCCCACTACCCCATCTTTTTTCATCACCTCAATATTTTTATTCACCTGCTGATAAAACCGCGGATAATGTTTGCGAATAATTAAACGCCCCCGGTATCTTTGGTAATACGGGGGTTTTTGAATATGGGCGATTTCGTGCGCCAGCACGCGCAAGACGCTGGAAATTTTTTTCGGCTCGCGTTTTTTAGGAGTATATAAATCAAGCGTGATAGTTTTGGTTTTTAGGTTTACCCGCCCAACCGCATAACTTTTTTTGGTATTAATCTCCCCTACCCGGCGCATCGGCCTAAAATGCAGACCCTCTACTTTAAGGATTTTGCAAATATGCGGAAACAAAGTTTGTATTATTTCTTCGTGCGATTGCATAAAAAAATATAATGCGAATACCGCAAATTAGCATGCCAATGCTGCAAAAATTATATTTGAATGTCTTTACTGATAAATCAAATTTTTAATATAAAACAATGCATCCCTTTAAATTCAAGACATGCAAATTATTAATTTTGCAGTATTTGCATAAATTTGTAGATTTGCATTATATTTACATCTTTAAATTACGGCAAATACCCCAATGGGTTTATCGGAATCCCGTTAAGCCGTATCTCAAGGTGCAAATGCGGCCCTGTCGTTAAGTACCCTGCCCCGGGAGTGCCGGGCATACCGCCGGTAGCGCCGATAATTTGCCCTTGGGCCACGAACTGGTCGGGCTGAACGTCAATGCGCGAAACATGCCCATAAACGGTTGATAAACCATCGCCGTGGACAATCATAATGTAGCTGTAGCCATAGCCGCCGTCTTTAGCTTTAGCGACATAACCGGAAGCGGCGGCGCGTATCGGCGTTCCTTGCCCAGCGCGAATATCAATCGCCGGATGTTCAAAAATGCGCCGAAAAGGATACTCCGGGTCATGGAAGTAAGCGGTAATGGTATTTTTTGGTATTGGCCAGATAAAGCCGCTGTCATTAAATTTTAATCCGCTAATGCCCTGCTGTTCGGCAAGTTTGCGGCGGATAAGGCGCTCGGCTTCAATAATGGCCGCGTTTGCCCGCTCTTGCTCGGCTTCGGCGGCGGCAAGAATTTTTTGGTATTCTTTTTCCGATTGTTTGGTTTTATCCAAAATATATTGCTTATTGACTTTTTGGTCATTTATTTCCCCTTTCTTTTCTTCTAAATTTTTCTTTAAATCTTCTAACTCTTTTTTCTTTTTGTCTAAATCAGCGTTTTGTTTTTCTAAATCCGCTTTCACCGCTTTTACTTTGTTTAATACCTCTTCTAAGCTCGTGTTCAAATTTTTGGTGTACTCCACTTGGTCTAAAAATTCAGACAGCGACTTGTGCGCTAAGATTATTTCCAGTTTATTTTTATCGTCGTTTTGCGCCAGCAAGCGCAAAACCGACGCCAAATAATCTTTTTTGCGCTGGATGTCGTCTTCGGTGTCTTTTATCTCCAAAGTTACTTTTTTTATTTCCAAAGCGGTTTTATCAATATCCAATTGGGCTGATTTAATTTCAATTTCCGTTTTGGCAATGCCGCCGTCCAAAACGGCTATCTGATTTTTTAAGTTCGCCTGTTCGGTTTGCTTTGCCTGAATTTTTTTCTTTATTTCATCCCCCTGTTGCTTGTATCTTTCTAATTCTTGCTGTTTAGCGTTAATTTGTTCCTGCAGTTGGGCTATTTCCTGATTGACGGCGCTGCCGGTTTGGCCAAAAGCAAAAGTAGGCTGAAAAAAAGCGGCTAATAATAGTAAATAGGCTATTTTTTTTATTTTCAATATAAACCCCATACCCAAAACCTTATGGAATTGGGAAATTTGGCTTTGCGCTTTTTTATTAATCCTCGCTTTAACTAGTGAAGTATTATGATATGGGGCAAACATGGGGCAAATATAAAATTAACAGTTTCTATATTATAGCATAAATTGTTTAAGATAAAAAATGACGTTCGGCTAAAGCGAACGTCCATAATCTATGGGGAGTTTTAAGTAAAAGAGCAAATTATAACGTTTGCTTCCTGTTTTTCTTCTTACGCTTTTTTTTCTTTCCTTTCTTTTTGCCTTTGCCCTCGCCACATTCAACTTCCCTAAACCCAAAAGCTTCCTGCAGTGCCTCAAGATGCATAAGCTAATTCCCCCCTGTTTTTTTATTTGTTACCACTCCGTTAGGAGTATCTTTTATTTTATAACCTAATTTTTCTATTTTGGCTCTGATTTTATCCGCTTCGGCAAAGTCCCCTACTTCCCTGAATTTCTGCCGGTTGTCAATTAACGCCTGTATTTTTTCCGGCAACATTATTTTTGTTAATTTTATTTTAGCTAATTTTAAGCTGAAAATTCGGTCAAAATCATAAGCTGTAGCTAAAATTTCATCGGCCGTTAATTTGTCGTCTTTTAATAATTCCCAAAGTAGCGCGAGCGCCTGCGGAATATTAACATCATCTTCAATGGCGGAAATAAATTGGCCGCGGTAATGTTCGTTAATGTCTGCCGGCTCAATTTTTTCCGAAGATAATTTCGCCGCTTCTTTTAGCTCTCTTATTTTATTCTGCAGTTTTTTAAAACTCGTAGCGGCGGCGCCTAATCCTTCCCAACTGAAATTTTGCTTGGAGCGGTAGTGCGCGTTTAAAAAGAAATAGCGTAAAGCGAGCGCGTCATAACCTTTGGCTTTTACCTCTGGCAAAGAATAAGCCGTGCCTTCGGACTTGGACATTTTTGCGTTATTAACCGTTAAGTGCTCGTTATGCAACCAATAATGGACGAATTTAACGCCATTAGCGGCTTCTGACTGGGCGATTTCGTTCGTGTGGTGCACTGGAACATGCTCAATGCCGCCCATATGGATATCAATGGTAGCGCCTAAATATTTTTTCGCCATAGCCGAGCATTCAATGTGCCAGCCGGGAAAACCTTTTCCCCATGAAGAGTCCCAAGTCTGCATCGCATTTTTATGCGCTCCGGCTTTAAAAAACCAAAGGGCAAAATCAGCCGGATGCTTTTTATCCGGGTCAGACACTTCCCCTTTTCCGGCTTCAGCGATATTTTTGGCTAAATTCTGCCCGCTTAATTGCGTATAGTCGCTTGCTTTGCTGACGTCAAAATAAATTGCCAGTTTTGTTTGGTAAGCATACCCTTTATCAATTAGCGCCTGAATCATCTCAATTATTTCTTTGATGTTTTCCGTAGCGCGCGGCTTAACATCTGCCGGTCTAGTGTTTAATTCAGCGATGTCTCGCTCAAATACGGTTAAATATTTATTAGCGATTTCCGGCGGCGTTTTACCTTCCCTTTTTGCGCCTTTGTCTAATTTATCTTCGCCCTCATCTTCATCGCTAGTCAAATGCCCGACATCTGTATAGTTGCGCACTAATTTTACTTTATAGTCCAAATATTCAAGCGTACGCACGATTAAATCATTCATTACCACTCCCCGCATATTGCCGATATGCTGTGTCCAATAAACCGTCGGCCCGCAATGATAAAAAGTAACCGCATTGTCATTTATCGGTTTAAATATTTCTTTATGGCGAGTGAGTGTATTATAAAATTTTAACATACCACAGTTAATGTCATTCCCGCGAAAGCGGGAATGACCGTCTTTTTTATTGCAATACCGCTTTTATTCTCCTTACCCCCGCCGACGAACTTTCTTCTTTAATTATTTTAAATTGGCCGCCCAATTCGCCGGTATGCGTTACATGCGGTCCGCCGCAAATCTCTTTGCTGAATATTGCGCCCCAGTCCCCTGCGGGAGACTGCGGCGAAGCGCTTGATGAACCGCCAATAAAATAAACCTTAACTTTTTCGCCGTATTTATGTTCAAATACGCCGGTCGCGCCGATTGCTTTTGCCTCCGCCACGGACATTTCTTCCCAACGCACCGGCAAATCTGCTTTAATCTGCTCATTAACAATATTTTCAATTTGTTTAATTTGCCCGGGAGTAATTTTATCCGGATGCGACACGTCAAAGCGCAGACGCTCGGGCGTAATATTACTCCCCTTTTGCTGAACATGCGGTCCTAAAACGCGCCGCAAAGCTTCCAGCATTAAATGCGCGGCCGTGTGCAGGCGCTTGGTTTCTTCCGATGCGTCCGCGAGCCCGCCTTTAAACATTCCGGCGGAAGCAGTCTGGGAAAGTTCGGAATGCTTTTGCAACTCTTGTTTAAATTCAGCTTCATCCACGGCATACCCTTTTTCCCGCGCCAGCTCCTGCGTTAGTTCAAAGGGAAAACCGTAAGTGGAAAATAAAATAAAAGCTTCGTTGCCGGAAATTTGTTTGTTTTGGGAAAATTTAGCAAACATCTTTTCTCCTTTGCCCAAAGTTTGTCTAAATTTTTCTTCTTCTTTTTCTAATTCAATAAAAATAAATTGCTGGTTTCGCTTAACTGCCGGATAAACGCTTTGATAAATTTGAATAACTACTTTTGCCAATTCAGCCGTGTAGTTATCATTGATACCAATTTGTTTGGCGTAGCGTACCGTACGCCGAATCAAACGGCGCAGAACATAACCGGCGCCGGTATTTGACGGGGCCACTCCCCCATCATCTCCTAAAATCATTGTAGCCGCTTTAAGATGGTCGGCGATAATGCGAAAAGGTTTTGGGTTATTTTCGTAATTGTCTAGATTCCGGGTCTGCTCCGCCAGCCGGCGGATTTGTCCGGAATGACGATGGGAAAGATCCTCAATCTTTTCAATAATCGGCCAAAAAAGTTCCGTGCGATAATTGTCGCCCAGCGCATTTATTACCGCCAGCGTTCGCTCCAAACCCATACCGGTGTCAACATTTTTTTGTTTAAGCGGCTCAAAGCTCCCGCCCGCTTTCTTATTGTATTGCATGAAAACGTCATTCCAGATTTCAACCCATCTGTGGTCGTCATGAGTTTCCTGAAAATTTTCCGGCGCCGGTTCTTGCCCTGACCAATAAAATATTTCCGTGTCCGGCCCGCACGGGCCGGTTTCGCCCGCCGGCCCCCACCAGTTATCTTCTTTGCCTAATTCAGCAATGCGAGCCGCCGGCACACCAAGCCCAAGCCATATTTTTTTTGCCTCTTCGTCTTTAGGCGCGTCAGCGTCGCCTTTAAAAATTGAAACGGCAATTTTATTTTTGTCTAAATTCAACCATTTTGGTAAAATTAAAAAATCCCAGCTCATTTTAATTGCGTCTTGTTTAAAATAATCGCCCAGGCTCCAGTTACCGAGCATCTCAAAAAAAGTATGGTGAGTCGCGTCCCCTACTTCGTCAATATCACCGGTGCGGATACACTTTTGCGCGCTGGTTAGACGATTCCCTGCCGGGTGCTTCTCCCCCATTAAATACGGCACCAACGGATGCATACCGGCGGTGGTAAATAAAACGCTCGGGTCGTTTTCCGGAATTAAAGACGCGCTCGGGATTATCGCGTGCCCGTTTTGCTTAAAAAATTCTAAATATTTTTGTCGCAGTTGATCAGCGGTCATAATGCCTTAATCATAATAAAAAAATCGTACTTCCACAAGCATTGATTTAAAAACTTGACAAATCTTAATTTTTCCTGTACCCTACAAAATAGTTCTTTGTAAAAAATAATCTGCTTTCCGTTTAAGGAAGGCTTTGGAATAAATGTCATCAAAAATTTCAATGGTTGAGGTAAAATCATGAAAACGATCATGGTTATTGCTAAACACAAGAGGAAATTTATTAGTGTTGAGGGGCGACTAAGATTACTTCTTGCTTCAATAGACGAAGAAATCTTAGCTACTATGGTTTGGTTGGTTTTAACTCAAGAAGGCACGGAGATGGCTAGGCGATATAGGGCCAAACTTCTTGAGTTGAGATTATCTCAATTAAAGATTGCAAATCTACTAGACAAGCTATATAATTTCTTACGGTATAGCTTAAATTAGGAGGTGCCAATGTATATAATGCCTAAAACTGATGCACAAAAATACTGCCCTCCCTTGCGGAAAAGCAACAAGTGGCAACGAATATTATTAGCTGTCTTGCTGTTTATTCCGAAAATGCTTTTCTGGTTTTTTTCGCTAGTAATGCCCAATTTGTTTAAAAAACGCCGGGGAGGGCGCTATCGCTATATCGGCGATTAAGGCGCGGGTGATTACAAAAAAACTCGGGCGATGACCGAAAATCATCGCCTTTTTTATTTTTCTAAATTTTTTTTAATAAACTCCAACAACTCCTGTTTACTAATTTGTCCCTTTTTACGCGCGAATTCCCGGCCTTCTTTATCTAAAAAAATAAAAACTGGAATTTCGTCGTTAACTTCCCATTGCTTAGCCATGGCGGGATTTTCGTCAATATCAAAATAATCGGTTTTTAACTCCGGCATCTCTGCTTCTATTTCCGCCCAAATCGGCTTCATTATAATACATGATATGCACCAGATGGCGCCAAATTTTAGAACTCGCATAAACTTTTGTTATTTTATTAACTTCCTTTCCAAATAAAACAAATCAAATTTATTTTATATTTGTGTTATTTGTTGCTGATTTGTGGATTTGTGGCGGCTAAAAATTAAATGCCCCCTGCCCCGCTGGCCTATCCGGCGGAAGCGGCCCGTTTTTATCCTGGCCAATAACTGGCGCTGGCTTAAATTGCGCCGCCGTTGCCGCCGCAAAATCATCGGGCAGTAATTTTAAATCATTTTGTTTTTCAAAAACGCGCAAAGTATAGCGGCAATCCACGTTGGCGCGATGGGCGGTTTCATTCATCGGAATACCATAATGCGCGCAGGCGGCGGCTAAATTATAGCGGACGTTTTTATTGTCTAGCCGCAATATCCGCTCGTGAAAGTCAGCTTTATTTTCATACACGTACATTTTTTCGCCTAAGAGCTTAGCGCGGAACTCGCCGGCAGTATCGTAAAAATTTTGCTTAAGCGGAAAGGAAAAACCAAGCTCGCGCGCAAAGCGCTGTAAAAATAAATTGTCAAAGCCTAAAATATTATGCCCGATAATTGTGGCGTTACTATCAAAGCCGTCGCGGCGCATTCCCATCACGGCAAAAGTTTTTTCCAGCGCTTCCGGCAGCCCGATGCCTTGCTCCTCAAGCATCGCGTCCGTAATATTAGTGATGCGTTTGGTGTCTTCCGAGAGCGGTTGCTTGGTTTTAACAAAAATGTCAGACTCTTCTATTTGACCGTTTGCATCAACTTTAATAATGCCGATTTCAATCGGCTGATCTTTAGTGTAATCAAGCCCGGTGGTTTCTAAGTCGTAGACGATATATCGCATAAAAATTTTAGATTTTTGATTTAAGATTTTAGAATGACAAGTTGTATATATTTTAGCTTATGATATTGAAGCCGTCAAAAAAATAAAAAAGCCCGACTCATAAATGAGTGGGCTTCCACAAAAGAACTAATGAAACTATTTTAGACGCATAAGTATCTTTGCCGCCGAAAGAGCGTTTGGGCAACTAACAAATCAAAGTCGGTGTTAATTCCGCGCGCTTCTTGAGGGTCAGTCAGCTCAAGCTCTAAAATATATTTTTTTTGGCTTACAGCCAGCTTGACTAAATCTGGCAGCCAAAATTCTGACGGGAAGCCATCTTGTTTATCATGCGGCTCCAAGAACATTATGTTTTGCATTAACCAATTAATATGAAACGTCCAAGCAGACGGGTTAACTCGTCGACAACAAGACCAAAGACGTTCGTCTTCGGCCGTCATCTGATAGGGTTCTTTTACGCCGATTATTTGTCCTCTCCCATTCCGCAAAATACGGCCAAATGCGCTGACCGCTTCGCTGCCATCAAGTTTGGTAACATCTATGGAAAACATGCTGATAGTAGCGCCTTGGCGGCGATGCTCGTCAATTAACTGCGCTAAACTTTCCGGCCGCCAAAGCGGCATATCCCCATAAAGAATCAAAATAGTATCAAAATGTTCATTAGGATATTCCTGCCGTAATGCTTCTACGGCTAATTTAGCCGCATCTGCCGTACCGCGGCGCTCCCGTTGATGGGCATAAGTGACGCCCGGAAAATTTTTGCTAATTACTGCCTGCAAATTTTCTCCATAGACATGGTTGACGGCTACCGCTAACCGGCTGATGTCAAGTTGCTGGTCAAGTAAATGTACGACTGCTTCAATGATAGTGCAACCATCATTCAGCGGCTCCAGTAATTTTGATTTGCCCGACGTAATACTGCCGTGCCCAGCAGCTAAAATTGCTCCGGCTAATCTTTCTCTGGCCATGATTCTTCCCTCCAATTGTTTTTTAAAAAGGACATACCAGACGCACGCAGTAGCGGGCCTAATATTTCCTTTCTAAATTTTATGCCAGAGTGATTCAAAGAGCATCTTTTGCGTCTCAAACAAATTTTTGTCCTCAATGATGACGCCGTGCAGCCTATTCTGGCGGTCAATGGAAATCATCGCTACTTTGCCCTCGTAAATCAGCGTGTAGGTCGGAGCGCTGCGCCGTTTGGACAGCCATTTGCGCCGGTCAAGCCCTACCGTTTCTCCGCCTTCGCCCAAGGCAATCGTATCTACTGAAACCTCGGCTTTCAGCCGGTCTTTATTAAACGCGCTGTAGGCCTCATAAAGGTAATGGCGGATGGCAGCGGATGAATATACGTAATAGTGCTTTTCTCCAGCTTGCGTCATTTCAATTACGTCGCGCAAAATCGCTTTTACCCCTTCTCTGCCCTCGTAGTATTTGGCGACCGGTTTTTCCTCGGTGTTGTGGTAGAGTGATTTTAGTTCCGGGATAATGGCGCTGACTTCAGTTTTTGTTTTTTCTAAATTTTCCTGCTCTTGGCTGATTACGTCATTGAGCTTTTGCGGATCTTCGGCAACAAAGTACTGATTTTTTTCCTTATGATAGTAACTGACTAGCCCGCGCTTCTGCAGTGATTTTAAAATGTCGTAGGTGGTGCCGCGATTGATGTCGGCTTGTTCGGCAATCGCTCTGATAGATGACGGTCCTAATTGCAGGCTGGCTAGATAGACAGAAATTTCTTTATCGCTTAAACCTATTTTTTCCAAAGTTAATTCAATAGTTGACATACATTAGTTTGCATCTTATCCACAGTATATCGCTTCATAAAAAGTTTGTCAATTTTTTTTCTGCAAAAAATTGTTGATAACTAAAATATTACTAAAATTAAAGAAAATAATATAATATTTTTGTCAAATTTTATGTAAAAAAATATTAAACATTGACTTAGAAACCTAAAAATTATATAGTTAATTCCATCTAAACCGGCCTCTTCGTCTATCGGTAGGACACATGGTTCTCAGCCATGGAAGACGGGTTCGACTCCCGTAGAGGCTACTAACATTAACTAAATTATATGTCTAACTTTATAATCAATGGCGGCAAAAAATTGCACGGTTCTATAAAAACTAACTCGGCTAAAAATTCAGCCGTCGCAATTTTGTGCGCTTCCGCCATGATCAAAGGAACGACTACCCTCGCAGACGTGCCAGAGATTGAGGAAGTCAAAAGAATAATGGAAATTTTAAACGGCATTAATATTAAAGTGCGTTGGAGCGGCAGAAATAAGCTGACGGTGGAAAATAGCGGCAAAATTAATTTAACCAATTTGGATAAAAAAGCGTGCGAAAATACCCGCTCTTCGTTTATGCTGGTAGGCGCTCTGACCCGACAGTTCGGTAAATTCAATTTCTATAAACCGGGAGGATGTAAAATCGGAGCGCGAACGGTTCAGCCGCATATATTGGGCTTCCAGCATTTAGGAATTAATATTAAGGATAAACAAAGTTATTTCACTATTGATAGCTCGCGGGCGCGCGCCGCTGATTTTACCATGTATGAAATGAGCGATATGGGCACGGAAAATTTAATGTTAGCCGCCTGCCTTTTACCCGGAAAAACTACCGTTAAATTTGCCGCCTCAAACTATATGGTGCAGGATTTATGTTACTTTTTAAACCGCGCCGGCGCCAACATCAAAGGCATAGGCACTAATATTTTACAAATTCAAGGAGTAAAAAAATTAAAGCCGGTTAAAAATTATCCGGTTATGCCTGACCCGATAGAATCAATGGCTTTTATCGCTTTAGCCATCACGACCAAATCAAAATTGACCATTACTCATTGTCCGATTGATTTTTTGAGCATTGAACTGGAAAGGTTGCGGGTAATGGGGCAAAAATTTAAACTTTCCCGCCCGCGCCCGTCAGCCAACGGGTATTTTGCTTTGGCAGATATCACGCTTATGCCTTCAACGCTATTGGCGCCGGCGGATAAAATCCATCCGCTTCCCTACCCGGGCCTTAATATTGATAATCTGCCGCTTTTTATCCCCATTCTTACTCAAGCTAAAGGCGCGACGCTCGTGCATGATTGGGTTTATGAAAATCGGGCCATTTACTACACCGAGCTTAATAAGCTCGGAGCCAAAGTTACTTTAATTGACCCCCATCGCGTTACCGTGCAGGGGCCGGTTAAACTAAAGGCGGCGGAAATCATCTGCCCGCCCGCGCTCCGGCCGGCAATTAACATTTTAATCTGCATGCTGGCCGCTCGCGGCCGCTCCCTGTTGCGCAATTCCTATTCTATTGACCGCGGCTACGAAAATATCTGCTGGCGCTTGCAAACTATCGGCGCCGATATAAAACCGCTAAGCGAATAATTATGATGACTCTTTGGCACCGCCGTTTGCTTTATATTTTTTTAATTATTCTTTTTTTAATTTTAGCGCCGGTAATATCGTTTTATGCCGCCGGCTATGAGTTTGATTTTTCTTCTAAGCAAGTGCGTCGCACCGGTATTTTAATTTTAACCAGCGAACCTAAAGGGGCTAATATCAACTTAGGCGATAAACGTAAATATAATTGGCTTTATGATTGGTTTTACCAAGATACCGAGCTCAAAACTCCACAGAAATTAAGAAATCTATTGCCGGATGAATATGAAGTGACTTTAACTAAAGACAGCTACTTTGATTACCAAAGGAGGATAACGATTAACCCCGGCCAGACATTTTTACTGGATAAAATTATTTTATTTCGCCGAACACAACCAGAAGCAGTGTCAGAGCAATCCGTTAGCGGCGGCTATCTTTCGCGCCAAGGGCAATATCTGGCTGTGCTCACAAAAGAATCTTTAGTTATCTTAGAACTAACTAGCGGACAAAAGCGGGAGATTCCGTTAGCGGCAGAAAAAATTGGCAATGCGCTAGTTAAAATTTTATGGGCGCCCAGCGATAAAAAAGTTTTAATTACTGGCGGCAGTTATCCGGTTTTTAATATTGAAACTGGAATTAAAGAAGGGGCCGTAAAAGACTATGTTTTCTCCCCCATTGCCAATATTAAATGGGATTCTTTTAGCGATAATAAATTATATTTAGAGCAAAATAACCGCCTTTACCAATTTGATCTTATTGTCAAAAAAGCGACTCTTATCAGTAACGCCCCCGTTAGCCAAGATTTCTTAGTGCGCAATAATAATTTATTGACATTAACCAAATTAAACGACGGCTGGATGCTAAATATAACTGTTTTAGCCAGTGACGAACAAATAGGCAGTATTGTCTTGCCCGCCGCCGCCGCTTATTTATTTTTAGAAAAGGCGGACGATTTTATTTATCTTTATGACAGCCGGCGCAACACGCTAGCGCTTATTGACCCCCGCTCCTTTATCCCTGCTACAGAATTCATAACTAACATCAAAAATTTTTCTTTAGTCGGCGAGGGAAAGACAATGTTATTCTGGAACGACTTTGAAATCTGGCTCTATAATAAAGAAACTAAAGAAAAGTCGCTCATCACTAGAACGAGCGAACAAATTAATAAAGTTTGGCCGCATCCGAAGGCAAGCGACTATTTTTTTTATAGCACCCGCTCTAATATCAATGCGGTTGAATTCCAAAGCAAAGATTATTTTAATGTTACTAAAATTTTAGAGGCGCCGAACATCACCTCCCCGGCAATAAGCCCTGACGGGCGGTATATTTATTTTATCGGCGGCGTTATGTCAAACCAAGAATTGTACAAATTGGATATAAAATAAAAACCGCGAGTTCTACCCCCGCGGTTTTTTTTAGTTCAAATTTTTTAAATATTTTTTCAACTCATCTTTTAAATCTTCCCGCTCAAGCGCAAAATCAATGTTTGCTTTCAGCCAACCGAGTTTTGAGCCAGTATCGTAAAATTTGCCTTTGATTTTTTTAGCGTAAATTGGCCGTTTTTGCGCCAAAGCAAAAATAGCGTCCACGAGCCACAGCTCGCCGTCTTTGCCTAGTTTGGTTTTAGCGAGCAGAGAAAATATATCCGGCGTTAAAATATAAGCGCCAATGCTGGCTAAATGCGAAGGAGCTTTTTTCGGTCCCGGTTTCTCAATAATATTTTTTACCTGTATAATATCTTTGGCTATTTTTGTGCCTTCAATAATCCCATACTTTGACGTTCCTTCCTTATCAACTTCAATGCAGCTTAAAATCGGCGCCGTATACCTTTCATACGCTTCCATGAGTTGCCGCAGCCGCGGCTTGCCTTCGCCGACAAATAAATCATCGCCCCAAATAACCGCGAACGGCTCGTCGCCGATAAGATGGCGGCAATTTAAAACCGGAGTGCCGTTGCCGTAAGGCCCTTTTTGGCGGACATAGGTAAAAT
>CAYHIM010000013.1:0-17127 GCA_964356665.1 uncultured Gammaproteobacteria bacterium
AATAAAATAGCTCTTGTTATTGGCGCAGAGATTGACGGTTTGCCGCCGGATATTTTAGCTAAAGCAGATGTAATAGTGGAAATTCCCATGCGCGGCAAAAAAGAATCGCTTAATGTCGCGGTTGCCTTTGGTATCGCCGCTTACCAATTAAAATATAATTAAATAAAATATGACTTTTAACGAATATCAGCGCCAGTCGCGCCAGACTGCGATTTATCCGGCTAAAGGTTACGGTTTAACTTATCCGGTGCTGGGGCTTGCCGGCGAAGCGGGCGAGGTAGCGGAAAAAATGAAAAAAATTTTGCGCGATTATGACGGCCAAATAAATCAGGAGCACAAAGAAGATATTGTCAAAGAATTAGGCGATGTGCTTTGGTACCTGGCGCAGATTGCCACCGACTTAAATTTTGAGTTAGAAGAAGTGGCGCGGCGCAATTTAGCTAAAACGCAGTCGCGGCAGGCGCGCGGGGTGTTAGCCGGCAGCGGCGATAATCGTTAGTAGACAAGATGAGAGATAGGCAAAAGAGTAAATATGCTCAAGCATTTTAATATAAAAATTATCGGCCAAGTGCAAGGCATCGGCTTTCGCTACGCTAGCCGGCAAAAGGCGCTGGCATTAGGCATTACCGGTTCTGTCCGCAATGAGCCGGATGAGTCAGTATCTATTGAAGCGGAAGGGGAAGAAAAGAGCTTGGAAAAATTTATCCAATGGTGTCAGAGCGGACCGTCGGGAGCGCAAATTAGAGAAGTTAAAGTAACGGATGACGCTATAAAAAATTTTCGTGATTTTTTGATTAATTATTAGATAAAAAAAGACTCCAGCGATGGAGTCGAAATTAGTAAGGTGAGCGGCCATTTCTTAAGATATTCGGGTTAGATAGCCGTATAAAAAAATTGGGACGCTAACTAGCATCAGAATTATTCCCAACCAAAAACATCTGATAAAGACCTTTTTTTGTTGCTGGGTAATTACCTCATCATATTCAGCCGTTCCTTTTTTCGGCAGGCAAGTAACCATTACTTCAGAAATGAACGCTAAGACGCAACCACCAATAGCTAGGGTCACGGCAAGTTGCCAAACAGTAGTTGCTGTCATGGCAAAGACCTCCTTTAGTTTTTTAGGATGTTATTAGCTTAAAATTTATTTTACAACAAGTCAAGTATGGATTTATCAGAGTTTAAACAACAACTGCAGCGTAAAAAAGAAGTGTATTTACGCCTTAAAGTCCGGCCCAACGCTGCCATGACAGCTTTGAAAGATATAATGAGCGATGAGACGGTTAAAATTGATATAGCGGCCAAACCGGAGCAAGGCAAAGCGAACGCCGTGCTGATTAAATTTTTAGCGAAAGAATTTGGTATTGCTAAAGAAAATATAAAAATGCTTAGCGGAGTTAGCGAGAGGTTGAAATTAATAAAAATAATAAAATAATGTCATTGCGAGCGAAGCGAAGCAATCCCGCCACATCCAGATAAAAATTATGTCTATGCGAGAACGATGTTACTTTGTATACATCACAACCAATGAACGCCACACAGTTTTATACACCGGCGTAACCAATCATTTACTTAATCGTGATGACCAGCATAAACAAAAGATTAATAAAAATATTTTTACCGCCAAATACAATGCTGATAAAATAGTATATTACGAAATGTTTGCTAATATAGGAGAAGCAATATTTAGAGAAAAACAAATCAAGGGCGGTTCACGCCAAAAGAAAATTGTTTTGATAGAAAGTATTAATTCTGACTGGCGCGATTTGACAAAAGATTTTTATAACTAAGCATAGTAAGATGTCTGATAAACAACGGGATTGCTTCGTCGTCGCTCCGCCAGCTGGCGGGCTTCTCCTCGCAATGACAATAAAATATGAACGACGCTAATAAAAAGAAAATTCCTGCCCACGTCGGTATAATTATGGACGGCAACCGGCGCTGGGCGCGCGAGCGCAACCTGCCGCAACTGGAAGGGCACCGGCGCGGCTACGCCAAAATGAGGGAAGCAACCGACTGGTTTTTTCTGCGCGGCGTAAAAGTACTAAGCGTGTACGCTTTTTCCACCGAAAACTGGAGTCGGGCTAAAGACGAGGTTAATTATTTAATGAGTTTGCTGGAACAGGGAATAAAAGAATTGCTGGAAGATTTTAAGAAAAAAGATTATCGCATGCTGTTCAGCGGGCGGATAGAGGAGTTGCCCGGAGAACTGCCGGCTTTATGCGAAGAGGCAATGGTTAAAACAAAAACTCATCTGTCCGGCACCTTTAACATCTGTTTTAACTACGGCGGGCGGCCGGAAATTTTGGACGCGGTAACAAAAATTATTAAACATCAATTAACCGAAGAGCAAATTCACGAAGGAATTATCCGCAAATATTTGTATCAGGGGCAGCTGCCCGACCCGGATATCATAGTGCGCACGGCCGGCGAACAGCGCCTGTCTAATTTTTTACTCTGGCAGAGCGCTTACGCCGAACTGTTGTTTTTAAAAAAATATTGGCCGGATTTTGAAGAAATGGACGTAATTAATATTATTGACGAATATAATAAGAGAGAAAGAAGATACGGACAATAAAATTTCTAATTTCTAATTTTTAATTACTAATAAATGTCTAATGTCTTATAAATGTCTAATGTCTTATAAATGTCTAATGTCTTAATGTCTAATACATAAATAAACAAATTTAAAATTGAGACGCGTCATTTTGGACATTGGACATTAACCCATTGAGGTTTGATTAGAAATTAGACATTAGGAATTAGAAATTTAATAATTTTTGTGTCGCAAAGCAACTTTATAAATTTAAATGCTCCCTTAGCTGACCGCCTGCGTCCGCGCACTTTAGACGATTTTGCCGGGCAGGAAAAAATTATCGGGGCCGGAAAAATTTTACGGCAGGCGATTGAACAGGACCGCGTGCCCTCTATTATTTTTTGGGGGCCGCCCGGTTGCGGCAAAACAACGCTCGCGCGCATTATCGCTAATTTAACGCAGGCGGAATTTGTGCCCTTGAGCGCGGTAGCAAGCGGCGTCAAAGACATCCGGCGGGAAGTGGCGGCGGCGGCGAAAAGGCGGAAAGAAAGCAAAAAAACAATTATTTTTATTGACGAGATTCACCGCTTTAACAAAGGGCAGCAGGACGCGCTTTTGCCGTATGTAGAGAACGGCGTTATTACTTTAATCGGCGCGACTACCGAAAACCCTTCGTTTGAAGTTATTTCGGCGCTATTGTCGCGCTGCCGTGTTTTTGTGCTGGAAAAATTAACCGCCGCGCATATTCAAACTTTAGTTGAACGGGCGCTGAAAAATTTGCCTGAATTGAAAAATGTCAAAATAGAAAAGGAAGCGCTGGAATTTTTAAGCCAGATGTCGGATGGGGACGCGCGCGTGGCGTTGAACGCGTTGGAATTAGCGGCGCAAACCTCGCCCCTAACCCCTCTCCTTAGTAAAGAGAGGGGAGCTATAAAAGGTGAGCCAGAGAGTTCCTCCCCCTTAACAAGGGGGAGGTTAGGAGGGGGTGAGGGGATAATTGGCAAAAAAATAATTGAAGAGGCGTTGCAAAAATCACTCCTGTACGATAAAGTCGGCGAGGAGCATTACAATATTATTTCGGCTTTGCATAAAGCAATGCGGGGCGGAAACGCGGACGCGGCGCTGTATTGGCTGGCGCGGATGTTAGCCGGCGGCGAAGATCCGCTTTATATCGCGCGCCGCCTGATCCGCTTTGCTTCCGAAGATATCGGCATTGCTAATTCTTTGGCTTTGCCGCAGGCGGTTGCGGCATACCAGGCCTGCCACTATATCGGGATGCCCGAGTGCTCGGTAAATTTAGCGCAAGCGGTAGTGTATATGGCGAAATCAAAAAAAAGCAATGAACTGTATGTTGCTTACGGCGCCACAGAGGAAGATGTAAAAAATTACGGTTCTTTGCCCGTGCCCTTGCCTATCCGCAACGCGCCGACGAAGCTGATGAAAAATTTGGGCTACGGCAAGGGCTACAAATATTCGCCCGAGTATGATTATCAGGAAGAGCAGGAATATTTGCCGCCGGAAATTAAAAATCATAAATATTTTAAGGAAGTCATTGATTTTACTAAAATTAAAAAGGGCGGTGTGCCTATTAAAGATATTTTATCGCCTCTTTGATTATTTATGAAAATCGCCGTGGTTACGCCAACTTTTCCTCCTTACCGCTCCGGCATGGGCAACAGCGCGGCTGAATTAGCGCGGCTGTTGGCACGGGGCAATGAGGTGGTGGTTTTTACGCCGCTTTTCCCTTCCGAGGAGAGGAGTGATGAGGAATCTATTACGGTTCAAAATGACAAAATTAAAGTTGAATATATCAAGCCTTTACTGCAACTTGGTTTGGGCGCTTTTATTCCGAAATTATATCAAGAATTAAAAAATTTTGACGCCATTTATCTGCACTATCCGTTTTTTGGCGGAGCGGAAGTCGTCTGGCTGTTTAAGTTATTTAACCCCAAAGTCAAGCTGGTAATTCATTTTCATATGGATACGCCGGCGTTAAGCTGGCCGGCAAAAATTTTAAGTCTGCCCTCCTTAGTAATTAAAAAAAGCTTATTTAAGCGGGCGGATAAAATTATTTCCGCCTCCTTAGATTACGTCGCGCATTCCAGCGTTAAAAAATATTTCCAATCCTGGCCGGAAAAATTCAACGAAATTCCTTTCGGCGTGCATTTGGATAAATTCCACGTTTTGCCTTATGATATCGCGGCACTGCAAGCGTTGAGAGATAAATTAGGGATAAAGAAGGGCGAGCGGGTGATTTTATTTGTCGGCGCGCTGGATCAGGCGCACCGCTTCAAAGGAGTTGATATCTTGCTGGAAGCATTTTCGCATAACGTGCAACGCATAACGCATAACGCTAAATTAATAATTGTGGGTGACGGTGATTTGCGGGAGATGTATGAAGCGCAGGCAAAAGAATTAAAAATTGCACAGGATGTTATTTTTGCCGGTAGAGTTACGGAGGAAGAGCTGGTAAAATATTATAATTTGGCGGATATTTTTGTCCTGCCTTCCGTTGATAAAAGCGAGGCGTTCGGGATGGTGCTAGTTGAGGCAATGGCTTGCGGCGTACCGGTAATGGCTTCAAATTTATCCGGCGTGCGCTCGGTATTTATTAACGGCGTGCAAGGCATAACGGTTGCGCCCGGCAGCGCGCGGCATTTGCAAAAAAAGCTGGAAGAATATTTGCGCTATCCGCAAAAGCGGCTGAAAATGGGCCGGGCGGCAAGGGAGTTAGTGGAGGAAAAGTATGATTGGAGGAAGATAGGGGAGAAGCTAATAGAGGAATTTAGAATGTAGAGACGCGCCATTTTACTAACAAAAATGATATAAATAAATTACCGCTTTTGTTTGTATATTTGTATTTGATTTGCCTGCCCGCAACGCGAGCGTAGCGAGGCGGGCGGGTAATTGGTAGGAGTTATGAAAATAGTTTTAATTAATAATTTATACGAGCCATACGCGCGCGGCGGGGCGGAACAGGTCGTTAAAACCATTGCTGACGGCTTGGTTGAAGCTGGGCATAAGGGTGTGGTCGTGAGCACGCGACCAGTTGTAAAGTCCATAAAGTTGACCCCGTCGCATGACTCGGGGTCGAAAGTCCATAAAGTCGAAAGTCAGGAACTAGCGACTACTAGCAATGACAGCAATATTACTAGCTACTCGTTACTCGTTACTCGTTACTTTTTTTCCCCTTGGAATATAATTTCTTATTATAATCTGCATAAGCTGCCGGCGGCGTTGAGGTTAGTTTGGCACCTGATTGATATGTTTAACCCGCAAAGTTATTTTAAAATTAAAAAAATATTAAAGCGTGAGCAGCCGGATTTAGTAATGACGCATAATTTAACGGGTGTTGGGTTTTTAACGCCGCTTGCTATTAAACATTGCGGCATCAGGCACATTCATACTTTGCACGACATTCAGCTATTACATCCGTCCGGACTGATGCTCGTTGGCAAAGAAAAAAAAGTTGATGGTTTATTAGTGCGCGTTTATCAATGGTGCAATAAAAAATTATTCCGTTCGGTGGATATGGTGATTTCGCCGTCGCAATGGCTCTTGGACGAACACGCGCAACGGGGATTTTTTAGGAAGGCAAAAAAAATGGTGATGGCGAACCCCATGAGTGTAAAAAATAGTGTGGGCGCATACCCCTCCTTAAGCGAGGAGGAGGAAGGGGGTGGTGGTGAACAAATAAATCACGCTTGCTTGCGCTCCTCTTTAGTCAAAAGGGGCATCGGCTTAACAAATTTTATCTTCCTGTACGTCGGACAACTCGCCAAGCACAAGGGAGTGGAGTTGTTAGTTGAGGCGTTTATGGAATTGAATAATGACAAATGCGAATTGTGGATTGCAGGAGACGGCGATTACAAAATATTAAACATCAAATATCAAACATCAAATAAAATTAAATTATTGGGCGGCAAGAGCCATGACGAAATAAAAATAATTATGAGTAAGGCACATTGTTTAGTTGTGCCGTCGTTATGTTACGAAAATCAGCCAACCGTGATTAGGGAAGCGAAACAGAATAATCTGCCGGTGATCGCGAGTAATATTGGCGGCATTCCGGAAATTTTAAATCACGAATTTTTATTCAAAGCGGGTGATAAGGAGAGTTTGAAAAATAAGATGCAATGGTTTATGGATAATTATGATGAAGTGCAAAAAACGCAAAAAGTAGAAACATACATATTTACATCAGCGCAAGATTATGTTGATAAAATTTTACAGTCGTGATATTCTAATTAAAGTTTTGCCTGCCCGCCAGTCGCCGAGTGCCGATGTAGCTCAGTGGTAGAGCAACAGTTTTGTAAACTGTAGGTTGTGGGTTCAATCCCCACCATCGGCTCCAGACAAAAAGCAAGAAATTATACCTTGCTTTTTAAATTTGTTTGACAAAGGAGATGTGTGTTATAATATAAGCTGTAGATATAACTGGATTCCGGCTCGCGCTCCGCTTGGCCGGAATGACAACTAAAAACTTATGACTACAGCAGTTTGGTGGCGCACAATGAAAACGTCAGTTTTATGGTTTATTCTTTTAAGTCTGCTGGCATTTACTCTCGCCATAGCCGCTTTTGCTTATGGTTTTGATAAATATTTACAGACCGGAAAAGTACTGGGAGTTCAAATCCAAAATAACTCTAGCGGGCTAAGTTTATTCAGCAATCAGGTGAGGCTGGTTAAATTAGCCAGTGCGCCAACGATTTACGCTATCGTCGGAAATTTTAAATATCCTATCCGCAACGAGGAAATTTTTTATTCTTACGATTATAATTTCCGCAACGTGCGGGCAATCAGCGCCGCCGAATTAGCCAGATATCCCTTGGCGCGTTTAGTAAAAGAGCGGGGCACAGGCAGGACCTATTTTTTAAACTACAATAATAATTTAAAAAAATATCATCTCACGCCGTCGGCTTTTGCCGCCTATCCCAATAATCGCTGGGCCGAGGTGGTGGAATTGAGCGGCAAAGATTTAAGCTTTTGGGAGGACGCAGTATTGTTAAAAGAAGCGAGCAGCGCGCGCGTGTATTATATCCGGGGCAACCAAAAAGCCTGGGTACCGAGCGAAAATGAATTCTTGAACGCTGGCTTGGCTTGGGGCAAAATTTTAACCGTTAACCAAGCGGATTTAGATACTTACCAAACAATTAATTTTAATGTTGATTTAGTGCGCCGAGGAGGCCAAGCCGTAACACCAGCAGCCGCCAAACAAATAATTGTCACTTTGGATTCAAGTTCACCCGCGGCAAGCATTTTGCCGTTTGCTACCGCCGGGAATTTGGCAGCCGTTTTTAGGTTCCAGGCGTTAACGGACAGCGTTAATATTAGCGGCTTAAAATTAACTAAAAGCGGTTTGTTAGACATTAATAAAATAACGTCCGTCCGCGTGGAAGATGAAAATGGCGTGGAGTTTGCTTCTAGCGCCAATATTATTAACAATGCAATTAATATAAATTTTATCAGGGGACCGGCAGTAGTTTCGCGCGCCGCGCCTAAAATTTTACGCATCAAACTTAACTTTGCTCCGGGACAGGAGGTAAATCATACCGTCAGTTTAGGCATTCAATCGGAAGGCGATGTTCGGGCGGACGCAACGGTAAGCGGCATTTTTCCCTTGTTTGCGGCCACGCACCGGCTGATAGCGGCTGACAGTTTAATCGGCCAGGTAAGAATATCCAGCCAAACGATTAATAATACTTTGCGGGATGTAAATTTAGGTTCCCGCAACGAAACGGTAGCGAAGTTTATCATTGAAGAAACTAGCGGCAATGAAAGAGCCGCCATTAGCTCCCTTACTTTTACTAATTTTGGCACCGCTAGCGACGCGAGCATTGAAAACATATCTCTTTATAAAGACCGCACTTTAATCAAGGCAGTCCGATACTTGCAGAATAGAAGAGCCACTTTTGATTTAAGCAACAATAACATTGCAGTCACTAAAGATAACCCGGTAGAAATATCGCTCAAAATAGACATTCTCCAGGGCGAAGGGGAAACTTTAAAATTGGTGCTTAATAGCGCTGATGATATTCAGGTTAAAGGTTTGACGCAGGGGTTTAATTTAGTAGTGGCGAGCGCCGCCAGTTTTCCCATTGGTCAGGGAACAAGCGATAATTATAATCGGATAGCATTTAGGCGCGCTGGGGTCGGGTTTTTTGCGTCGCAATTAACCGATAGCGAGCGGGAAATTTTCCGCGGTCAGGAGGATACCATTTTTGCCCAGTTTGAATTGCGCAATGCGGAGCAAGATTTGTATTTACAGCGGCTTAAACTGCAGGTGGAAAAATTTAACGGCGCGCCGGATATTGCCGATAATATCTCGATTATGGAAAAAACCAGCCGGCAGGTGATAGTTGCCATTGATAAAGAAAGAGTGAGGGGCGGCGCAACAGCGGATGTCAATTTAGGCAATTATAAAGTGGCGGCTAACGCGGCGCCAATTTTATGGGTAGTGGCTAAAGTGCCGGCCAATTCCCAATCCAACAATTCTTACCGGATTAATATTCCTGAATTAAGCTATAAAATCGGATTAGATAATACTACTTACACGCAGGCAGTAGCCGCCGCCGGTCAATTAATGTTGGTCTATGCGCCGCGGCTGACTGTTACTAGCGGCAGCTTAAGCAACGGCGGCGCAGCGACAGCGGGCGCCGATAGAGTGGAATTAGGCAATTTTAATTTAGCGGCCGCGGTTGACGAACAGATTAAAATTACTACTATCGTGATGAGTTTAGCGACTTCGTCCGATGATGTAACTTATGCGGCTGGTTTTTCCGAGCTCGCGTTTTATGCCGGCGGTCGGGTTTCGGCCGTGATTACCCAGCCGAATTCGCGCACTTACACTTTTACCAATCTTAATTTAGTAATTAGAGCGGGAGCGACTTTAAATTTAACCATTAACGCCGATACCGAAAATATCACCGCCGGCAAAAGAGCGCAATTTAAATTAGAATCGCTGCAGGCGGAAGGGTATTCCAGCCGCGCGCCCGTCAACGTTATAGGCGAAGGGACCATTAGCGATGCGGTTACCATTAATGCCGCTGGCGGAGGTTGATTTTAATTATGATGATTTGATGTTGGCAAGGAGGCCGTTCGCCTAAATTAGGCAGGCGGTCTCAAATTTTTTATGGCGAATAAATTAGCAATCAGTTTAGTAGTCTATAACGGCGCGGATTATCTGCCGTATTGTTTTAACTCAATTTTTAACCAAAGTTATCAAGAGTTTCAACTTTTTATTTTAGACAACGGTTCAACTGATAGTAGTTTCGCTCTCGTTAAGGAAATAAGCAGCGGACGCAGCAACACCGTTGTTTTGCCGCCCGAGCCGCTCAATATCGGTTTTGCCGCCGGCCATAATAAAATTATTCAACAGTGCCGCTCTGAATTTATTTTACTCTTAAATCAGGATACAATTTTAGAGCCGGATTATATTGCCCAACTAATGAATTTTATGGAGAGCCATTCGTCAGCCGGCGCGTTTGCGGGTAAAGTTTTACGCTGGAATTTTAAATACGCCGCTAAATTGACGAACGCGGGAAAAACCGATATTATTGACACAACCGGACTATCGTTATTTCGCTCTGGCCGGGTGGCGGACAGGGGAGCGGGAGAAAAAGACAGCGGCCAATATGACCACACCGAAGAGGTATTTGGCGTTTCCGGCTGTTTGCCGCTTTATCGCGTTGAGTCGTTGCGGCAAGTCGGCTATTTTGACGAGCATTTTTTTAGTTATCAGGAAGATATTGACTTAGCTTTCCGCCTGCGGGCAAACGGCTGGAAAGCGTGGCACGCAGGCAGCGCTATCGCTTACCATGACCGCAGTATCGCCGGCAATGAACGCTCCACGATAACCGATGTCGTTATTAACCGCCGCCAAAAATCAGCTTGGGCAAACTATTTTTCCTACCGCAACCATCTTTTTATTTTAATTAAAGATTGGGCGGCCGCTGATTTTTTCCGTTACGGCATTTTTATCTTCTGGTACGAGCTAAAAAAGTTTTTATATATTTTATTGTTTGAGCAACGTTCGCTTTGGGCTTGGGCGGAAGTTATTTTGAAATTGCCGCGGCTGCTGCGTGAACGCAAAAAAATAAAACCCAAAAGCGTGCGGGGATGGATACATTAAAATTTCTAATTTTCAATCCGCAGAAATTATTTAGAAATTAGAAATTAGCCATTAGAAATTTTATTTATGGATATTTCATTTATTATTTTAAACTATAAATCAAAGGGTCTGCTGAAAAATTGCTTAAAAAGCATTGTTGCTTCTGATTGGGGAAATTTACGTTATGAAATTATCGTGGTAGATAACGATTCTCGCGACGACGTTAAAGAAACGCTTGAGCAAAATTTTGCCGGCGTTATTTTAATTGAATCCCGTAAGAATTTAGGCATGGGCGCGGGCAATAATTTAGGCGTTAAACAGGCGGCAGGAAAGTGTCTGGTTATTTTAAATCCGGATACGGTGGTTTTAAACGACGCGGTAAAAAAAATGTACAACTTTATGGCCGCTAACCCTCGGGTAGGTTTAGCCGGGCCAAAATTAATTAATCCGGACGGCAGCCTGCAATACACCCGCTGCCGCTTTCCTTCTTTATTGACGCCGGTGTACCGGCGGACGCCGCTGCAGAAGTTAAAAATTATTGCAGATAAATTAAATTTATACTTAACTAAAGGCCAAAATTATGATAAAGCCAGCCGGGCGGATTGGCTTTACGGCGCCTGTTTATTTATTCGCCGCGCGGCTTTAGAGCAGGTGGGTTATTTTGACGAACGTTATTTTTTGGGCTTTGAAGATACCGACCTGTGCCGGCGGATGTGGCAGGCGGGCTGGGAAGTTTGGTATTATCCCGAAGCCGTCTTTATCCATTACCCGCATCGCTTTAGCGGAGAGGGCAATTGGCTGACCGGAATTTTTAACCCCAGCATCAGAACCCATATTGCGAGTTGGCTGAAGTATTTTTGGAAATGGAGGGCAGAAAGAGTGCATGCGGATTTATAACATTCTAAATCCATAATAACTCTTTGAACATTTATGTTTGCTAAGCGAATCGGAATTGACCTCGGAACAACTTATACGCTGGTGCATTTGCCTAAGCGCGGCATTGTGATTAACGAACCCTCGGTAGTGGCGATATCTTTGACTGACCACAAAATTTTGGCCGTGGGCAATGAAGCCAAAGAAATGGTCGGCCGGACGCCGGAGACTATTGTCGCGATTAAGCCGCTGAAAGACGGCGTGATTGCCGATTATAAAACAACCGAAGCGATGCTGCGGTATTTTGTAAATAAAGCTTTAGGGGGAGTGCGTTTATTCCGGCCGGAAGTAATGATTGCGGTGCCGGCCGGCATCACCTCTACCGAACGCCGCGCGGTTACGGACGCGACCATTGCCGCCGGCGCTAAAGCCGCCTACATCGTTAAAGAGCCGGTGGCGGCCGCCATCGGCGCCGATATCCCCATTGGCTCGGCGTCGGGACATATGATTATTGACATCGGCGGCGGCACCGCGGAAATGGCGGTTATTTCTTTGGGCGGCATTGTGGCCATTAATTCCGTGCGCGTCGGCGGGAATAAATTTGACGCGGCGATTGCCAATTACACCCGCAAAAAATATAACTTGGCCATTGGCGAGCGCACGGCGGAAGAGATAAAAATTAACATCGGCTCGGCTTTATATTTGGAAGATAAATTAACCATGGAGGTAAAGGGGCGCGACATTGTTTCCGGTTTGCCGCGCATCGTAACCGTTACTTCCGATGACGTAACGGACGCGATTCAAAATGAACTGGAGGCAATCGTGATGTCCGCCAAGCAAGTGTTGCAGAACACGCCCCCCGAACTTGCCGCTGACATTATGGATAAAGGAATGGTGCTTGCCGGCGGCTCTTCGCTTTTGCGCAACATTGACCAGCTGCTCGCGCGCACGACCGGCGTGCCGGCGTATGTCGCGGACGAAGCGCTTTTTTGCGTCGCCAAAGGCACGGGAATTGCCTTAGAAAATCTAAGTTCGTATAAGCGCAGTATTTTAGCGACGAATTAGGCATTAAAACATTAAATCATAAAAACATTAATTTTTTATTTCTTTAAATAATGCCCAAATATCATCTTTAATATTGGTAAACAAAGTTTTTGCTTCATTTTTATTATTATCGCTTTCAGTTATGGTTAAAATTGAGGAAATTGTACCGTAAACCGCATCCTCCAGATTGTCCCAATTTTTAAATGCCCCATCTTTAAACTCTAACAGCCTGTTTTTTATTTCTGTTTTGATTTCCTCTTTCAAATCAGCATCATAAATAAGAGAAACCCAGAGATTAAATCTCGCTTGAATTAATCGTTTAAATTTATCTTCAGCCGAATAAAGATTTGGTTTTTTTTCCATATGCAAAACTTAAAACCAGCCAAACAAATATTTTGGGGAGGCGGGGAAAGAGCATTTAACAATATTCCTTCCCCGGCTATTTTTAGAAGCTTAATTATTCGCTGGCCTCTTCTACAGGCACAAATTCTCCATTCTCGTTTTCCACGCATGGGATTATTCGTATTGTCGGGTCAAGATACCATGGTATTCCTAACTCGACTCTTGTTAAGCCACATGTGCAGATAACATGAGGAAATCCGCACCTTTCGCAGCGCACACCATTAGGAAAAAAGTCCATGTTAAGCATAGTGTTTCCCCTTCATGTTTTATTTACAATTTAGCTTCCCCAAAGTATTTGTTTTAAAGAGCAAAATTTCCGATAATGTTTCCGTATATGCGGAGTTTGATTTATTTTCTTAATTTATCGTATTCTGCAATAGATAAATTAACATCGTTTAGAATTTTTCTAAGCAGTCCTTTGCTTAAATCTCTGTTATGCATAGGCATTACTGTTGTTCGTCCGTCTGAATGCGCAAAAAAGACGTGAGACCCTTCGGCGTCACGCCTTTCAAATCCTAAAGATAAAAGAATTTTGACCAATCTTTTCGGTTTGATCGGCACTAGTTTAGGCATAGTTGAGTTCTAAGTTTTGAATGCCGACAAATTTAGTTTTTTCTACTTCTTTGACATTAACATTCCTAAGACAAAGCTTTAAAACCTGTTGTAAATTTTTTAGCATTTCTTTTTGTGTTCTTCCTTCAGCATAACAGCTGGGCACAACCGGAATAGAGCCAACAAACATGCCATCCTCGTCTTGTTCTATATAAACTGTAAAATTTGTATTTTTCATATGATTAATTAATACTAATAACTATTACATAAATAATAGCAAAATTAAGAAAATAAAGCAAATTAGGGCGGAGTAAAATCGCGTACCTTAATTTATGTAAATTGCGATTTTACTCAAGTCGGATATGCCGTGTTATATAAAGTCATTAAATTAAATGCCGTTCCTCTTGTAATTTTTGAAAATATTTTTTTGTGGATTCTTTTACAGTTGAATGGCCTTTTCCATCTTCATCACCAGGGAATAAGCTATTAAATTCATCTTGTCTGATGCCATAGAACTCCCAAAAAAATCTCGCGGGGATTTCTTCATAAGGTACCAATCTGTTTTCTCCACTTATTCCTCTTATTTTATCGTTTACCATTTTTTTCATAAAGTCTCCCGTAATTTTTTTAAGGCCAACTAACTCTATGTTAGATAGCTTTAATCCGCTGAATTTCTCAATATTTTCTTTTGCATCTTCATACTCTTTCATTATTTTTTCTTTTTCGGCATAAGGTTTCCAAAATTTTTTTTCAGATTGATTTTCAAATTTCATAAGGCATTTGATTTAATTATATAAAATCTTAAGCGAGCGGAGCGAGCGGACAGCCGCATAACCGGAATTATTTCCGAAAACATTAGGCGAAATCTTAAGCGAGCGACCCGACCAACCGAAGCGCAGCGCAGGGCGGGAGGGGGAGCGAGCGATTTCGGCATAACGTTTCGGCATATCTGATGTTTGCCGGAGCAAAGCGAAGGCAAATATGGGTGAAAGAATTTTTTACTCCTTATTATTTATTAATGAAAAATGCTGGAACCAGATATGCCGTGTTATATGCTGTTGTGAACTAAAAATTTTTCGGTTCATACTTCTGAAGCTCAATAATATTGCCTTCAGGATCTTTTGCGTACACACATACCAAAATTCCTTTGCCAAATTCTTTTCGAATTACTTCACCAAGTGTAGTGCCACCAGAAGAAATCATATCTTTAAGTACAGCGTCAACATCATCAACGGAAAAAGCAATATGACCATAACCCTCTCTATTTGCAACAGGACTAAGCTTGTCCTCATTACTCTCGTATTGAAAAATTTCTAAGGTTGGACCATCTTTATCAAATCCAGGCAAAAGCAAATGAACTCCTTTCAGAGAAGCGTCTTTTACCCCCGTACATTTTTCTAGCCAATCGCCTTTGAGATTTCTTTCTGGTGGCACGGGTGTACAATTAAAAACCTTGATATAGAAATCAGATAGTTTCTTCCAATCTTTGGCAATTATGTTTGTGTGTACGTATTTCATATTATTTTAGCTAAAAGGTAGAAAAATTTTTAGTGAACAATGGCATATAACGTTTAAGAATATCTGATGTTTTTGTCTCGCTTCCTTATTATATTTTAAAAAAGAAAAAGAGGCAAAAATATGGGTGAAAGAATTTTTTACTCCTTGTTAATATTATTGATGAAAAATTCTTGAACCAGATATTCTTTGTTATCGGATGTATTTTTCAGAATTCAATTTCGCTTCCTTTTTAATAAATAATTTTTTTATATTTTTTCTAAAATAGAATAGCGCGCCCACTATTAAGACCAACACCTGAATAATCGCTGTTGGAGACAAGCCCTTGACGACCTCCTCGCCCATAAAACTCAAAGCAGAGCCTGGAATTTTTCCTAGCAAAATAGCAAAGGCAATGCTTTTAAATGGCATAGCGGAAACACCAATTAGGTAGCTGATTTCGTCGTCTGGGAAAACCGGCAAAGCGTAGATTAGAAACAATCCGAAAGGACTTAGTTTCTGGATAATATGATCGTATTTTTCAATGAATTTTTGGCTAACCATTTTATTCACAATCGGCTTTCCATATTTTCTTGTTAGCAAAATTATCAAAATGGTGCCAATCGAAGTACCTATCCAATTGTAGAATAAACCCATAATCGGCCCGAAAATAAATCCACCTGCTAACAAAATTGGATAATGCGCAATAGGCGCTATGATGTTTTGGCCGATTTGAATAAGCATAAATACTAACGGCGCAAAAATTCCATATCCAGAAACTAAGTCCCTGACTGCTACCTTATCTACCAAGAAAGTAGAAACATAATACCAGGCCACAAGAACCAAGGCGATGTATAAAGCAATCAGAAGCACGCTCACTACTTTGTTGTTTTTTTGTTCCATAGTATTTGTTGGTTAAAAAATATAAAAAATTTATAAAAAAGAAATTGAATTCTGAAAAATATTTCCGATAACGTATCGGCATCATCTGAAGTGCGAAGCATTTGGGTGTAGCGTAGCGAAACCAGATATGCCGTGTTGTGCGATGCTTTTTCCAAAACCAAACCCGTCATTGTAAGGTAGCGCCGTCGATTTTTGCTATTGTAAAATCAAAATTATTTTTTTCCAGTTCAATTATAGCGCCATTGCCAATTTTTTTAAATTCTCCCATTTTTAATATATCGCGAAATATACAACGGATAGGACCGCCATGGGTGATTATGGCAACTGTTTGATAATCTTCATTAGTAATTTTCGAGAAACATCCGACAACTCGATTTTTAAAATGTGAATATGTTTCAACACCTTCTATTTCAACGTCGCGGTTAGTCATAACTTCTCCAAGTCGTCGATATTCTTCTTCTGGCTGATTTTTGCTTAATTCCGGATAAGCACTATAAATATTTTGTTCAGCTAAATCTTCCATAACTATCATTTTACATTTCAAAATATTTTTTAGAATTTCTGATGTTTCAATTGCTCGGATTTTAGAACTGGAAAAAATAATTTGGATTTTACTGTCTAAAAGATTTTTAGCAATTATTTCGGCTTCTCCCAGCCCCTTATTAGTTAGATGATCGTCGTAATCACCATCGTATTTTTCTTTTACATCCGAAGTACTTTCGCCGTGTCTAATAATGTATATTTTCATAGATGTTAAGGGTTTGGTTTTGGAAAAAATTTCGCATAACGTATCGGCATAAGCGAAGTTTTTGCGACCGAAGGAAGCAAAAATTTGCGTGAGGCACGAGCCGAGTGCCGAACCGCTTATGCCGTGTTAGGCGACCCGAGCGATAGCGAGAGCGCAGCGTGGTCTTGACGTATTTTAAAAATAATTCCAAAAACTTTTTTTATAATTCGCGAAGCGAATTTGATTTGGGGGGCGAAAATTTTTTTTATTTCGTCGCAAGCGACACCTTATTTTGCGAGTTCAAATATTTTTTTAACAAATTCTTTCCTGGCATAAAAAGCTCTGGTGATCGGTCGACGTTCGCCAGTTCGGGGATTAATTCCGCCAGTACCTTTTGTTCTGGCCTGAATCCATTTGCCGTCTTTTCCAGTTAAGGCGCTAAAACCTTTTTTAATAAGTTTGGCTCTGATAAAATCGTAGTCCGCTTTT